>JACQDQ010000159.1 GCA_016201015.1 Pseudomonadota bacterium | reverse complement strand
CTTCAAGCCGCTCAAGTCCGGCCCGCGTCCGCCGCTGATCGCCGTCGCCGGATGCGTGGCGCAGGCCGAAGGCGACGAAATCGTCCGCCGCGCGCCGATCGTCGACCTCGTCTTCGGGCCGCAGACCTATCACCGCCTGCCGGAGCTGGTCGCGCGCGCGACGCGCGGTGCCGGCGCGGTACTCGATACCGAGTTTCCGGTCGAACCCAAATTCGATCACTTGCCGCAGGCGCAGGCCGCGCCGGGAGTGTCGGCCTTCCTCACCGTGCAGGAAGGCTGCGACAAATTCTGCACGTTCTGCGTCGTGCCCTACACGCGCGGCGCCGAATACTCGCGGCCGCCGGCGGGCGTCGCGGCCGAGGCGGGCGCGCTGGTCGCCCGAGGCGCGGTCGAGATCACGCTGCTCGGCCAGAACGTCAATGCCTATCGCGGCCGCGATGCGGACGGCACGACGCTCGGCCTTGCCGGCCTCATCCGCCGGCTGGCTGCCATCGACGGCTTGCAGCGCATTCGCTACACGACCTCGCATCCGCGCGACATGGACGGCGATCTTATCGCCTGCCACGCCGACCAGCCGAAGCTGATGCCTTATCTCCACCTACCGCTGCAAGCCGGGTCCGACCGCATTCTCGCGGCGATGAATCGCGGCCATCGCGCCGACGAATATCGCCGGATCGCCGCGCGTCTGCGGCGCGCGCGGCCCGATCTCGCGCTGTCGTCCGATTTCATCGTCGGCTTTCCGGGCGAGAGCGACGCGGATTTCGAGGCGACACTCGCCGTGGTCCGCGATATCGGCTTCGCCAGCGCCTTCTCGTTCAAATATAGCCCGCGGCCCGGCACGCCGGCCGCGCTCATGGACGATCAGGTGCCCGAGCCGGTCAAGGAAGAGCGCCTGCGGCGCCTGCAGGCGCTGCTCGGCGAGCAGCAGGCGGCGTTCAATCGCGCCTGCGTCGGCCGTACCATGCCGGTGCTGCTCGAGCGTCCCGGCCGCCATCCCGGCCAGCTCGTCGGGCGCTCGCCGTATCTGCAGGCGGTGCACGTGAAGGCGCCGGCCGATCGAATGAGCGAAATCGTCGACGCAACGGTGGTCTCCGTCGAGCCGCACAGCTTGGCCGGCTCGCTGGTCGAAGCGAGGAGCGCCGCTTGAGTTCCGCCTCGTCCCAGAACGGCGGCACGGCAATCAATCTGCAGTTTGACGACAACCGGCTGCTGCCGCTGCTGTTCGGCGAGCACGACCGTCATTTGGCGCGCATCGAGCAGCGGCTCGGCGTCTCGCTTGCCTCGCGCGGCAACCGCGTGTCGATCTCGGGCCTGCATTCGGGTTGCGAAGCGGCGCGCGATGCGCTGATGGCGCTCTACGAGCGGCTGCAGCGCGGCATGACCATCGATCTCGGCGAGGTGGACGCCGCGGTGCGGCTTGCCGCTGCCGCCGATGGCTCGGTCGAGGGCCGCGATCTGTTCGGCACCGAAGACTTGACGATCCGCACGCGCAAACGCCATGTCGGGCCGCGCTCGGCCAACCAGGCGTCCTATCTCAAGTCACTGCGCGACCACGAATTGGTTTTCGGCGTCGGGCCGGCCGGCACCGGCAAGACCTATCTCGCGGTCGCCACGGCCGTGCAGATGCTCGCCTCCGGCCGGGTCGACCGCATCATCTTGTCGCGGCCGGCGGTCGAGGCCGGCGAGCGCCTGGGCTTCTTGCCCGGCGATCTGCGCGAGAAGGTCGATCCCTATCTTCGGCCGCTCTACGACGCGCTCTACGACATGCTGCCGGGCGAGCAGGTGATGCGGCGCCTATCGAGCGGCGAAATCGAGATTGCGCCGCTTGCCTTCATGCGCGGGCGGACCCTGGCAAGTTCCTTCGTCATTCTCGACGAGGCGCAGAATACCACGCCGGTACAAATGAAGATGTTTCTGACGCGCCTCGGCGAGAATAGCCGCATGGTGGTCACCGGCGATCTGACGCAGATCGATCTGCCGACTGGCGCGCGTTCCGGCCTGCATGACGCGCTCGACACGCTGACCGCTGTCGACGGGCTGGCCATCATCCACTTCGGCGCCGAGGATGTCGTTCGTCATCCATTGGTGGCGCGCATCGTTCGTGCCTATGACGCGCGGCGTTGGCGACGGGGGCGCCGCGTCTGGGATCGGCCGAGCTCAGCCTTGTGCTGACCGACGATCGTCGGCTGCGCGCGCTCAACCGGCGCTGGCGCGGCTACGACAAGCCGACCAATGTGTTGTCGTTTCCCACGGCTGGGGCGCGGCGCCAATTCGTGCCGGCGGCTGGCCAACCCCGGCTGCTGGGCGATGTGGTCGTTGGCTTCGGCGTCGCCGCGGCAGAGGCGGCAACGGAAGGCAAGCGGCTCCCCGATCATCTGGCGCATCTCGTGGTGCACGGCGTGCTTCACCTGTTGGGCTTTGACCACGCCCGGGCCGGCCAGGCACGGCGCATGGAATCGCTCGAGCGCCGGATTCTGGCCGGTCTCGGCGTCGCCGATCCCTACCGGACGGGCGCGCGGGACGACCGCGCATGAGCGAGCAGACGGATAAGCCGGCGTCGGCGGTCGAGCGTTGGCTCGAACGCCTGCGCGCGAAGTTCCGCTCTCGCGGCGCCGACGCCGATCTGCGCGAGACGATCGAAGAGATCATCGATGAGGGGATCGAAGAGAGCGAAACGCCGCCGGCGCCGATCAGCGCGCAAGAGCGCACGATCTTGCGCAATGTCTTCAAGCTGCGTGAGCTCACCGCCCGCGACGTCATGGTGCCGCGTGCCGATATCATCGCCGTGCGGCACGACGTCTCGCTCAAGGACTTGGTCGAGCGCATGGCGCGCGAGGCGCATTCGCGGCTGCCGATCTACCGCGAGACTCTCGACGACGTGATCGGCATCGTCCACATCAAGGATGTGCTGCCGTTCTGGGGCAGCAACCGGGAATTCCGGCTGGCCGATGTCCTGCGCATGGTGCTGTTCGTCGCTCCGTCGATGCGCGTCCTCGACCTCTTGCTCGAGATGCGGCGCACGCGAATCCACATGGCGCTCGTCGTCGACGAGTACGGCGGCGTCGATGGCGTGGTGACGATCGAGGATCTGGTCGAGGAGATCGTCGGCGAAATCGAAGACGAGCACGACGTGGAGGAAGGCCCGCGGCTTGTCCGGCAGCCGGACGGCACTTTGTTCGCCGATGCACGCATGACGATCGCCGAGTTCGAGACGGAGGTAGGGCCGCTCATCGCCGCCGATGCGCACGGCGACGATATCAATACGCTCGGCGGCGTCGTCGTGGCGCAGGCCGGCCGCGTGCCCGGGCGCGGCGAGGTGATCGCCCATCCCGCCGGCTTCGAGTTCGAAGTGCTCGAGGCCGATCCGCGGCGCCTGAAGCGGCTCAAAGTCCGCAAAATCACTCCGCCGCCGGCGGCTGAGCAATGATTGCGGCGTTGCTCGCGCGCGCCGCCGTCGGCGCGAACGGGCTCGCTCGAAGTCTCGGCGCCCTGTCCGGCTGGCGGCGCTCGGCTCTGGCTGCGGCGCTCGGCGCGAGCGCGATTGGCGCGCTGCCGCCGCTCCATGTCCTGCCGCTGTTGGTCATCGCCTTCAGCGGTCTCGTCTGGCTCATCGATGGCACGCGCGACCTCCGCGCCAGCGCGATCGTCGGCTGGTGGTTCGGGTTCGGTCATTTCGCCGCGGGCCTGTACTGGATATCGCATGCGCTGCTCGTCGATGCCGCGCAGTTCGGCTGGCTGGTGCCTTTGGCCGTGCCCGGCCTCGCCGCCGGCTTCGCGCTCTTCCCGGCGGTGGCGTGCGTCGCGCTTAGGCTGTCTGGCGCGCGCGGCACCGCCGGCGTTCTGGTGCTCGCCGTCGCCTGGACGGCGACCGAATGGTTGCGGGGCCACATCCTCACCGGATTCCCGTGGAATCTGATCGGCACGGCATGGGCCGAGTCCGCGCCGATGATGCAGAATGCGGCCGTGATCGGGCTCTACGGCCTTTCCCTGTTCACGATCGTCGTGGCGGCGCTTCCCGCGGCGCTCGCCGAGGCGCAAGCGGGTTGGCGGGCCGTGGTCGCCGCCGCTTTGCTGATCACCGGCGGCTCCGGTGCCGGCCTGACGCGCCTCATGATGGCCGACGACGGCGTCGTCCCCGGCGTCCATCTGCGTCTTGTCCAGCCGGACATTCCGCAAAGCCTCAAATGGGACCCGGCACTGCGCGAGCGGCATTTCCAGCGCACTCTCGAGCTGACGCGCGCGCCGGGATTCTCCGGCCGCACGCACATCATTTGGCCGGAAACCGCGACGCCCTTCGCCATGGCCGGCGACGCGGCGCGACGGCTGAGCATCGCGTCGGCGGTGCCTTCGGGCGGCCTCGTCATCACGGGCGCGCCCCGCGTCGAGGTCGAGCCGGGGCGGCCGATCAGGGTGTGGAACAGCCTGCATGCGATCGACGGCGGCGGCGCCATCGTCGGCACCTACGACAAGTTCCATCTCGTGCCGTTCGGCGAATATGTGCCGTTCCGGCGCATTCTGGGAGTCATCAACCTCATCCCGGGCAGTGTTGATTTCACGGCCGGCCCGGGACCGCAGACGCTCGCGCTGCCGGGCCTGCCAAAGCTCTCGCCGCTGATCTGCTACGAGGCGATCTTCCCGACCCGCGTCCTCGATCCCGCCGATCGGCCGGGTTGGCTGCTCAACCTGACCAATGATGCCTGGTTCGGGCTGTCGTCGGGGCCCTATCAGCATTTCGCCGCGGCGCGGTTTCGCGCGGTCGAGGAGGGGGTGCCGCTGGTGCGCGCCGCGAACAATGGCATTTCGGCCATCGTCGACGCCTATGGTCGGGTCGTGGTTGAGCTCGGACTGGGCCGCAGCGGGGTGGTCGATGGCGATCTGCCGCGGGCGCTGCCGCGCCCGCCCTACGCCCGGTTCGGCGATGCGATCGTGCTGGCGATCGGCCTGGTGTTGCTCGCGCCCGCCGCCCTGCGGCGGCGCCGCGGCTGAATCGCGCGCGACGGGCGTGCCGACAATTCCGATCAAATGCGATATGTTTTTGGTCTATTATTTAGTCAATTCTATATTTTGACAATAATTCTTGGACGTTATTGTGTCATTAATATGTTCTGTTCTATATTTTATGTTCACGCATTTGACCCGCACGGGAGAGTTCGCCATGCAAATCTATGCGAATACGACCGAACCGGCGCCGGACGCCAAGCCACGTCCGCGTTCGGAGGCAGCCGGCGACGACGCCGCGGCGGCGGGCTCGGCGACGAAGACGGTCTCGGCGCGAACGACCGCGCAGGCGCCGCGCGAAGCGGATCAACCGGAGCATGCACCCGAGCACCTGCCGCCGCCGCGGCGCGAACGGCCTCGGGGCGGGCGCGGACACGTCGTCGACGTGGTTTCATAGCCGCGAGTCTGCGCGGTGAAAGTCGGACCGCCGGTCTCCGGCTTGAATCACAACCCATGCCTCTTGGGAATCCCTAATCTGATTCGATCAGATCGAACTATGCTCTAGTCTAGGAAATATGCTATTTGTCGCCGGTTGTTTTGCACTTGCACACTTTTCTATTGACCGTCCAAATCGGCGTGTCGTAGTAGAGGTTCGTAATCCGCGCAGCGCTACGTGGCATCTGTCGTCTACGTTGCGTAGGGCGCAGCCAACCACAACCAAGAGGTCGCATGTCCCAAGTCGCGCGCCGCCGTGGTCGGGGTCGCTCTCCGACCGGGAAACCAAATCCCATCGATGTTCATGTCGGCCAGCGCATCCGCCTGCGTCGGACGCTCTTGGGCATGAGCCAGGAAAAGCTCGGCAAGGCGCTGGGCTTGACCTTCCAGCAGGTGCAGAAATACGAGCGCGGGGCCAACCGCGTCGGCGCCTCGCGCCTGTTCGAGCTGTCGCGCGTGCTCGACGTGCCGGTGTCGTATTTCTTCGACGACGTGTCGCCGGAGACCGCGGCCCAGGCCCGCCAGCATGCGATGGGCTTCGCCGAGGAGAATCCGGCGCCCTACGAGCCCGATCCGATGGCCAAGCGCGAGACGCTGCAACTGGTCCGCGCGTACTACAAGATCACCGATCCCAAGGTTCGCAAGCGTCTGTTCGACATGACCAAGGCCTTGGGCGCGGCGGGCAGCCCGCCGAAAAAGCGGAAGTAGTTAGAGATTAAGGCAGCCGCCGACCCCACCGCCGGGCGATCGGGGCACAATCCCGATTGACGGCGTCGGTAAAGCTTGCCAAAACAGCCCGCTGGCCTGCGGCTCGCGGCGCGCGGCAGCTGTTATTCAACGACATTCGCGGAGGGAAGGCCGTGCGCAAGGGCGATTTCGTTTTCACGAGCGAATCGGTTTCCGAGGGGCACCCGGACAAGGTGTGCGACCGGATTTCCGACGCCGTCGTCGATAGCTTCCTCGCGGCCGATCCCTATTCGCGCGTGGCCTGCGAAACCCTGGTGACGACCAATCGCATCGTCATCGCCGGCGAGGTGCGGGGTCCGCGCTCGCTCGTCGACAAAAGCGGCCAGGTCAAGAAAGAGAAGATTGAATCGATTGCCCGCCAGGCGACCAAGGCGATCGGCTACGAGCAGAAGGGATTTCACTGGAAGAAGGCGAAAGTCTCCATCTACCTGCACGGGCAGTCAGCCGACATCGCGCGCGGTGTCGATGCCGCCGGCAACAAGGACGAGGGCGCGGGCGACCAGGGCATCATGTTCGGCTATGCCAGCAACGAGACGCCCGAGCTCATGCCGGCGCCGATCCAGTACGCGCACAACATCCTGCGCTTGCTTTCGGAGGCACGGCACAGCGGCAAGGAGAAACGCCTCGGTCCCGATGCCAAGAGTCAGGTGACGCTGCAATATGTCGACGGCAAGCCGGTGCGTGCCACGGCCATCGTCGTCTCGACTCAGCACAGCGACAAGGTCGACCAGGACGAGGTACGCGAGATCGTTCGCCCCTATGTCCGCAAGGTCCTGCCCGACGGCTGGATGTGCGACGAGGAGCATCTCTACGTCAATCCCACCGGCCGCTTCGTCATCGGCGGCCCGGACGGCGACGCCGGCCTCACCGGCCGCAAGATCATCGTCGACACCTATGGCGGCGCCGCTCCGCATGGCGGCGGCGCCTTCTCCGGCAAGGACCCGACCAAGGTCGATCGGTCGGCCGCCTATGCGGCGCGCTACCTGGCGAAGAATGTGGTGGCGGCAGGACTCGCCGAGCGCTGCACGATCCAGCTCGCCTATGCGATCGGCGTCTCGCACCCGCTCTCCGTCTATGTCGACACCCAGGGCACCGGGCAGGTCGACGAGGACAAGCTGTCGAAGGTGTTGCAGGAGCTCGTCAATCTCTCGCCGCGCGGCATACGCGAGCACCTCAAGCTCAACCGGCCGATCTATTTGCGCACTTCGGCCTACGGCCATTTCGGGCGGACGCCGGAGGCCGACGGCGGCTTCTCATGGGAGAAGACCGATCTGGTCAAGGATCTCAAATCCGCATTCGCGTGATCTGCTGGACGCAGCAGACGGCGGGCAGCGCAGGGCACGCGAGGCACGCGGAGTTCTAGTTCGCTCCGCGCTCTCGGCGACGTCTGCGCGATGTCTGCGCTGAGACTCTTCGGCGGACGTACATGGCTGCCGGACCGCCCAGCCGCCTGATCCACAGCTATGGCCGTCGGCGCGGCCGCCGGTTGCGGCAAAGCCGCGTCAAGTTGCTCGGCGAGCGCCTCCCGCAGCTCGCTATTGACGTGCCGCTTGAGGCGGTGACGATCGATCCCGCTGCCTTGTTCGAGCGGGCGCCGCAAGCCATATGGCTGGAGATCGGATTCGGCGCGGGCGAGCATCTTGCCGCGCAGGCCGCCGCGCATCCCGACATCGGGTTCATCGGCTGCGAGCCTTATGTCAACGGCGTTGCCGCCCTGCTCGCCGCCCTTGACGCCGCTCCGCCGGGTGCTGGCGGCGACAATGTGCGCCTGTGGATGGGCGATGCGCGCGAGCTGCTGCCGTATCTGCCGGCGGCGAGCATCGCACGCGTTTTCGTCCTTTACCCCGATCCCTGGCCCAAGGAACGCCATCATAAGCGGCGGCTGGTCTCCCGGGCGTTCCTCGACATGCTCGCCCGCGTGATGGTGCCAGGGGCGGAGCTGCGGTTGGCGACGGACGATCCCGGCTACCTCGCCTGGATGCTGGACTGCCTCGCTGGCCATGCCGATTTCGCATGGCTGGCGCATAGCCCCGAGGTTCGGCGAACGCGGCCTGTCGACTGGCCGGCGACGCGCTATGAGCAAAAGGCGGTCGCGGCCGGTCGCCAACCAGCCTATCTGAGCCTCTGCCGGCGATCGGGGACGACTGGCGGCGGACCGTGAAAGACCTTGCCTTGGAAGGCAGACAGCGTATAGTTTTGCCGCAATAAGCCGCCGTTCCGGTCGATGACCGGACGAGCCAATAAAGTGGGCCGAACGGCCCACTTTTTTGTTGGTGGCGGTCCCTCAATTGCCTTTTTTGGCGGACGGCGCACGCACTATATGGAGCAATACGAACGGCTTGAACGCTTGATCGTGCCGACGGTGGAGGCCTTGGGCTACGCGCTGGTCCGCGTGCTGTTGTCGGGCGGTCAGCGGCCGACCCTGCAGGTGATGGCCGAGCGGCGTGACGGCGGCGCCATGTCGGTGGAGGATTGTGCCGCAATCAGCCGCGCCCTGTCGGCCAAGCTCGACGTTGAGGAGCCGATCGCATCCGCCTACACGCTCGAGGTGAGCTCGCCGGGCATCGATCGGCCTCTGGTCAAAGCCGCGGACTTTGCGCGCTTCGCCGGTGCCACGGCGCGCGTCGAAACACGCACGCCGATCGGCGGACGTCGACGCTTCGTCGGCTGCCTGCGCGGCCTCTCCGACGCCGGCGTCCGTCTCGCCATCGATACCGGCGACGTCGAAATACCGCTTGCAGAGATTCGGCGGGCCAATCTGGTTCCGAGCGGCGGTTTGTTCGCCGCAGCGGCGGGCGGCCCCCGCGAGGCGAAACGCGCCTGAGCGGCCAACATTCGCTAAAGGCTTGCGCAAACCACATGCCAACGCACAGACCGGTGGAATGACCATGGAACGGACAGCGAGCTATCCCCGAATCGAAATGCTGCAGGTGGCCGACGCGGTCGCTCGGGAAAAGGGCATCGACCGCGAGGAGGTGCTCGAGGCGATGGAGCAGGCCATTCAGAAGGCCGGCCGCTCGAAATACGGCCACGAGCACGATATTCGCGCCCATATCGACCGCAAGAACGGCGACATTCAGCTGCTGCGCTTTCGCCAAGTTGCCGATCCCGTGGAAAACGAGACGACCCAGATCAGCCTTGGCGAAGCGCAGGGGAAAAACCCCGACGCCAAGCTCGGCGACTTCATCACCGATCCGCTGCCGCCGATCGACTTCGGTCGCATTGCCGCACAGACGGCGAAGCAGGTGATCGTCCAGCGCGTGCGCGAGGCGGAGCGCAAGCGCCAGTACAACGAGTACAAGGACCGCGTCGGCGAAATCGTCAACGGTCTGGTCAAGCGGGTTGAGTTCGGCAACGTGACGGTCGATCTCGGTAGAGCCGAGGCGATCCTGCGGCGCGACGAATGCATCCCGCGCGAGATCTTCAAGGTTTCGGACCGCGTGCGCGCCTTCATCTACGATGTGCGCGAGGAGACGCGCGGGCCGCAGATCTTCCTGTCGCGCACCCACCCGCAATTCATGGCCAAGCTGTTCGCGCAGGAAGTGCCGGAGATCTACGACAGCATCATCGAGATCAAGGCGGTCGCGCGCGATCCCGGGAGCCGGGCGAAGATCGCCGTGGTGTCGAACGATTCATCGATCGATCCGGTGGGCGCCTGCGTCGGCATGCGCGGCTCGCGCGTGCAGGCGGTGGTGGCGGAGCTGCAGGGCGAGAAGATCGACATCATTCCGTGGTCGCCGGTTCCCGCCACGTTCGTCGTCAATGCCCTGGCCCCGGCCGAGGTGACCAAGGTCGTGCTTGACGAGGAGGCACGCCGCATCGAGGTGGTGGTGCCGGACGACCAGCTGTCGCTCGCCATCGGCCGGCGCGGGCAGAATGTGCGGCTCGCGTCGATGCTCACCGGCTGGGCGATCGACATCTTGACCGAGGCCGAGGAATCGGAGCGCCGCCAAGAGGAATTCAAGACGCGCTCTGCCCTGTTCGCCGAAGCCCTCGACGTCGATGATGTGATCGCCGGGCTGCTCGTCACCGAAGGCTTCACCAAGGTCGAGGATGTGGCGGCTGTGCCGGCCGAGGACCTCGCCGCGATCGAGGGCTTCGACGAGAACATCGCGGGCGAGCTGCACGCCCGCGCCCAGACCTGGCTGGCGAGCGAGAACGAGAAGCTGACCCAGCGCTACAAGGAGCTTGGCGTCAGCGATGAGGTCTCGGCGATCGATGGGTTTACGCCCAGCAGCCTCGTCAAACTCGGCGACAAGGGGGTCAAGACGCTTGACGATCTCGGCGATCTCGCCAGCGACGAGCTGCGCGACATCGTCGGCAAGGACGAGATCGACGAAGAGAACGCCAACCGCATCATCATGGCGGCGCGCGCCCACTGGTTCACCGAGGAGGCGGAGGGGACCGCCGAGAAGGAGGCGAATACGGCGTGATCGCTGCTGCCATCACTGAGCGCGAGCCGCTGGCCGCGGCGCCGACCGTAACGTCGGATGCGGCCCCTGAGCGGCGCTGTCTCGCTACCGGC
>JACQDQ010000158.1 GCA_016201015.1 Pseudomonadota bacterium | reverse complement strand
GCGAAGCGGTGGACGCGCGCGAGGACTACAGGATCGGCTGCCGCATCCTGGAGCAGCCGTTTTTCCTGCGCGAGGAAGAATGGATACCGGTGCCGGAGTCATGGGCGCGCAACATCGTGTCGGGTCGCGGATATGACACCGCCGAGGAAGACGGCCGCCAACTCTGGGCGGCCATTGCGGACCGCCTGCCGGCGCCGCCGGTCCCGGGATTTGCCGAGCCGCGCTACGGCGAGCCGACGCTGATTCGTCCGCGCCTCGGCCAGGGCACGTTCCGCGTGACGGTCACGGATTTTTACGGACGGCGCTGTGCGGTGACCGGCGAGAAGACACTGCCGCTCCTCGACGCCGCGCATATTCGCCCCTACGCGGCGGGCGGCGCGCACGAGGTGACGAACGGATTGCTGCTGCGCACCGACGTGCACCGCCTGTTCGATCTCGGCTATGTCACCGTGAGCGACGACGGCCGGTTCGAAGTCGGGCGTCGGTTGAAGGACGATTTCGAGAACGGCCGCCTCTATTACGCCATGCACGGGCAGTCCGTCGCCCTGCCCGCCGATCCGCGCCACCGCCCGGCGCGCGAGGCCCTGCACTGGCATCAGACGAATAGGTTTTTGGGGTAGGTTGCTGGATGTTGGATTCGCCGTCTGTATGTTTGTGATTGGCAGTTCGCCGCCCTCATCCAATTGGACTTGGTCCAACCTAATTGAAGGTCAAGTCGATGAGCCAAGGGCAGTATCTGTTTGGATGGCTGCGTGAGCCATTGCAACTACATGACGCTGTCTTTGCGATTAAGCCTCAACCGAGCTTCGAGGACCGAAAGAGGGAAGTGGAAGCAGCGTTCCCCCTCGGAAGCGCGTGGATAGTTCCACCGAACGGCTACGGTACCTTCGATGGAGTCGAGGTGCCGAGCGAGCGCTATGAGCTCTCGAAAACGCACACATTGGCAACAAATGGTCGCTCCTATGACAAGGCGTACGGCCAATTCATCATTTTGGTCTTGGGATTTGTTCTCGGCCTCCGTTTGACCATAGAGGGCGACGGGCATCTTTACGCGACGCCCTGGAAACAGGGGAGCCTGGTTAGCTTTGTACCGAAAGGGAGTGAAATTCTTCGTTGTTTGCACGCAGCGACCACGTTCTGGGATTCTGCGGGTCCCGACATTCGAAAGATGATGTTCGCCGCGATTCACTGGTATCTGACGGCGCAGTCATACCGCCATCAGTTCGAGAAGTTTGTATGGCAATATGCGGTAATCGACAACATTCATAGGATTACCTGGAACGCTACTCCGACTTACAGGAAATGCTGTCCGAACGAGAGGGGGAACCACAGTCAACGACCTGGTTGCTTGGCGGCCGAGTATGGATCGCCTCTTCCTGCCTGCTTCGCAGATTCTGAAAAGGGCAATGGCGATGCTGGTCGATTGATCACGCTCAGAAATGAACTCATTCACGAGGCGCGCTGGGTAGGAGAACCTTTGGGTTATGCGGTTGGTACTGATGCGCATGAAATCATTGAACACTTAAAGTACTTCAATTCGCAATTGATCTTGGGTGTTCTGGGAATCGCGTGCAAGTTCAGGAGCCTCACCTACCCGTATCAGACACAGGCGCTCGATCTCATTTGATTCGTGGCGTGAGAATTGTTCGATGATGGATTGACTACCTCTCCCCGAACAATCTCCTGTCCCACCACACCGGGCGGTGCAGGCTGGTCGTGACGCGGCGGAACTCCGGGTGCTCCGGATTGATCAGGATATTGTGCTCGATCCGCGCGACAACGCTGGGCACGACGAGGAGCAGTGACCGTTTGCTGTGCTGCCATGCCTCGCCAAAGACTTTGCTTGCCGCACAGTCCGCGCGGTCCCAGCCCGGCAGGCTTGCGGGCTCAAACGTTTCATAGCTGACGCCGTTGGGGATCGTGATCGCGATATAGTGCTGATTGGGCGGCAGCCGGCCGCTGCCGTGCACGAGCTTTTCCAGCAATGCGGTCGAGTAGTGCTCGCTCGCATAGATCATCGGGCTCGCCGGCGTGTTCCAGCGGCCGGGATAGAACTTGGAGCCGGTGGCGTCGAAGATCGGGTATTTGCCGCTCGGATCGCCGATCCGAGAACAGGTGAGGACGCGGTCGAGAGTCTGTGCGGTCAAACGGCCGAGCCGTATTGCAGGCGGCCAAGGATTTCGTCGACCAATTGCGCGCCGAGCTCGCTGCCGAGGACGAGGTCGATCGGCCGCCGTCCTTCGAGCAGCGGATGGGCGCGGAACAGGAAGTCGCGCGCCTCCGCGTCGCTGCCCCAGACTTCGCGCGCGAAGGACCAGGCCTTGGCCAGCCGCGCGACGCGGCCGCTCTCGTCGGCCGATAGCCGCTTGCCCAGCGTGCGGCGGGCGAGGCTGGCCTTGGGCACGATGCGATACTTGAACGCGGTGTCGCGCGGCGCGAGCAGGCCGGAAACGCGGTCGAGCGCCGCCAGCGGCAGGCCGCGCTCGATCAGCGAGATTAGGTGCAGCGGCGAGCGGCCGGCGCGGCCGGTCGCGGCCACGCCCAGCACATCAGCCACTTCGCGCGTTCCGGCCATCGTTCGTCTCCTGTACCAGTTGAGACAGAATATAGTCTCGTGTGAGACGAAACGCAAGAGCCTGTTGTCCGGGGCGGCGGATCGACTCCCCTTGCGGGAGAGGTCGCGACAACGCGTATGCGCTGCCGCGGGTGAGGGGTTCTGAATGACTCTTCCGCATTCGGATCATGCGACCCAGTTGTGCGGGGTGTTGCTATAAGGCAACCTTGTGCTGCAGGGCGGAGGGGAGCCCGCGCAACGGTTCTCCGACGCCGCGTCATGGAGCACGCCATGCCCCAGCACATCGGTATTGCTGCCTGCTCCGCCGAAGGCGCGGCTCTTTGCTATCGGACCATCTGCGTGGAAGGCGCGCGGCTGCTCGGCCCGCACGCTCATCCCGAGGTCTCGATGCACACGCCCTCGCTCGCCGCGTACATGAACTACATCTACCGCGACGACTGGCGGGGCGTGGGCGAGCTGATGCTCGCCTCCGCCGACAAGCTCGCGAAAATCGGCGCCGATTTCCTGATCTGCCCCGACAACACCATCCACCAGGCGCTGCCTTACGTCGAGCCGCGATCGCCGCTGCGCTGGCTGCACATCGCCGAGGTCGTCGCCGCCGAGGCCGTCGCGCGCGGTTTCCGTTGCCTCGGCCTGACCGGAACGCGCTGGCTCGTCGAGAGCGGGGTCTATCCGGAAAAGCTCACGGCACGCGGACTGGCGTATGTGCGCCCGAACGCCGCCGAGCGCGAGGAAATCAATCGCATCATCATGGACGAGCTGGTTTACGGCGTCTTCAAGCCCGAGGCGGTCGCCTACCATCAGCGGGTCATCGGGCGGATGAAAGATGCGGGCTGCGACGCCGTCGTCCTCGGCTGCACCGAGATCCCGTTGATCATGAGCGACGCGAACTCGCCGCTGCCGACGCTCGATTCCACGCGGCTGCTGGCGCGGGCGGCGCTGCGCCGGGCGGTGCAGGGCGCGGCTGCGCCGGCATAGACAAGCGCCCGGACAACTCAGCGGGCCTTGACCGTGTGAGGGCCCCGCCTATCATGCTCGGGCGGAAGGAGTACGGCGCCATGGTCGAGCAATCGCGGCCGCAATGGGACTACACGGGCGCCGCTCGGCAAGAGTGGAACCGGCTTCATGACCAGGAAGTGACGGCCAGACAGGCTCTGAAGTCCGGAGGGTCGAGCGGCGCGTCGTCCGGCTCGGCGTCGGTTTCGACGGGCTCGAGCGGCGGCTCCTCCGCGGGTGTTTCGAGCGGCGGCGGTGGCGGCAATGTCATCGGCGCTGTCGGGGCGGGCATCGCCAGTGCCGTCGGCGGAGTCATCGGCGCGTCGAGCGCGCTCGGCGAGAAGTCGGCCGGCCTGTCGTTCTGGGTCGTCGAGCGATTCTGGCCGCTCAAGGCCCTGACGAAACTCGGCGGGCGCATCGGCGCGGCCGGTCCGAAGGCGCGGTTGGCGACGGCCTGCCGTGCGCCCTGATCGGCGCCGGCTTCGCGCTCGGCCAGGGCGGACACGATGCCGTGTTGGGTCTTCTCGGGCTGGTGATTGGCGCCGCGATCGGCTGGGCGGTGCCGACGGTGCTGGGATTTGCTCTCGCCTTCGGCGCGATGCTGGTTGGCCTGGCGATCGGCCTCGCACTGATCGCGGCGGCGGTCGGCCTCGTCTACGTGGCGGTCACGGCGCTCGCGCGCTGAAGGAACGCGCGCCTGAGTAGCGAAACCGCGGTTAGGCTGCCGAGCGGAGGGACGTCTTGCGGCCGGGCGCGTAGCGTTTGACCTTGATCTGTCTTTCGCGCGCGCGCGCCTCGGAAATCTCGAACGACGTCTGCATGCGCAGAAGCGTATCCATTTTCGGCCCGAAAGCCTTCTCGATGCGCAGCGCCATTTCCGATGAGAGCGCCGCGCGGCCGTTCAACAGCGCCGACAGCGCGGGCCGGGTTACGCCGAGGGCCATCGCGGCCGCGGTCACCGACAGGCCCGGCGGCGCGATGACTTCCATCCTGATGAACTGTCCCGGATGGCTGGGGCGGCTCATGCGCATCATGGCGCGACCACGCTCACGCGCCCATGTGGCCGCGAGCGCGGCTTGCGTCTGACGACGATCTCGACATCTTGATCGAGCACGTTGAGCAAGCGAAACAGCCGGTCGGTGGAAAATCGCGTGTAGCGGCCACGCATGAGGAGCGAGACGTCCGGCTGCTTAAGATCGAGCAATTTCGCCGCTTGTTCCTGCGTCAGGCCGCGGCGCTTGAGAATGGCGCAGATGCGCCGCGTCAGTTCGGCGCGCGCCAACAGCTCGTCGGCGTCGGGGAAGCCGAGATCGGCGAAGACGTTGCCGCTGCTTTCGGTGATGTCGCTCACGATCAACCGCCCTTCGTTTGATTCTGCTCTGCCATTCTCAATCGCGTGTGGATCAGGTCCATTTCCGGCTTCGGTGTGGCGATGCCAGTCTTCGATTTCTTCTGGAAGACGTGGAGGACGTAGACCGCATCCGCCAGCCTCACCGTGTAGACCGCACGATAGGTGGCATGGCCGTAGTTCTCGACAATCTCAAGCACGCCCGCACCGTGAAATCCCTTAAGCGGCTTGGCCGAAGCGTGCTTGTCGCCCCTTTGGGCGAAATACAGGGCAAAGCCAATGTCCCGCTGCACTGCCCGGGGAAAACGCCGCAAATCCTCCTTGCTGCTTCCCACCCAGCGGAGCGGCTTCATCGACCCACGCGGGGTATTATAGCAGTGTTACTATAAATGTAAATAAGGACGAAACCGCGCAATTGAAGGCACCGGACGCAACGCGTAACGCTCTGCAAGGAGCGGTCGAATTCGCCGCCGTCGCCCGTCCCTACCCGAACGCCTTGGGCACGATCTCTTCGGCGCCG
>JACQDQ010000157.1 GCA_016201015.1 Pseudomonadota bacterium | reverse complement strand
ATCGCCGCCAGGCTCATCTCGACATCGGCATCGGTGGTCGCCCAGGACGACACGCTGATGCGCATCGCGGTCTTGCCCTGCCACACCGTGCCGCCGCACCAGCAGGTGCCGTCCCGCTGCAGCCCGGCGATGACCCGGTTGGTCGTGGCGGCGTCGCCGAACGACACCAGCACCTGGTTGAGCACGACGTCGTTGAGCACGTCGTAGCCGGCGGCGCGCAACCCTTCGGCGAAGCGCGCGGCGTGGCGGCAGCAGCGCTCGATCAGGGCGGCGAGGCCGCCGCGGCCGAGCGAACGCAGCGCCGCCCACACGTCGACGCCGCGCGCCCGCCGCGACATCTCCGGCGTCAGGCGGAACGGATGGCGCTCGCCGGCAAGATAGCTGGCGCTGGTCGACATGGCGGCTTCGAGCAGCCGCGGGTCGCGCAACAGCACGATGCCGCAATCATAGGGGACGTTGAGCCATTTATGCGCGTCGGTCGCCCAGGAGTGGGCGAGCGCCATGCCGTCGGCGAGCGCGGCGCGGGCCGGCGCCGCGGCGGCCCACAGGCCGAACGCGCCATCGACATGCACCCAGGAATCGGCCGCAGCGGCGGCCTCGCATATCGGCCGCGCGGGATCGATCGCGCCGGTGTTGACGTTGCCCGCCTGGATGCAGACCAGCGTGGTATCAGACAGCAGCGGCAGCTTGTCGACGCGCATGCGGCCCTGGCCGTCGACGGCCACGCGCACCACCCGCTCGCGGCCGAGTCCAAGCAGGCTCAGCGCCTTCAGCAGCGTGACATGCACCTCTTCGCCGACCACGACGGCGATCGGCGGCGCGCCGAACAGCCCGTCGCGCTCGACGTTCCAGCCCTGCCGCCGCAGCAATTCATGCCGAGCCGCGGCGAGGCCGCAGAAATTCGCCGTCGAGGCGCCCGTCACATAGGTGCCGCCGGTGCCGGCCGGCAGACCCAGCAGGTCGCGGACCCACTCGATGGACACCTCCTCCAGCGCCTGCGCCACCGGCGAGCCGACGTTCGGGCCGGCGTTCTGGTCCCACGCCGTCGCCAGCCAGTTGGCCGCCACCGCCGCCGGCAGCGCGCCGCCGTTGACGAAGCCGAAATAGCGCCCTCCGGCATTGACCATTGTCGCCGGCGAGCCGATCTCGTCGAGCAGCGCCAGCACCGCTTCAGGCGCCGTCGGCTGCGCCGGCAGATCGCCGCCCAACTCGGCCAGGCGCTCGACTGCTGCCCGCGCGGGGGCGACGCTGCGCGCATCGACCCCGCGCAGATAGCGCAGCGCCCGCGCCGCCGCGGCGTTCAACAGCTCCTCCATCGTCATTCTCTCCTCGTTGCTCATTTCCGCCTCCGCCGTCACAGCCCGGCGTTGCGCGCCAGCGCCCCCACCATTACGCCGACGACGATGGCGAGCAAGGCATTGCGCCGCGCGATCATGCTGGCGACCGCGGCGGCGACGGCCAGCGCCGCCGGCGCGCCGATGCGGGCGACGAGCGGCAAGACGATCGCCGCGACGACGGCGCCGGGCAGCGCCTCCAGCATGCCGCGCAGGCGCGCGGTCATCGGCACATGTGCCATCACCCAGAAGCCCGCGGCGCGCGTCAGCAGCGTCGTCACCGCCATGACCAGCATTGCCAGCAGGTCGAACGGATCAATCGCGCTCATCAAGCAGCCCCGCGGCGGCGCTGCCGGCG
The DNA here is from genome assembly GCA_016201015.1 of Pseudomonadota bacterium. Classification (GTDB taxonomy): domain Bacteria; phylum Pseudomonadota; class Alphaproteobacteria; order CACIAM-22H2; family CACIAM-22H2; genus JACQDQ01. Next base: position 4,686 of record JACQDQ010000157.1, on the reverse strand, counting down.
AGCGCGCCGGCGACGATGAACCACCAGCCCGGCACCAGCGCGGCGACGAGCAGCGCGACCGCGCCGGCGACGGCCCAGGCGACGGCGCGGCGGGGCCCGCGCCACAGCGGCACCAGGATGGCGACGAAAAACGCCGGCAAGACGAGATCGATCCCATAGCGATGGGCGTCGGAGAGCATCGCGCCGAGCACATGTCCGGCCAGGGTGCCGGCGATCCACGCCTGCCACAGCGCGAGTCCGCCGCCGAGAAAGACCGCCGCATCCCCGCCGCCCTCGGCGCGGTAGCGCGTGGCGATGAGCCAGCCTGGGTCGGTCATCAGCGCCAGGGCAGGATAGGTCTGCCACGCCGGCAGGCCGCCCAGCCACGGCCGCAGCGACGCGCCCATCAGCACGAAGCGTAGATTGACCGCCGCCGTGATCAGCGCGAGCGTCGCGACGATCTCGATCGTCATCGGCGCCGACCAGATTTCGACGGCGACGAACTGCGAGGCGCCGGCGAACACCGCCGCGCTCATCAGGGTCGTCGCCGACAGGGTCAATCCCTTCTGCGCCGCCATGGCGCCGAACGCCACGCCGAACACCGCCATCATCGGAATCGACGCCCCGGCCAGCCGCACGCCGCGTACGAGGCCGGCGCGCGACGCATAGGGCGGCTCGGCGACGCGTTCCGCGGTTGCATTCATCTGGTGCTCCCCAAGCTGCATATATCCAGCAAGGCGCTGTCTCAGTTTGACCTCAGCCTGAGGAGCCCCGCGTCCTCGTGCTTCGAGACGCTTTGCTCCTCAGCATGAGGCTGACGACGCCAACGGCGTCGTCAGGCGCGTCTCGAAGGATGAAGGTCAAACTGAGACACGCTTTCCGGCGACGGGCTCTCGACCGCCGCTCGCGTTCAGACTAGAGTCGGCAGTGGTCTGGCCGAAAGGACCACTTTTGACTGATCGGGCAGACCACTCGATTCGATCATCGCAGCGTCGCCGGAGGGGACAGATGCCGGGATGGGCCGATCTCTACGCTTGGCAGGTGGAGCGCGACAACGGCACCCCGCTCTTCCGTCAGATCTACCTGCAGGTGCGATCGGCGATCCTGTCCAGGACCTTCCCGCCGGGAACCAAGCTGCCGTCGACGCGGGCACTCGCCCAGCTTCTGTCGGTGGCGCGCGCCTCGGTCGTCGCCGCCTACGAGCAGCTGTTCGCCGAGGGCTATCTTTTGGGAAAGATCGGCGCCGGAACCTATATCTCAGCGGACCTGCCCGAGCCGGTCGAACTGCCCAGGCGCCTCAGCCGGCCGACCGCGCCGCGGCGGCCGGCGCCGCGCCCGGTGCGGGACTTCAGCGAATTCGGCGATGAAGCGGCGCAGACCGACGTGCGGCCGTTCAACCCGGCGCGACTGCTGGTCGATGCGCGCACGGTGGAAGTCTGGCGGAAACTGTCCAACCACGCGCTGCGCGAATTCGATGCGCGCCATCTCGGCTATTCCGATCCGCGCGGCTTCATCGAGCTGCGGACGGTGATCTGCGAGTATCTGCGCGCGGCACGCGCGGTGCGCTGCGACCCCGAGCAGATCATCGTCACCAGCGGCACGCAGCAGGCGATCGATATCGCCATCCGCGTGCTGCTCGACCGCGACGACGAGGTATGGGTCGAGGACCCCGGCTATCCCCTGACCCATCGCGCGCTGGCCGCCGCCGGCGCGACGGTGCGCTTCATCCCGGTCGACGCGCAGGGCGTCGTCGTCGCCGCCGGGATCAAGGCGGCGCCCAGGGCGCGCGCGGCGTTCGTGACGCCCTCGCACCAATATCCCACCGGCGTCGTGCTCTCCATGGCGCGTCGGATCGAGCTGCTGGCCTGGGCGCGCAAGACGGGCGCGTGGATCATCGAGGACGACTACGCCAGCGAGTTCCGCTATTCGGGACGGCCGCTCGCCTCGCTGCAGGGCCTCGATGACGGCGAGCGCGTCCTCTATTTCGGCACGCTCAACAAGGCGCTCTTGCCCGGTTTGCGGATCGGCTACGCCGTGCTGCCGCGACCGCTGCTGCGCAGCTTCGTCAACGCCCGTTGCCTGATCGATCGGCAGCCGCCGAGCCTGGACCAGATGGTCGTCGCCGAATTCATGCGGCAGGGCCATCTGGCGTCGCATATCCGCCGCATGCGCCTGCGCTATCGCGAGCAGCGCGACACGCTGGCCGCGGAGCTGACGCGGCGGGCCGGCCACCGCCTCGCGGTCGAGCTGCCGGACCAAGGCATGCATCTCGTCGCCTATCTGGCCGACGGCCAGTCGGATATCGCGATCGAGGACGCCGCGCGCCGCAACGGCGTGGTCGTCCGGCCGATGAGCCGGCTGTACAAGACCGTGCGTCCGCGCTCCGCGCTGATGCTGGGCTTCGCCGGATTCCCGCGCCCGCTGATCATTCCCGCCGCGGCGCGACTGGCCGAGGTGCTTGAGCAGGCGTCACGCCCGGGCCGGCGACGCGCGCTGCGGCGCGCCCGGTCCTGACGATCGAGGCGCGCAGCGTGCCCTTCTGCTTGGCCGCATGCGTCGCGATCGCGTCCATCAAGGGCGGCGACAGGCAATCATAGGGCTCGAGGCGCAGCTCCTTCAGCCGCGCCCGGATGCCGGGCATATCGCCGGGCTTGGTGCCGGATTCGATGACGGAGGAGACGAAGGCGGCGAATTCGGGCGGCGCCCAGCCTTTGTCCTTCGACAGCTCGGTGTGGAAGAAATCGAAGCCGTAGAGCGGGTGGCCCTTGTTCTCGATGCGGCCGTACATATGCACGCCGCACTCCTTGCACGCATGGCGCTGGATGGCGGCGGCCGGGTCGACGACCTTCAGCTTGTTCGCGTTCTTGGTGACCTTGACGTTGTCGCGCGGGGCGACGGCCACCTGCGAGAACAAGGCGCCGGACGGCTTCCAGCATTTCGTGCAGCCGCAGACATGATTGTGCGCGCATTGCCCCTTGATCGTCACCTCGACGGCGTTCGACCCGCATTTGCAGGTGAGCGTGCCGCCGGCGAAATCCTTCGCCGCGGACGTCAGCCCCTTGTCGACGGCGGGATGAATCGAAACCATGTCGCCTCCCTCGGTTTGGTCCGTCCTAGCGCCTGAGGATCATCTCGTTGCCGCGGATTTCCATGCCGGAGAGCCGGCGCAGGAAGCTCATGCCGAGCAGCGACTGGTCCATATCGCCCTGCGCCACGTGGCCGGCGACGTCGTCGAGCGCGATGTCGCCGAGCCTGATGCGGTCGATGCGCACGGCGGCGCCGAAGCCGGTGCCGTTGGCGGTGCGATACGGCACGGAGTAGACGAGGCGGTCGACGTCGATGCCGACGCGCCGCGCATCTTCCCGGGTGAGCGCCACGTCGCTCGCGCCGGTATCGACCACGAATTGCACGCGCTGGCCGTTGACCTCGGCCACGGCGCGGAAATGCCGGCCGGTGTCGGCGCGCAGCGCGACCAGGCCGGGCTCGATCACCCGCGGCTCGGCCGGCAGCAGGTAGCCGGTGACATGGCGCACCACCGGCGCGACCTCCTCCCAATAGCTGTAGCCGACGACTAGCGCGAGGCCGAGGCCGCCCCACACGAGGACGGAGCGCACGACGTAGGCGAGCCGCTGCGAGCGCAGGCGCACGGCGACGCTGCCCGCCGCCGCGACCAGCACCACGCCGGCCCAGATCAGGCTGATCCGGTTGTCGCGGCCGGCGAGCGTGCCGGGATAATAGCCGGCCAAAAGCACGACGAGCCCGGTGACCAGCGTCAAGACGATGCCGACGACGAGGGCAGTTCCGAGTTTCATCGCTGCTCGCTGTGGCGCACTGCGCGATCCCGGCATTCTACGCCGAGCCTGGTCTCGCCCGCCATCGGCGCGGCGCCTGATTGATCCTGGCCGCACTCCCTCCGCCGTCACGCGCGGGCTCGACCCCTGGGCGGCCTTCGGCCGTCCCAGCCACGTCATCCTTCCGGAGAAGAGTCGTGGATTGCCGGGACTCGCTACGCCCCTTCGACAAGCTCAGGAGCAGCGGCCCGGCAATGACGTGGAATGAGCAAAGCGCCGCGGCGTGCGAGACGATACGCGGCCGCGTCCCGGCGCTATTTGACCAACGCCGCGCCGGCCTTCGCCACCACCTCGTCCTGCGAGCCGGTGCCGCCGGAGACGCCGATGGCGCCGACGATCTTGCCGCCCTCGATCAGCGGGATGCCGCCGCGCGAGCCGATCACGCCGTCGAGCGTCAGCAGATAGGTGAAGCCACCCTGGATGCCGCCCTCGAAGATCTTGGTCTCGCGGCGGAACACGGCGGCGGCGTGCGCCTTGTGCTGCGAGATGGCGACCGAGCCGACCTGCGCGCCGTCCATGCGCTCGAAGGCGACCAGGTTGCCGCCGCCGTCGACGACGGAGATGTTCATCGGCCAGTTGCGCTTCTTGGCCTCGGCAGCCGCCGCGGCGATGACCTCGCGCGCCTTGTCGGCGCTGATCGGGGCACCATAAGGCACGTTGAACGGCATGTTGTCCGGAATGTTGTCGAGCGGATTGGCCGGTTGCGCGTTGAGCGGCGCCGCGGCGAGAAAAGCGCGGCCAGCGCCAGGCTGGCGATTACGCGTGTATGCATTATCTGCCTCCCTGAAAAATCCGGCCGCTTGACCGCGGCCGTTGCCGGCGATGCTAGGCGGACGCGCGCCCGCGCGCAACAACC
>JACQDQ010000156.1 GCA_016201015.1 Pseudomonadota bacterium | reverse complement strand
GATTCCGGTCCTCAGGGGCCGGTCTGTGACCGGCCCACGCTCATGCCGGCGGAACCGCCGCTGGGCGGGTTTGATCCTTCGACTCGCGCGCCTCATCCTGAGGAGCGCGCGTTGCGCGCGCGTCTCGAAGGCTGGCGACGCCAACGGCGTCGGCAGGCCCGCCCCTACGCCGGAGAGGCTGCGCCACGCCGCGGTAGCCATGAGGGAATGAAATTCGGGACTGTGACTTTTCGCGAACCGTCGCGCATTTCGCGCTGACGATCTCCCTCCACAACCACCGCCTCTGGCACGGGCGGGGCGCCGGGGTTATGCTCGCCCGCGAGCGGATACGGCCTGGCCCGAATCCCGCACAAAAAATTCGAGTCGCTGGTCAAATCGAAATCGGATCGGAGGAGACGTCATGAACGTGAAATCGATTCGCAAGACCTGCGCGCGGCTGGCCGCTGGCCTGTTGCTGGCAAGCGGGCTGCTGGCTTCGGCCGCCCAGGCGCAGGTCAAGATCGCCATCGGCGGGTCGAGCTGCCTGTGCTATCTGCCGACCATGCTCGCCCAGCAGCTCGGCGAGTACGAGAAGGCGGGGCTCAAGGTCGAGATCACCGACCTCAAAGGCGGCTCAGTCGCGCTCGCCGCGGTGCTCGGCGGCAGCGCCGACGTGGTGTCCGGCTATTTCGACCACACCGTCAACATGGCGGGCAAGGGCAAGCTGCTGTCGGCGATGGTCGTCTATGACCGCTTTCCCGGCCTGGTGCTGGTGGTGTCGCCCAAGCATGCCGGCGAGGTCAAATCGATCCGCGACTTGGCCGGCAAGAAGGTGGGAGTCAGCGCGCCCGGCTCCTCGACCGACTTCTTCGTCAAATATCTGCTGCGCAAGGACGGCCTCGATCCCAATCAGACGGCGGTGGTGGCCGTCGGCCTCGACGCGACCGCGGTCGCGGCGATGGAACAGGGCCAGGTCGACGCGGCCGTGATGCTCGATCCAGCCGTCACCTTGATGCAGAGCAAGTACAAGGACCTGAAGATCCTAAGCGACACGCGCACGCAGAAGGACACCATCGCCGTGTTCGGCGGCGAATATCCCGGCGGCGCCCTCTATGCGCAGCTCGACTGGATCGCCAAGCACGAGAAGGAGGCGCAGGCGCTCACGCTCGCCATCGTTGCGACGCTCAAATGGATTCACAGCCATAGCGCCGAGGAGATCATGGCCAAGATGCCGGAGAACCTGGTCGGCGCCAATCGCGACCTCTATCTGGCGGCGCTCAAGAACACGATCCCGATGTACTCGCTCAACGGCCGCATGGATCCCAAGGGTGCGCAGGCGGTGCTCGACGTGTTCAGCCAATCGGTGCCCGAGATCGCCAACGCGAAGATCGACCTGTCGAAGACCTACACCAACAAGTTCGTCGAGCAGGCGGCGGCCAAGCTCGGCCTGACCAACTAGCGCCAACCGTCTCGAATTTGTGACTCGCCCCACCTCTCCCCCTCGACGCCTTCGGCGTCTCGGGCCTCTCCGCCCCCCGGGGCGGAGAGGGGCGACCCTCGGGCGAAGTCCCGAGGGGAGCGGTGAGGTGGGGGCCGGACAATTTGTCACGTCGAGCGATGATTGTCGGTACTAGCCAACACACCGCGGCGGCGGCGGGCGCCGCGGTCGAGCTCGACGACATCGCCGTCGCCTTCGCGACGCCGTCCGGCGCCGTGCACACGGTGCTGCGCGACGTGTCGCTCGCCGTGGCGGAGGGCAGCTTCACCGCCATCGTCGGCCCGTCGGGCTGCGGCAAGACGACGCTACTCAACGTCGCCGCCGGGCTGTTCGCGCCGCCGGGCGGCGAGGTGCGCGTGTTCGGCGAGGCGCTCGGCGGCCTCGCCGGCTTCGAGGACCGCTTCCCCTATCAGCTCTCCGGCGGCATGAAGAAGCGCGTCGCCATCGCCCAGAGCTGGATCGTCGATCCGCGCATCCTGCTGATGGACGAGCCGTTCGGCGCGCTCGACGTGCAGACGCGGCAGAACATGGAAAACGAGCTGCTCGGCCTGTGGCAGGAGACGCGCAAGACCGTGCTGTTCATCACCCACGACCTCGAGGAGGCGATCGCGCTCGCCGACCAGGTGGTGGTGATGAGCGCCGGGCCGGCGGCGCGCATCAAGGGCCGCTACGCCGTCAACCTGCCGCGGCCGCGCGACGTGGCGGAAATCCGCCTCAACGCCGATTTCGTCGCGCTCTATTCGCGCATCTGGGACGATCTGCGCGACGAGGTGAAGCGCTCGCAGGAGAGCCCGCAGTGACGGAGCGGCCGGCGGAAGAGTCCGACAAGGCCCAGGCCGTCGTCCGGCTACGCGGACACGGCGTCGGCCGCGGCGCGACCTTGGCCCTGCAGATCGCGGTGTTCGTCGTCTCGGTCGGCGCCTGGGAGGCGCTGGTCGCGTACGATTTCCTCGATCCGTTCTTCTACAGTCAGCCCTCGGCGATCGGGAAGCAGGTCTGGCGCTGGGTGTCGACCGGCTTCATCTGGCCGCATCTCGCCGTCACTCTGCTTGAAGCGATGCTCGCCTTCGTCATCGGCGCGGCGTCGGGCATCGTCGCCGGGCTCGCCTTTGCGCGCATCGACCTGCTGGCGGCGGTGTTCGACCCCTATATCCGCATCTTCAACGCGCTGCCGCGCGTCATCCTGGCGCCGATCTTCATCCTGTGGTTCGGCCTCGGCATCGGCTCGAAGGTGGCGCTCGGCGTGACGCTCGTGTTCTTCGTGGTGTTCTTCAACACCTTTCAGGGCATCCGCGAGGTCGATCCGGTGGTGCTCAACAACGCGCGCATGCTGCAGGCAAGCGACCGCCAGCTCCTGCGCTACGTCTATCTGCCGTCGGCGGTGGCGTGGATCTTCTCCAGCCTGCACACCAGCATCGGCTTCGCGCTGGTCGGCGCCGTGGTCGGCGAATATATCGGCTCGGCGCGCGGCATCGGCTACGTCGTCTCGCAGGCGCAAGGCCTGTTCGACAGCGCCGGCGTCTTCGCCGGCCTGATCATGACCGCGGCGGTGGTGCTGCTGATCGACCTCGCCATCAACCGCCTGGAGCGCTATCTGCTGCGCTGGCGCCCGGGCGGGTGAGGGGGCGGCGAGTTCGCATCTTATGTAGGGGCCGATTTCCAACCGGCCCGCGACCGCGCCGACGAAACCGTGGGCGGGTTTGAAACCCGCCCCTACGTCCAAGTCTCGCAGCCAGTCTACGCGGCCAGCCGCCGCCGCGCCCGCGCCGCGGGGCCAGGCGATATCAGCACATCCGCGGAGATATGGAACCGCTCGCGCAGCCGGCGCACCATCGTCATGCTCAACGCCCGCTTCCCGTTCAGCACCTCGCTGACCCGGCTGGCCGTGCCGAGCAACGGCACCAGATCGGCGCGCGTCAGGCCGTGCTGATCCATCAGGTAGATCAGCAGATCGGGCAGCGTCGGCGCCCGGCGCGGCCAGCG
>JACQDQ010000170.1 GCA_016201015.1 Pseudomonadota bacterium | reverse complement strand
TTGATCGCCGCCACGGATTCCTCCGGTTGGCGGCGATTGACGTTGCGCGCAGCCAGGGTGATTTCCGGGGTGATGCCGCGCTCGGCCAGACCTTCGGCGAGAATGTAGGGGTCCTTTTCGAGGCACGGCCCGCCGACCGGCCCCGGCATCGGCAAATTGGTCCGTGCGTAACCGAGCTTGCCGGCACGAATCACTTCCATCGCACCGATGCCGACGGCATCGCACATGCGCGCGACTTCGTTGGCGAAAGCGAAGGACACGTCGCGCTGCGTGTTGTCGATCAGCTTGATCATTTCGGCCGTCTCAAGGCTGCTCACGCGCACGACCGTCGCGGTCAGGAATTGGAAGAGTTGCGACGCGCGTATATTGGCCGATAGCGTCGCGCCGCCGACGACCTGCGGCAGATTGCGCAGCTCGGCGAGGGCCTGCCCTTCGAGCGTGCGCTCCGGACAGAAGGCGAGGTCATAGGAGACTCCGACGCTGTCGAGGATCGGGATGACGAGGCGCCGCGTCGTTCCCAGCTTTACGGTCGAGCGCATGATGACGAGATCGCCCGCCTTGAGATGCGCGGCGACCTCGCGGGTCACGTTCTCGATCATGTCCATGCGCGCCCGACCCTGCGTATCGAGCGGTGTGCCGACGGTGACGAGGAAGACCGTCGCCGCGCAACCGGCGGGTATGTTGCGGGCTATGCGCAGCCGTCCCTGCCGGATCACGCGCTTGAGCAATGACTCGAGGCCGGGCTCGTAGAAATGCGGCTCTCCGCGCGCCAACCGCTCGCGCACGGCGTCGCGGATCTCGATGCCGAGCACATCGAAGCCGGCATCGGCCATCACCGCCGCGAGCGGCAGGCCGACATAACCGAGGCCGAGCACGCAGACGCGGCGGTCGGCGTAAGTATCAGGGACCAGCATCAGAAGCGTCCATTGAGCAGGGCGAGGCCGACGACCGCGACGTGTAGCGCCGGTTCGAAGCGGCCGGCGACGACCAGTGCCTTGAATTCGGCCTTCGGCATCAGGACGCGCGTCATATCGTGCTCCGGCTGCCAACCCGCGAGCGGCGCCGCGTTCCTGGCGTGGAAACACCATAGGCGGTTCTCAAGCCGGCCGGTGTCGGGGGCAAGCGTGCCCATCAGCAGCAATCCGTCCGGGGCATGCAGACCGGCCTCTTCCGCCAATTCCTGCGCCGCGCTGGCGGCCGGATCGTTGCCGCTATCGACCAAGCCGCCGGGCAGCTCCAATGTGCGCCGCTCGAGCGCCGCGCGATACTGGTCGACCAGCGCCACCTCGCCCGCGCTCGTCTCTGCCAGTACCGTAACGTAGTCGTGCTGACGGAAGGAATGATAGACGCGGTTGGTCCGCGGGCCGGAACCCTCGACCTCGCGCTCGACCAGGCGAACCCAGGGCGACAGCACGGTTTCCGAGGTGTTGCGGATGCGGGTAGTCATGGATGCGGTCCGGTGGTCAATGGATTGCAGGCAGGCTACCGCAGTCCGGGTGAAAGCAGCCGGACCGCAGACGATCGTGACGAGGGCGCCGCCTCAGGCAGCGTGCGCGACGAAGCCCTCGGGAAGAAGCACACGCACCTGCCGGCCGAGCAGATCGAGCAGCACGGCGACGCGTTGCGCGTCGGCGGCCGCGTCGAACAGCCCAATCTGGTCGGCAAAGGCGCCGTCGAGGATGCGCACCGGCGCGCCCTTGGCGAATGGATGCGCCAGGCTGAGGCGAACCCAGCCGTTTTCATCCTCGCGCGCACGAATCGACTCGATGACGCCCACCGGCACGGGCGTCGGTTGCGCGCCGTTGCAGACGATGTCGGCGACGCCGATGGTGGAACGGATCTGGCGCCACCCGGACACCGCAAGGTCGAGCGCGACGAACAGGTAGCGCGGGAACAGCGGGACCGGCACGTAGTCGGTCCGTCGTGCATGCCGCCGTCGCTTGATGTAGCGCGGCAGATAGGCGGTAAGCTCCTGGCGCATGAGGTTGAACAGCGCCTTCGCCTCGGCCTGGGGATGGGTGCGGACGACGTACCAGCGCGGGCCCAATTGGCTCATGGTGCGTCTCGCGGAGCAGGGGTGACCGGCGTGATGTTGAGCAGGCGCGGCGCGAACACGCGCGCGGCCCCGAGAGCCGCGACCGCGCGGTCGTAGGTTACCTGCGGCGCCTTGAGGTCGGTGATGACGACGGCATCGACGCCGGCAATCGCCGCCATATCTTTGACCACGGGCAGGCCGGCAAAGCGCGGCGCGGCGTGGGCGTCGTCGAGAATGGCGGACAGCTCGATCGGATAGTCGCGTGCGCACAACGTGGCGATTTCGGCGAGATCGCCGGCACCGGCGAGAGCAACCTGGCGGATGTTGCGCGCGGCGAGCCCGGCCAGCAGATCGCCGCACTGGCTGCGGGCGCCGCGGAAGAATTCGAAGGACGTGGAGAGGTAGCGCACGGTGAGGTGCGATTTCTCGCTGAAACCTTTCGGCGTCAGGTAATAGGCGTAGCGATTGGCCGGAACCTGCGCGATCTTGATCAGACCCTTGCGTACGCAGCGCTTGAGATAGGCATTGGCGAGGCCGAGCGCGATGCCGAGGTCATGCGCCACCGTACGTTGGGTGAGTCGGCTGTTCTGCTCGACCGCGTTGAGGACGCCGAGCACGATCCGCGAATCGCCGTCGCCGCGCAGCCGCTCTGCCTTGGTCAAATCGGGCATGGTCCCTCAGGCCGAATCCGCCCCAGGCTAATGCGTTCATGGTGTGAACGTCAAGCGTTATGTTCACGTCATGAACGGTGCGGACCGTTTGTCGGTGACATAGTTAACGTCTGGAGGGTCGTAAGCTACGGCAATTAACGAAATGAAAACAATTATTTGGCAAAAGAGCCGCGGACGTGCTTCGGCGTCTGCCGCGGCGCTCCAACCCGCCCGTTCAGCCGGGGGCGGTTTGACAAAGCCAAGACCCCCGGTTAAACGAGGCCTCCCCCAACCCTTCCCGTGTCCCCCATGGCCCCGACCACGCGCATCTCCGTTATCGGGCTCGGTTATGTCTGCCTGCCGCTTGCCGTCGCCCTCGCCCGCCATTACCCGCTCATCGGCTTCGACATCGATCAACGCCGCATCGACGAGCTGAAATCCGGCCACGATCGCACCAATGAGGTCGAGCCGGAGAAGCTCAAGGCCACGCGCCTGGAGCTGACTGCAGACACGGTGAAGATCGTCGGCCAGGACGTTTACATCATCACGGTGCCGACGCCGGTCGACATCACCAACCGACCTGACCTGGCGATCGTTTGCGCCGCCTGCCGTACGGTGGGCAAGGCGATGCGCAAGGGCGCGATCGTCGTGCTCGAATCGACCGTCTATCCCGGCGTCACCGAGGATATCTGCGGGCCGGAGCTCGAGAAGGCGTCCGGTCTCAAATGCGGCAAGGATTTTTTCCTTGGCTACAGCCCGGAGCGGATCAACCCCGGCGATCGCGAGCACACGGTCGACCGCATCACCAAGGTGGTATCGGGGCAGACGCCGGAAGTGGCGCAGAAACTCGCGGCGATCTACGGCGCCATCACCGCCGGTGGCGCCTTCGTCGCGCACAGCATAAAGACCGCCGAGGCGGCCAAGGTCATCGAGAATGCGCAGCGCGACATCAACATCGCCTTCATCAACGAGGTGGCGACGATTTTTAACCGCCTCGGCCTCTCGGTCTACGACGTGCTCGATGCCTCGCGCACCAAGTGGAACTTCCTGCCGTTCACGCCGGGCCTGGTCGGCGGCCACTGCATCGGCGTCGATCCGTTCTACCTCGCCGATTGCGCACAGCGCGTCGGCCATCATCCGGAGGTGATCCTCGCCGGCCGACGCATCAACGATGCCATGGGCGGCTACGTCGCCGATCGCTTGGCGCGTCTGCTCGCGGGCAAGGGCAAGGCCGGTGCGGCGCGCGTGCTCGTGCTCGGCCTCACCTTCAAAGAGAATGTGCCCGACCTGCGCAACTCGAAAGTGATCGACATCATCAAGGGTCTCAAGGATTGGGGTCATCGCGTCGATGTGCATGACTGCTGGGCCGATCCGGCCGAGGCCGAGCACGAATATGGCGTGAAACTCGTGCCATCGATCGATGGCGCCAGCGGTTACGACGCTTTGGTCGGCGCCGTCTCGCATAAAGACTACGCGTCGTTTTCACCGTCGCGCTTCAGCGAATTGCTCAAGACGGACGGCATCGTCGCCGACGTGAAAGGCATGTGGCGCAAGCTGGAGCTGCCCGGCGGCTTGACGCGCTGGCAGCTGTAGTATCCCGCGGGCTCAGGCCGGCGCGGAGGCCATCTTCCGCCGGGCCGGCCAGAAGGCGTTCGCGGTTACCAGGCCGCGTGCGAATCGGCGCTCGACCATATGAAATAAGACCATCGCCGCAAGCATTGCGGTGCCCAGGCCCAACGACCGCGTGGCCAGGAAATAGGCAAGGTTGCGCTCGCCGATCACCGTCGAGACCAGATCGTTCGCCAGATAGAACATGGTGAAATGGAGCAGAAACAGCGAGTAGGAGCGCTCGCCGATCCACACCATGGGATAGGTCTGCAGCCATGACGCCAAGTTAGTGCGGATGTCGAGCGCAACGACCACCACGCCGAAATAGAGTAGGGCGAATCCGCTATGCGGATTGGACCCCCACGCAACGGCGGCGACCGTCCATAACAGGCCGGCGGCCAACGCGCCGTAGCCGATGCGGCGCTCGAAGTCGTTCCTGGCCACCAGCACCCCGGCGAAGAAGCACGGCAGATAGATCAGAAACGTATTGCCTACCTCGAGGACGCGGCCCGGGGCGGGGGCCAGCCCGGCTGGCGCCAGGTTGATGGCGCCGCTATGCGCGAGTTCCGCCAAGACCATCGTTGCCGCCCACGCGGCGAGTTGCCAGGTCAGCTGCTTCGTACCGCGCATGAGCGGAATGAACAACGGCAGGACCACATAGAGCACGATCTCGACCGGCAGGCTCCACCAGGCGGCGTTATAGGTCGGCCCACCGAGATTGAAGATAAAGATCTGGCTCAACCAATCGCCGACGGAGAATTGTGGCAGTACCTCACGCGTGTACCAGGTCGGCGCGGCCGTCGCGGCGAGCATCACGAGCCCCGCGACGGCGAGGGCGGCGAGGTAAGGTGGCCATAGACGCGCGACGCGCCGCCGGTAATAGCGTGTGGCGGCTTGGCGGCTGAAGCTTTGTCCGTCGCGCAGATAGGGCCGCAACAGCACGATGCCACTGATGACGAAGAATAGCTCGACTCCGGAGCCGAACAGGAAACGCACGTATCGCGCGGCAAAGTCGAATCCGGCATAGTCGAGCATCGTGATCAGGGCGCTGTTCAGGCTGTGATGAAACACGACCAGCCCTACCGCGACGGCGCGCAGCCCGTCGATCTGATGCGTCCGGCGCAGCGCGCTGTTGGTCATGGACCTATTGGAGCTTTGATGGCGAGGGTGGCCGTTTGATGATGCAGTCTCAAGGTACGCGAGATGGCGAAATGAAGCGAGGAGGAACGGCAGGCGTGCTGTCGTGGCCGAACCTGGCCTTGTGGCTGTGGGTGATCGCGATGACTGCCGGCTATTTGTATCAGTTCCGATTCCTCCTGCTGGCGTTGCGCTGACGCGCGCCAGCGATGCTGATCGCAATCTCCGTCGTCGTTCTGCAGATCGCCGCGTGTCTTGGCCTCGGCGCTGCGGCGCTGCGGCTTGCCGGCGTCGCTGCGGAGCTTGCGGCCGCAGAGCGGCTGGCCTGGTCCTTCACGCTCGGAATGGGGCTGCTCGGCTGGATCATCTTCTTCCCTGGCATCGCCGGCGTTATGCCGGCGTATCTGCTGGCGGCGATCCTGATCGTTGCGGCGCTGGGCCTTGTCCTGCTGCGCCTCGAATTGTCGTCGATGCCGGCGAACGGCCCGGCGCTGTGGGTAGCCGGCGCGGCGCTCGTCGTCTCCGGGCTGTTTGACCTGATCGAGGCGCTGTCGCCGGTGGCGGATGCCGACACCAGCGCCTATCACTTCGATCTGCCGCGACGCTTCCTGGAGGCCGGCCATGTCTTCTTTGTGCCGCGCGCGCTCGACGGCGCGACTCCGCTGCTGCTGCAGATGACGTATCTGTCGCCCCTCGCGCTCGGCGGTGAGCTCGCGCTCAATTTGTGGATGATGGCGACGGGCATCGGAGCGACGTTCCTGCTTTACACGACCGCGCGCCGCTATCTCTCGTCGGCCTGGTCGCTGGCACTCGCCCTGGTCTTCGCAACGACGCCGGCCGTGGTCTATGTCGCCGGTACCGGCATGGTGGAGGCGAAGCTCGCCGCAATCGCGCTGGTCGGCGCAATCGCCGCGGGCGAGGCGCTGCGCAGCGGGAAACTCGGCTTTGCCGCGCTTGCCGGGCTCGCAGCCGGCTTCTACATGGGCGGAAAGTATTTCGGTCTTCTCTATGCGGCTGCGGTCGGCCTCGTCCTGCTCTGGGGCAGCGGCTGGTTGGCGCGTGCGGCCGTCTTCTCCCTTGCCGCACTCGTGGCCGGATCGCAATGGTATGCGTGGAACTGGCTGCACAGCGGCGATCCGGTATTCCCGATGCTTTACGGCGTATTGCCCTACGCCAATGATCTGCTTTGGGACGCCGCCCATGCCCGTGCGGTCGGTGATCTCGACGTCGGCGCGGATCGGCCGTTTCGGCCCGATCTCTACTGGTTCATCGCCTATCCCTTCCGGGCGACGTTGAGCAGCCTCGACGAATTCGAATCGCGACGAACTGGCCTCGGGCCCTTGGTGCTGCTCCTGCTGCCTTTCGCGCTTGGCGGTTGGTGGCAGTATCGTGCGCGCCTGCGAAAGGGGCCGCTCGCCGCTGTCGCCATGATCGCCCTGCTGTTCTACTCCCTGTGGTTCTGGACAGGCGCGGCGCAGCGTGTGCGGCATCTCCTGCCGGTCTACCCGCTGCTGCTGCTTGTCGTCACCGTCGCCGCCGTGCGCTTCGCCGAGCGCTGTGAGCTGTGGCGGCCACTCGTCGGCGCCTTCGCAATCACAGCAGTAGTGCAACTCACGGCGCACGGCCTGTTTACGGCGAAGTTCGTGCGCTACGTCTTCGCCGGGCAGGACCGCGAACAGTTCCTGGAACAAAATGTCTCGCGCTATCCGGTGGCGCAGTGGATCAATGCCCATCTGGCGCCGACCGATCGCGTATTATCGCCGTTCCGCGACCTCGCCTACCATATTCGTCCCCGCGTCTATCAGGCGCATGTTGCCAACCAGGCGCTTGTCAACGTATTGCCGAGCGCGGAGGATCCGGCGCGGTTCATGGCCCAGCTACGCGCCCAAGGTATCACTCATGTCATCGTCGACAAGGTCGCCGATCCCGCGCATTTCGGTCCCAGTGGCTATGCGGGACTGATTTACCGCGCGTGGCGCGGCGGATGCTTCTCGCAAGCCGCGGATGTCACGGTCATCGCCCGCGTCTCGCGCACGCTTGCGGTGCTCGGAGCGACCGAGTCCCAGGTTTATGTCCTGGGCCGCGCCGACGCGAGCTGCGCCTGGTGAGTGCCGCGCCGCGCGCCGTCAGCGCGCGACGGAGGGGCGGCGCATCGCGAGGATGCTGAGGAAGAAGCTCGCCAGCACCGTCTGGAAGCCGAGAATGGTGAGCAGCACACCCGGGACGATCCACCGCATCGTCGTTGGATAGCTCAACGCCCCGAAATCGGCCGCCGCCCACAGCCAGGCCACCCGGCCGATCAGCGCCAAGCCGAAAATCGTCGCGAGCAGGCCGAGCAGAATGCCGCGCTCGAGAGTGAAGATGCGGGCAAGGCGTGCCAGGCGCGAATCCTCCGGCAACAGGCCCTCGCCGATGGCGAAGATTTTGGTGAACAGCGCAAACAGGATTGTTTGATAGCCAAGGAAGATGAACATGCTGGCCGATAGCAGCGTATGCACGTCGAGCGTAGCGCCGAACACGGTGCGACCCGGCAGCGCCAGCCCGTAGCCGACGAGCCCGAGAAGCAGCAATATGACGCCCGGCACGAGGAACAGCCAACGCGGGCTGTACAACATGAAGAAGCGCACGGTGCGCCAGCCGTCACGAAACGTGCGGAGATGCGAGCCGTGCGATCTCCGCCCGTCGGGATGGAGCGTGATCGGCACCTCGGCGATGCGCACCGCGTGCAAGCTGCTTTTGATGATCATCTCGGTCGCGAATTCCATGCCGGTGCAGCGCTGGTCCAGACGGTCGTACAGCGTCTTGGTAAACCCCCGCATGCCGCAATAGACGTCGTGAATCGGCGCGTGGAACATTTGCCGCGCCATGCCGGACAGCATCGGATTGCCGAGCAGGCGGTGGAGAAACGGCATTGCTCCCGGCATGATGCGGCCGCCACCGGCAGGAAAGCGGCAACCTTGCACCAGGTCGTAGCCCTGTCGGAGCTTGGCGACAAACTTGGGGACCTCGAGAAAGTCATAACTGTCGTCGGAGTCGCCCATGATGACAAAGCGTCCGCGCGCCGCGGCGATGCCGGCTGTCAAGGCGTTGCCGTAGCCGCGCGCCGCGGCGTGCACGACCCTGGCGCCCTCCTGGCGGGCGAGATCCGTGGAGCCGTCGGTACTGCCATTGTCGGCGACGATCACCTCACCGACGATATTGTGCTCGACGAAGGAGCGACGCGCCTTGGCGACGCAGATACCGACCGTATCGGCCTCGTTGAGGCACGGCATGACGACCGATACCTCGATGTCGCCGGTCGCTTCGGCTATAAGCTTCGTCTCGTTCATCGCCCGTCCCGTCGCCGCGGCGGCGCTCTTATAGCAAGGATGGCGGCCGACCGCACGCGGGCTGAGATAGGTCTGCGGCGGGGCAGCGGGAAGGAGCGGT
>JACQDQ010000169.1 GCA_016201015.1 Pseudomonadota bacterium | reverse complement strand
AGCCGCGGCGCGGCGCATTGTAGTCTGCGTGCATATTCGCGGTGGGATTCAACCGAGCGGCTGCGGGTACATTTACTCGGGCCAATTCTTTTCCGCGGCGGAAACGGCCCGCCGCGCATCCGGGGGAAAATCGATGCGTTTCGCACTTGCCGCCGCCTTGCTCCTCCTCGTCGCGCCGCTCGGCGCCACCGCGCAGACTCCGTCGCAATGGGTCGACATCCCGTGCGCCGAGAGCATGGTCGATATCGGCGACCGCCTTAAATGCCGAAAGTTCGACCGTGCTCAAACCGGAATTACCGAGTCTTGGGACTATCGAGTCAATGGGGTGATCGAGGGACTGACTGTCCGCTTCGATGTCCACTATGCCGGCACGCGGACAGTGGTCAGGTCCTACAGCGACAAAGACGCGGAACGCCGCATCCGCTCGATATTCGGAACTGAGGCGACCTATACGGCGTATCAGAGCAAGGGCCGCACCGGCTGGATGCAGGCCGTCCCGAGCGGAAACTTCGGGAAGAATTGGAAAAGCTGCATCGGCTTCACTCATGCCGGCCCGGAGAATCATTTCGTGGCGCCATTTGGCTATTACTGGGATATGTCGGGCTATATCTGCCGCCTCGATTCCACGCCGATCACTGTGGAGTTCCTCGACAAGGTGCTGGCGGCGGTGCGCGTCGGTCCGGCCCACGAGAACACCAGCGCCGTCGACGGCCCGGTCCAGCCCTTCCCCACCCCGCCGCTCCTCACCCAGGCGGGCAGATAGATCGGCCTGGACTCCAACCGTTTTCGATCCCGATCTTGATCGTCATGGCCGGGCCGGCCGCGGTCCGCGCGACGACCACGCCGCCGTTTCGCTGGACCGCGGAGTCGCGGACGGATAATTTGGCGTGAGAAGAACGTCCGCAAAATTCGGGATAGGGAGAAACGTCCATGGCGCATTGGATTCGCTTCGAGCACGGCGGCAAGCCCGGGTTCGGGACGCTGAAGGCCGGCATCATCGCCGTGCATGCCGGCGACATGCTTTCAGGCGCGACGCCGACCGGCGAGACGGTAAAGCTCATTGACGTGCGCGTGCTGACGCCGACCACGCCGTCGAAGATGATCTGCCTGTGGAACAATTTCCACCAGCTCGCCGCCAAGAACGATTTCCTGGTGCCCGACGAGCCGCTCTATTTCCTCAAGGCGCCCAACGCCTATCACCCGCACGGCGCGCCGATCGCGCGGCCCAAATCATATGGCGGCCGGATCATCTACGATGGCGAGCTCGGCATCGTCATCGGCAAGAAATGCTCGATGGTGAGCGAGGCGGAAGCCAAGGACTACATCTTCGGCTACACCTGCGTGAACGACGTGACGGCGGTCGATCTGCTCAAGAAGAACCCGAGCTTCGACCAATGGGTGCGCGCCAAGAGCTTCGACACCTTCGGCGTCATCGGCCCGGCGATCGCCACCGACCTCGATCCGATGAAGCTCAGCGTCCGCACGATCCTCAACGGCAAGGAGCGGCAGAACTATCCCGTCGCCGACATGTTCTTCCCGCCCTACAAGCTGGTCAGCATGGTGTCGCGCGACATGACCTTGATGCCGGGCGACGTCATCGCCTGCGGCACCTCGCTCGGCGCCGGGGTGATGGCGGATGCCGCCAACACCATCGAGATCGTCATCGACGGCGTCGGCACGCTGAGCAACCCCTTCAACCAGGAACTGCCCAGTCCGTATCTGCTGGGGCCGCCGCAGCCGATGCGCGTGTGCGTGGTCGGCGCCGGCGCCATCGGCGGCCTGGTCGCCGCCAAGCTGGCGCTCGCCGGCAATCCGGTGACGGTGATCGACCTCGGCGCCCATCTCGCCGCGATTCAGAAGAACGGCCTCAAGCTCGAATGGCATGACGGCAAATTCGAGACCGCCAAGGTCAAGGCGGTCGACAAGGTAGCCGATGCCGGCAAGCAGGATCTGGTCGTGCTGGCGGTCAAGGCGCATTACCTGGAACAGGCGGTCAGGGAGATCGACGCCGTGCTCGGCCCCGACACCATGGTGATGACCGTGCAGAACGGCCTGCCCTGGTGGTACTTCCAGAAGCTCGGCGGCAAATACGACAACAAGCAGCTCGCCAGCCTCGATCCGACCGGCATCCTGACCAAGAAGATCGGCGCCGACCGCATCATCGGCTGCGTCGTCTATCCGGCCGCCGCGGTCACCGCGCCAGGCGTCATCCACCACGTCGAGGGCGACCGCTTCCCCGTAGGCGAGCTCGACGGCACGGAGAGCGCGCGCGTCAAGCGGGTGCACGACGTGCTGGTCAAGGCCGGCCTCAAATCGCGCGTGCTCAAGGACATCCGCTCGGAGATCTGGCTCAAGGCCTGGGGCAATCTGTCGTTCAACCCGATCAGCGCGCTCACCCACGCGACGCTGGTCGATATCTGCCAGTTCGCCGAGACCCGCGCGCTCGCGGCGCAGATGATGAAGGAGGCGCAGGACATCGCCCAGAAGCTCGGCGTCACCTTCCGCGTGACGATCGAGAAGCGCATCGCCGGCGCCGAGGCCGTGGGGGCGCACAAGACCTCGATGCTGCAGGACGTGGAGCTGGGCCGCTCGCTCGAGACCGAGGCGCTGATCGGCTCGATCCTCGAGATGGCCAAGCTCACCGAGACGCCGGCGCCGGCGATCGCCGCGGTCTATGCTTGCGTCAAGCTGCTCAACAAGGTGATGCTGACCGCAGGCGGCGGCGTGCGCGTGGAGAAGGCGAAGGTCGCGGCGGAGTGAGCCACTTCCGATTCAATACAGGGAAGCTTACGTTCGTGCCACAGGTCCCCACCTCACCCGCTCGCTGCGCTCGCCCCCTCTCCGCCCCAATGGGGCGGAGAGGGTCGGGGAGAGGTGGGGCGAGCAGCGAAGCAGAGAGACGTGAACGTGAGTCACGGATCAGGGAAAGTCGGCACTAGACAAACGGCGGCGAGGACAGACCCGACCATGGCAACGCAGCTAGACATGACGACCCGGCGATTTCGCGCGGTGCCCACCGGCGGCGCGCTGGGCTGCGACATCTTCGGCTTTCCCTTCGGCGATTTCTCGCCCGACGACATCAGCGCCATGCGCCAGGTCTGGCTCGCGCATCAGGTGCTGCGCTTCCGCGAGACCGCGATCGACGACGACACGCAGATCCGCTTTTCGTCGATGCTCGGCCCCTTCGTCGTCCACCCGCGCCAGATGCAGCAAGGCCAGCACGGCCGCCGCGGACAAATCCTGGTGATCAGCAACAAGAAGAAGCCGGACGGCACGCCCGCCGGCGACCTCGGCGACGGCGAGGTGAATTGGCACACCGATACCTGGTTCAAGGAGCGCCCGCCCTCCGCCTCGATCCTGCGCGCGATCGAGCTGCCGCCGGCGGGCGGCAACACGCAGTTCGCCAGCATGTACCGCGCCTATGACACGCTGCCGGCCGAACTGAAGAAGGCGGTGGCGGGCCGTGCCATCCACCATCAGACGGTGATCGACGGCCGCGGCGATGTGCGTCTGGGCATGACCCGGCCGGACAACGAGGACTACGCGACCTGGCCCGGCGTCGATCATCCGATCGTGCGCACGCATGGCGAAACCGGGCGCAAGGGCCTCTATCTCGGCGGCAGCCCGAAATATCAGACGATCGTCGGCCTGCCGACCGACGAAAGCCGCGAGATCCTGCCGGCGCTGTGGCGCCATGTCGGCCGGCCGGAGCAGGTGTGGACGCAGGTATGGTCGCCGGGCGACATGGTGATGTGGGACAACCGCTGCGTCATGCACCGGCGCGACCGCTTCGATCCGGCGGCGATCCGCCTGATGCACCGCACCGCCCTGGAGGGCGAGCGCCCGCACTGAACCGTGCTGCGGTTGCGCCCGATGATGACGGCGATGGCGGCTTGGTCGAAATCGCCGATACTGCTCGTGCTGGCGGCTGGTCTGCCTGTCGCCGGCGCGGCCTTGGCCGAGATCAACGGCCGCGTGCGCGTCATCGACGCCGGCACCATCGAGATGGCGGGCCAGCCCGTCCGCCTTTTCGGCATCGACGCGCCGGCCGATGACCAGCTCTGCGAGCGCGACGGCGCGCCCTGGCGCTGCGGCCAGGAGGCGGGCTGGGCGCTGGCCGCGCGCATCGAGCTGCATTGGGTGCTGTGCGACGAGCGCGAGCTCGACGGCGACGGCCGCCTCGTCGCCATCTGCTATATCGGTGGCCGGCAGGGCATCAATCTCAATGCCTGGATGGTCGAAAGCGGCTGGGCGCTGGCGGATCGCCGCATCGCGACCGACTATGTCGGCCAGGAAGCGGCGGCGCAACGCGAGCGGCGCGGCATGTGGGCGGGCAGGTTCGACGTGCCGTGGGAGTGGCGCCGCGCGCATTCGCGGTGATCCGGCGGCGGCCGCAAGATTGTGCTAGCATCGGCCGCGATGACACGGGCGGCTCGCTATCTCGTGTTTTTCGTCGTGGGCGACGTTCTCACGGCGGCGATCGTCAGCGCCGTCGGCGCTACCTTCGCGCTTGCCTACCACGCGGTCATGTCGCTCTGGTGGGCGTTCTTCGAGCTGTCGGACGCGCTGGCCATCGGCCGCTTGGAGTGGGCGTGGATCATCTTCCAAGATAGCCTCGAGGAGGCCGTGCCCGACCTCGCGCGAATCTTCACGGCGAGCTTGATTCTTCCCGGACTGATCGGCGCATTCTGGTTGGCGCGCGCGTCTTCCCACCCGCAAGGTTGGCGATCCCTGTTCGAGCGGCATTGGCCCAGAGACCGCCGCTCCTGAGGTCACCCGCCTGTCGACGGCGGCCGCAAGATCGGCGAGCATGGCGGCCGGATGGCGCGAGCGGCGCGGGGGACCATTCATGAGCGCAGTATTTTCGGTCGAGGCGGGGCGTTTGGTCGCCCGGTTCATGGGCGAGACGATCATGCTCGAAGCCTGGGGGCCGCACGCGTTGCGCCTGCGCGCGCGGCCCGCACCCGCCATCAGAGAGCCGGTGGTCGACGCGCTGCTGCCGCAGCGCCGGCGCCAGGCGGCGATCAGCATCGCCGGCACGCGCGCCCGCATCGCCAACGGCAAGATCGCCGCCGAGCTGTCGATCACCCATCGCTACGGCGCCGACGTCAGGAACGAGCTGGTCATCCGCTACGTCAATGCCAAGACGGGCGAGGAGCTGCTGGCAGAGACGCGTCCGCATTTCGCCGGGCCGGGCACGCGCAGCTTCCGGCCGCTGGCCTCGGACAGCTTCCGCCTCGAAGCCTGCTTCAAGGCCTATGACGGCGAGCGGCTCTATGGCCTGGGCCAGCCGCAGCACGGGCTGCTCGATCTCAAGGGCGTATCGACGTCGCTATTGCAGCAGAACACGCATGTGGTGATCCCCTTCGTCATTTCGTCGCGCGGCTACGGCTTCATCTGGCACAATCCGGCCACCGGCCGCGTCGATTTCGCGCGCAATTTGACGCGGTGGACGGCCGACGCCACGGCGCAGCTCGATTACTGGATCACCGCCGGCGACAGCCCGGCCGAGCTGGTGCGGCGCTATGCCGACGTGACGGGCCACGCGCCGCAATTCCCGGAATGGGCCGCCGGCTTCTGGCAGAGCCGGCTGCGCTACCGCACGCAGGACGAACTTCTGCGCGTCGCCCGCGAATACAAGCGCCGCAAGCTGCCGCTCGCCTGCATCGTCATCGATTTCTTCCACTGGACGCGCATGGGCGAGTGGCAGTTCGATCCGGCGGACTGGCCCGATCCGAAGAAGATGATGGCCGAGCTTCGCAAGCTCGGCGTCAAGCTGATGGTGTCGATCTGGCCGACGGTGGCGCCGCGGGCCGAGACCTATAGCGAGATGCGCGAGCGCGGGTTCCTGATGCGCAGCGAACGCGGTGCGCCGGTCGCCAACGCCTATCCCGACAAGCATCCGCTGACGACCAATTACATCACCTACTACGACGCGACATTGCCGGCGGCGCGCGACTATGTCTGGCAGCGCGTCAAGAAGAATTATCTCGCCTACGGCATCGACAATTTCTGGCTCGATAGCTGCGAGCCGGAGCTGCGCCCCAACCATCCGGAGAACGTGCGGCTGGCGCTGGGCTCGGGCGCCGAGGTGCTGAACGCTTATCCTCTGCTCCACGCCCAGGGTTTCCGCGAGGGCCTGACCAAGGCCGGCCGCGGCCAGGCGGCGACGCTGCTGGCGCGCTCGGCCTGGCTCGGCAGCCAGAAGCACGGCGTCATTCTATGGTCGGGCGACATCTGGTCGAGTTGGCAGGATTTGCGGGCGCAGATCACCGCCGGCATGAGCGTCGGCCTCGCCGGCATCGGCTGGTGGACCACCGACATCGGCGGGTTCTTCGACGGTGTCGGCAAGGACCCGGATTTTCGCGAGCTGCTGGTGCGCTGGTTCGAGTTCGGCGTCTTCTCGCCGGTGTGCCGTCTGCACGGCTGCCGCGTTCCCGACGCGCTGCGGCCGGCCAAGTCCGGAATGTCGCCCTATGGCGAGGACATGGCGGCGATCTTCACCGACACCGGCGGCGCCAACGAGCTGTGGTCGTTCGGCGCGGAGGTCTACGTAATCCTCAAGCGCCTGCTGGCGCTGCGCGAGACGCTCAGACCCTACGTGATGCGGGCGATGAAGATCTATTCGGCCACGGGCGATCCGCTCATGCGCCCGCTGTTCTACGATTTCCCGAAGGACGCCCAAAGCTGGACGATCGAGGATGAATATCTCTTCGGCCCCGATCTCCTCGTCGCTCCCGTCACGGTGGCGAAAGCGCGCAAGCGGCGCGTGTATCTGCCGGCGGGGACCGACTGGCGGCATGCCTGGAGCGCCGAGACATATCCCGGTGGGACAAATGTGGCGATCGAGGCGCCGCTGGGACAAATTCCCGTGTTCATCCGCGACGGCGCGGATATCCGGCTTGCGTAAGCGCGGCGCAGAACCGTTATGCCGAGCGCGTGCCGGGGTCATGCTGCGACAAACCGGTCGCGTGCCGTTGTTCACGGGCCCGCAATTCGCTTTCCCGCTGGGCGATATAGTCGCGCGTCGTCGGCACGGCCTCGACCCTCTTCGCTATTTGGAGCTGGAAGACGACCAAGCCCTCCAGATGGAATGCCATCTCGGCGCTGGCTAGATAGAATTCCCACATCCGACAGAAGCGCTCATCGTAAATCCGCACCGCCTCGTCTCGCCGAGCCATGAAGCGTTCGCGCCAGATTCTAAGTGTCGACGCATAGTGCAGGCGAAGAATCTCGATATCGGTCACCATCAGCCCGGATCGCTCGGCCATGGCGACGACTTCCGACAGGGCCGGGATATCGCCCCCCGGAAAGATGTATTTGTCGATCCACGGCGTTGTGAAGCCCGGCGCGTCGGAGCAGCCGATGGTATGCAGCAGCATCACGCCATCTTTCGCCAGAAGCCTGGCCACGGTGTCGAAGAAATCGCGGTAGAAGCCGACACCGACATGTTCGAACATGCCCACCGAGACGATCCGGTCGAACGTACCGGTGACGGCGCGATAATCCTGAAAGGCGAAGACGACACGGTCGGCCACGCCACGCTCCGTCGCACGCTGTCGCGCGACATCGATCTGCTCCTTCGACAGGGTAACGCCGGTAACCGGCCCCGCCTCGGCAATCTCCGCGAGGTATAGCGCGAGGCCACCCCAGCCGCAGCCGATGTCGAGCACGCTTGCGCCTGGGTTGACGAGGAGCTTCGCCGCGATTCGCCGCTTTTTGGCGAGCTGGGCCTGTTCGAGGCTTTGCCCCGGAGTCTCAAAATAGGCGCAGGAATATTGTCTGTCGCTGTCGAGAAACAGGTCGTAAAGCCGCCCATCGAGATCGTAGTGGTGCGCCACATTGCGTCGCGAACGCGACGGGAAGTTGCGCTTCAGCAAACGCCGCATCGCCACGCGCAACCGGTCGAGAAGATCCGGTATGAGTGCCGGCGGCCCTTGGTTCTGGTTGCCGACCACCAGCATGAGGAAGTCGAACATCGTGCCGCGTTCGATGACGAGCCGGCCATCCGTGAACAGCTCGCCAAGTTTCATGTCCGGATCGATCAGAAACGCCCATTGCGCCCGCCGATCGACGAAGCGCGCTTCGACGAGCTCGCCGGTTCCGTCGCCAAAGACGCATCGTGCGCCGGAGGACAGGCGCACCGCCAAGGAGCCATGGGTTACGACGTGCGCCAACGCCCTCTTCAGCAAATAGTCCACGCGGCCTCCAGCTAGCGGGTGCTATTCATGGCGGGGTCCGAGCATATGTCGATTGTCCCGATGAGTTTCGATCCGCACGGCAACGACGTTCCAGCATGACGGCATTCTCGATAGATTCGGCTCGGTCGCAACTTTTCCCTGAGGCCGTACCAGGAAGTACCGGCCACGAAATTTTCGGCGGCTCCCCATGAATTGGGGTCAGAGTGGATTTACGTCGCTTCCCCGGCAATGCGGCCATCGCCGACACAGGGTTGAGACGAATGATGGCCCGGCCCGGCCGCCATTCGTCACCCGATCGGCCGCTGCGCGTGATCCGGCGCGGCAGCGACCGGGCGCCAACATACTCCGGCAACGAGGACCGCGCGCGCTGGCGCAACCGGCTGGTGGATGCGGCGTCTGAATATGACCGCGCGTTCCCGCCTAGGTGCTGATGACAAACCACGCACATTCGCGGCGACGCCGCGCCGCTACCCCAGGGGTGGCCGGGAAAGGCCAACACCGTCAAGCAGCGGAAAATTTGTGGCATCTGGGTATGGTCGGAATAAAATGCCGGCCGCCGTGTTTGTCCCTTAAGCGGCACCTCCGCTCCGGCGGAGCGCCGGCCGCGCACATATTGGGAGGAACGATCATGAGAGGACTGAAGCACAAGGTTTTGGGCGCGGCTGCCGCGCTCGCCGGCTTGGCGCTCGCCGCCTGCGCCGATGACATGATGGACGGCTCGAAGGCCCAGCTTGCGGCGACGCTGAGCGGCACCTCCGCAGTGCCCCCGATCGCCGGGCAGGGCCGCGGCATGGCGGCGATCACGTTCGACAAGAGCACCAAGATGCTGACCTGGGAGGTCACGTATAGCGGCCTGACCGGGCCGGCCACCGCCGCGCATTTCCATGGTCCGGCCGCCGCCAGCGCCAATGCCGGCGTCGTCGTGCCGATCGCGGTCAGCGCCTCGCCGATGAAGGGCTCGGCGACCCTCACCGACGCGCAGATCGCCGACCTGACGGCCGGCAAGTGGTACGTGAACATTCATACCGACAGCAACAAGGGTGGCGAAATCCGCGGCCAGGTGATGGCGAAGTAGGACAACGTGCACTGCTGACCGGCGCGCCTCCGGCGCGCGAACTTGTCGCGCCGGTCGCGCGCGTCGGCCGCATCGGGACAGAAGATTGTCTAGTCGCGGGGTCTCCGATCGCGGGACGGCGAGGAGCCCCGCCGCCTTACTTTTTCTAACGCAGGCGATGAGCAAAGGTCATTTGTCGAAGCCCTCTTCGCGGCCTATCTAGGCGAATATCCGCAACAGCCGGGCGCGACCCGCCGGAGAGCGCGAGGAACTTGACCATGACCGCCGCGAACCATGCCGCCACCACCGCGTTGGCGTCCCAACGGCAGGCCCTACCCGCGCCGGTGGGCGAATATGTCGAAGGACAGCTCATTTATCTGGCGGACGCCGCCGTCAAACCGGTGAGCTACAATCCGCCGCCGGGTACCGGCGAACCGCGACGCACCGGCAATTATGGGACATTCGCGGCGCGCATCCGCGATGCCCGCCCGCTCGCCGGCGAGCTTTCGCTGGACCGCGAGGGCTTCGTCCTCACGCGCCACGACACGGCGGTCACGGACTTCTACGACGAGGCCGAGCTGCGCGCCGTCTACTATCCCGAGATGGAGCGGCTGGTGCGGCAGGCGACCGGCGCCGCCAAGGTCGTCGTCTTCGACCACACGATCCGTGTCGCCGAGCGCGCCGTCGAGCGCGGACTGCGCGCGCCGGTACGCATGGTGCATAACGACTACACCGAGAAATCCGGCCCGCAGCGGGTGCGCGATCTGCTCGGCGCCGACGAGGCGGCGGCCCGTCTCACGCGCCGCTTCGCCGAGTTCAATGTCTGGCGGCCGATCCGCGGACCGGTGCTGGCGGCGCCGCTGGCGCTAGCCGATGCCGGCAGCATCGCGCCGGCCGACCTGCTGACCTGCGACCTGGTCTACGCCGACCGCACCGGCGAGATCTACTACGGCGTCTACAATCCCGGTCACCGCTGGTACTACTTCCCGCACATGGCGGCGCACGAGGCGGTGCTGATCAAGTGCTACGATTCCGCGAAGGACGGCCGCGCGCGGTTCTCGCTGCACACGGCGTTCGACGACCCCACCACGCCGCCTTCCGCCCCGCCGCGCGAGAGCATCGAGATCCGCGCCTTCGCGTTCTTCGAATAAGCCTGCTCTGGCGCCGATTGCGGCGCGCCGTCGGCCCGGTTGCGCTCCGGCAAACGCCGGCGGACTCTCCTGTCCTTTTGCGATGTCGCGCGGTATCTTTAGCCGATGACCATTCGGCTGAAGATCCTCGCCGTCTCCTCCGCGCTGCTGGCGATTCTCTGCATCGCGCTGATCGGCGCGCTGCACCTGCAGCGCGACGTGCAGGAGGAGATCGCGACAATGGTCGATTACTGCATACCTCTAAGCGCCGCCGCCGGTAAGCTCGATACGACGCTCTTCGAGTACGAGGTCATCCTCTCGCGCCTGGTGCGCGAGGGGCAGGTCGATGCCGAGGTCGTCAATGCGACGGCAGAGCGCGAGCGGGCGATCATTGCCGGGATCAATGCCGAATTCGCCCGCATGGAGCGGCTCATCGCCAAGGGCATCGCCGATCCGCACAACGACTGGACCGACAAGTCCATATTGTCGCATCTGCAAGATAAACTCCATCTCATCAAGCGCGATGTCGTGCCGTACGGAACGCTCGGCCGGCAGGTGGTCGACGCCGTGCGCCAGTCCGATATCGCGCGCGCGCGCCTGCTCATGCTGCGGTTCGAGCGGAACTACCGCAGACTCGGTCCCGATCTTGCCGATTTCCGCGGCGGCATTGCCGAACTGATCGCGCATGCGGTGGACGAGACGTCTGCCGACGAACGCTATGTCCAGCGCTATAGCATCGCTCTCTTCGTCCTGGCCGCCACGCTCGCCCTGGCCGTCTCCGGGCTGCTCACCACGCGCATCGTCGGCGGCCTGCGCCGTCTGGTCGAAGGCGCCAAGGCGGCGGAGATCGGCAAGATGCTGGAGCCATTGCCGGTTAGGAGTGGCGACGAGATCGGCCAGCTCACCCGCGCCTTCAATCATATGCTCGCCGAGCTGCGCCACAAGGAGCTGGTCAAGGACACGTTCGGCAGATATGTCGATCCCAAGCTCGCCGCCAATCTGATCGATGCGGCGGGCGCGCCGAAAGCGACCGCCGAGCGCCGCGTCGCGACCGTCTTCCTGTCCGACATCAAGGGCTTCAGAACCATCTGCGAGCAGCTTACCGCCGACGCCATCGCGCGGCTGCTGAACCGCTACTTCACGCTCGCCGCGGAAGCCATCGGCTCCCATAACGGCGTCATCGACAAGTATTTCGGCGATGCGGTGATGGCGTTCTGGACGCAGCCGTTTTCGACGGGCGACGCGCATGCGGCGGAGGCCTGCCTCGCCGCGCTGGCGCAGCAAGAGGCGATCGTCAACCTGCGCGCGGAGCTGCCCGGGCTTCTCGGAATGCGGCGCCAGGTGCCCGACCTCGTCGTCCGCATGGGCATCGCCACCGGCGAGGTCGTGGTCGGCACCATCGGCGCGCAGAACGCGCGCGCCTACACGGTGATCGGCGACGCGACCGATCTCGCCTCGCGTCTTGAACTCGCCAACAAGGTCTATGGCACGAGAATCGTCATCTCGGAGGACACCTTCCGCCTGGCGCAAGACGCGATCGAGGCGCGCGAGCTCGATCTCATCGCCGTCGCCGGCCGGACCGAGCCGCTGCGCATCTACGAGGTGATGGCCGAGGCCGGCGGTCTCGACGAGGCCGAGCAGGAGGCCCGAATCCGCTACGCCGAGGGGCTCGCCGCCTATCGCGCGCGCGACTGGGATGCGGCCGAGGCGGGGTTCCGCGCAGCGCTTGCGGCGCGGCCGGGCGACGGACCCGCCACGTTCTTCGCCAAGCGCGTTGCCAAGCTGCGCGCCGCGCCGCCGGCGGCGGCGGAGTGGGACGGCGTCTTGCGCCTCACCGAGATCTAGCCGTGGCGACAGCGACAGCCGTCTCCCACCCACGCCGGCCGCCCTTCGCCGCCTTGTGAGGCGGGCGAACCAGCTCGCTCGATTCGGCGGCAGTTCAGCCGCCACTCTTGTCCTCTTGGACCAGCGCACGGTAGGTTCGGCACATGCCGATTCGGCTAAAGATTCTCGCCGTCTCCTCTGCGCTGCTCGTCATCCTTTGCGTCGCGCTGGTCGGCTCGGTCCGCTTGCAGCACACCGTGCACAAGGAAATCGGCTCGATCGTCGAATATCACATTCCGCTGACCGCGCTGATCGGCGAGATCGATATCGCTATTTTCGAATACGAGCTGAACCTCTCCCGCCTGCTGCGCCAGGAAACGATTGATTCGGAGCGCCTCAACGAGGCGGCGGCGCGGGATCGGGCCCTCGGCGTCGTGATCAATACCGATTTCGACCGCCTGGAGCAGCTGATCGCCAGAGGAATCGTCGACGCGCGGAGCGACCCCGAGGATAAGGTCGTATTGTCGCGCCTGCGCGGGTCGCTCACCTCCATCAAGCGCGACGCCGCCCCGTTCGAAGCGCTCGGTGCGGACGTGCTGGAAGCGGCGCGGCAGAACGATATTCCCAAGGCGCGGCGTCTGATGCAGGATTTCGCCCGCTATTACCACAGCTTTGGCCCCGATCTCGCCGAATTCCGCAGCAGCATCAATCAGTTGACGCAACAGTCGATGGACGAGACGCTCGGCCGGCAGGGCAATGTGGAGCTATTCAGCCTGGTACTGTTTCTCGTCGCCGCTGCCATCGGTCTGGTCGTGGCTGGGCTGATGGCGACCCGGATCGTCGCCGGGCTCCTCCGCCTGGTCGCGGGCGCCAGGGCGGTCGAGGCCGGAACGCTGCTGCAGCCGATCCCGGTGCGCAGCCGCGATGAGGTCGGCCAGCTTACCCGCGCCTTCAATCACATGATCGCCGAACTCCGCCTCAAGGAGCGGATCAAGGACATCTTCGGAAAATATGTCGACCCCAAGATCGTCGCCAAACTGATCGGCGTCGACGGCGAGGCGATGGAGACCGCCGAGCGGCGCGTCGCCACCATCTTCTTTTCGGACATCCAGGGCTTCAGCGGCATCAGCGAGCAGCTCACCGCTAGCGCCGTCACGCTCATGCTGAATCGCTACTTTACCCTGGCATCCGACGCGATCCGCGCGCGGAACGGCATCATCGACAAGTTTATCGGCGATGCGGTGATGGCGTTCTGGACGCAGCCCTTCACGACTGGCGATGCGCATGCGGCGGAAGCCTGCCTCGCCGCTTTGGCGCAGCAGCAGGCGATCGTCACGCTGCGCGCGGAACTCCCCAATATCCTCGGACTCAGGCGTCAGGTGCCCGACTTCGCGGTCCGCATGGGGATTGCCACCGGCGACGTCGTGGTCGGTACCATCGGCGCGGAGAACGCCCGCACCTACACGGTGATCGGCGATACGGTCAACCTCGCCTCGCGCCTCGAAGGCAGCAACAAGGTCTACGGCACCCGCATCATGGTTGCGGAAAGCACATTCCGCCTGGGGCAAACGGCGATCGAAGCCCGCGAGATCGATCTCATCACCGTTGCCGGCAAGACCGAGCCGGTGCGCATCTACGAGGTGATGGCCGCCGCCGACGGACTCGATGAGGTGGGACAGGAGATTCGCACGCGCCACGGCGAGGGCCTAGCCGCCTATCGCGCACAGAACTGGGACGCGGCGGAAGCGGCATTCCGCGCCGTGCTCGCGGCCAGCCCGGCGGATGGCCCGGCCACGGTCTTCCTCGACCGCATCGCCAAGCTGCGCGCGGCGCCGCCGCCGGCGGCGTGGGATGGCGTCTGGCGCCTCACCGAGAAATAGCCGCCGTGTCAATGCGCGACGATCCATTCGCTGATCGCGGCGACGACCCGCGGCTCGATGCCGAGATAGCCGTGCGCCGACAGCGCCTCGCAGGGCTCGCAGCGCCGCGCGCGGCTGGCCCCAGCAGCCAAAGGACAGCAGCCGCTACCGCGGCAATTCCGATGCGGTCGACTCGGACCCTCCCTTCCTTTAGGTTGTACCTGTCATGGTCGCCGTCCGCGGTCTCGCCGGTGCCGCGTGACTTCTGCAACGGGCGCTTGGCGACAGCATCGTTCCCACGGCACGTTCAACGACCGCGCCGCGACGATTGAAGCAAATACGGCGGTTACCAGCAGCAACGAGTCAGCGAAATTCCACATGCCTTGCGAAGCCTATCGACACAGCTTGAAATAGCTTGCTCGCTCGTATCCGCGAGGGGGCCACCGAAAAACAGGGAGAACGACATTGGCAAAGGGTCAAAAGAGAAGCAACCGCGAAGCCAAGAAGCCGAAGCAGGACAAGAAGAAGCCGGCCGCTGCGGTTTCGATTTTCGCGGCCCAGCCAGCGAAAAGGAAGCCGGGCGCCGTTTAGAGTACGGACGCTCTCGGCCCGGACGCCCGACGCCGTCGGGCGCCTGGGTCGTGGCTGCGCGCCCCATGCGGACCGCCGTGGCGGCTCATTGTATTCAGCCGGTGGAGGCCCAATATGTTACTGAGTTGCCTCTACGGGCTCCTTCGCCGATGAACTACAATCAACCTAAGCCGACGGTGAATCTAGACGTCGTCGACGCGCGCCAGAAGCGGCAATGCCTGATGTGCCACAATCACTTCGTGAGCGAGTGGCGGGGCGAGCGAATCTGCCCGAAATGCAAGAGCGGGTCGGCTTGGCGCCAGGGCGTCACCTGGCCATCCGGTCGGCCGCCGTCTTAAACCGGGCAGGCGCGCGCAGTCCGGATCCCGCAAGAAGATATCCCATCCGCACTCGTTGACTCCGGGCCGAGGCCGATATCGGCGCCGCAAGCTTGAACTGCGTCCGGCAGCCGCCATAGATTAACGCTCGTGATCAGCCGTCGGACACGTGCCGCGCTCGTGGCGACCGTCCTCGCCCTTGGCGCGCCGGTTGGCGTCGCGGCGAACGCCGAGACGCCGGCCGAGCGTTGCGCGCGTACGGCGAAAGACGGCGACATCGGCGCCTGCAGCGACGCGATCGCCGCCGATGCGGGTGACATCGCCAGCCTCAAGAATCTGGCGCTCGCTTTCCTCTCGCTGAATGACGGGCCCAATTGCTTCCGTGTGCACCAGGACGTCATCGCGCGCATGCCGGACGACGCGGATGCGCATTTCGGATATGCGGTCGCGCTCGCCACGTTCCGTCAGTATCGCGAGGCGGCCGCGCCGGCGCGCGAGGCCCTGCGGCTCAAACCCGACGACCTTCTGACCCTCCGGCTGGCGCATCTCGTGTTCGAGATGATGCAGGCCCACGACGAGTCCTACGCGGTGCTCACGCGCGGCGCGGCGATCGGCGACCGGCTGATGATGTTCGACCTCGCGCAGCATCTGCGCGGCGGCCGTGGCGGCTCGGCCGACCCCGTTTCGGCGCGGCTGTGGCTCGAACGCGCCGCCGAACACGGCCATGTCATGGCGATGCGGATGATCAGCGAGATCTACCGCGAGGGCCGCGACGGCGCGGCGCGCGATCTCGAGCTGGCGGCGCGGTGGGCCGAGCGCGCGCGACGCGAGGGATTCGCGCCATAGGTGGCGCCCACGACGCTTTGATTGCCGCGCGCCGGTCCGGTGCATCAGGTCGAGGATGTGGTCGTTGTCCCGATCACGCGGTCGGAGTCACGCGCGCTCGGTCAGCGAGCGGATATTGCGCACGAAGATGCGCAGCAGGCCCTGGATGAACGGATCGGTGCGGACGATCTTCTCGCGGAAGCGGTCGCGGCCGATGACGAGACAGGTGGTGTCCTCGACGGCGACCGCCTCGGCCATGCGCGGCTGATCGTCGACCAGCGCCATCTCGCCGAAAATACCGCCCTCGGCGACGTAGCCGAGCACCTGGCGCTTATCGCCGGCGATGCGCACGATCTCCACCTTGCCATGCTCGATGACAAACGCGTTGTCGCCTTCCTCGCCCTGTCGGAAGATCGTCTTGCCCGCGTGAAACATTTTGCGCGGGAGAAATTGGTACGTGCCACGCGTTGCCATCGACTCGGGAGTCTAGCACCAGCCGCGCCACGAGGCGACCGGTCGCATGGCCTGCTTGAGCAGGCCGGGAGATTGACACGCCGCGGTGACGCCATATCGTGGCAATTGCATGGATAGCAGTGAATTTTGAATATGGAGTCATTTGCATGCTGGTAGATTGGCGAGATATGGCCACTGGGGCGGCCGATGGTCTCGATGGCGACATGGTCGAGATCGTCGGTTGGCTGGTCCCCGTCGAGGCGGCCGACGAGCACCACTATTTTCTGCTGACACCCGAGCCGATGTGCTGCGGTGGCTGCCTGCCGAGCGATCCCGGCGCCTGCGTCGAGGTCTTCGCCGGCGCGGGGATTGCGCCGCAGGATCGCGCCGTGCGGCTGCTCGGGCGATGGCGCCGGCTGCGCGACGATCCCGCCGGCTGGCGCTACCAGCTGCGCGACGCGCGGCGCGTCGGCGCGGGCCACGCGGTGCTGGGCAGCATTCCGGTCGGACGCCGCGACGTGCTCGCCGCCGGTGCAGCGCTGGCACTGGCCGCGTGCAGCGGCGACATGGCCGCGAATCCGGAGCGCGAGGCCGCCGCCCGCCAAGTCGTTGGCGCCGGCGTCACCATCGACATTCACAGCCATGCCGGGCGGATATTGCGCAGCAGCACCGCATTCGAGCCAGTCGCCGCGCCGATGCGCGACGGCGGCATGGCGGCGATCTGCCTCGCCATGGTCGCCGATTCGCCCGCCACCCGCGTCATGCCGGACGGCCGCATCCAGGCGGTGCGCATTCCGGCGCCGGGCGAGCTTTATCGGTGGAGCCGCACCGCCTTCGGCCGCGTGCAAGAGCTCGTCGAGCGCGAGGGCCTGGCCGTGATCACCGATGTCCCGTCGCTGCATGCAGCACGCAGCGGCGGCCCGGCGGTGATCGTCGCAGCGGAAGGCGCCGACTTCCTCGATCGCGCGCTCGAGCGCGTCGAGGAGGCCTATGTGAATTTTCGCCTGCGCCACCTGCAACTCACGCATTACCGCGTCAACGATCTCGGCGATATCCAGACCGAGCCGCCGGTGCATGACGGGCTCACCGATTTCGGCGCCGAGGTGATCCGCGCCTGCAATCGCCTGGGCATCGTCGTCGACGTCGCGCACGGCACCTACGATCTGGTGAAGCGGGCGGCGACCGTCACCACCAAGCCGCTGGTCCTGTCGCACACCTCGCTGTCGTCGCAGCCCGGGCTGCGCAGCCGGCAGATTTCCGTCCAGCATGCGCGCGTGATCTCCGGTACCGGCGGCGTCGTCGGCATCTGGCCGCCCTCGGGCATATTCCGCGACTATGACGCCTTCGTCGCCGGCTTCGGCCGCATGGTGGATGCGGTCGGCATCGATCATGTCGGCCTCGGCAGCGACATGCTGGGGCTCACCAGCCCTTCGTTGTTTCCCAGCTATCGCGAGCTGCCGCGGCTGGCCGACGCGCTGCTGGGCTCCGGCTTCAGGCCCGACGAAGTCGGCAAGTTGCTTGGCGGCAACTACGCCCGGGTGTTCGCGGCGAGCGTCGGCTCATAGTCGGAATTCAGCTCCACCGCGCGAGCACCGCCAGCGCATCGCTCATCCGCGGCGCCGGCCGCGGCGACGGCTGCGCGCCGTCGGCCTGTGCCTGGAACAACGCCTCGACCCGCGGATCGGCGCCCGCATGCCGCGCCACCATGCCGCGTGCCGCAATTTGCGGATGGTCGGCAACCTCCGCCGGCTCAACGATAACGCCGAAACAGCAATCCACCGGGCCCAGCACACGTTCCCACTCCGCCGCGGTCTTCATCGCAAACAGCGCGGCGAGATCGGCGATCAGCGCCGTCTGTGGCATCGCCTCCCATTGCCGCGCCAGCCACTCCGGCCGGCCGACCGTCGAGCAGAAATTCTGCCAGAACTTCTCCTCGATCGCGCCAAGCGTGACGAAGCGATCGTCGGCCGCGCGGTAAATCTGATAGCAGGCGGCGCCACCGTTAAGCAGGTTGGCGGCGCGCGCAGGCGCGATACCCGGCCTCAGCGTCGCGGTGAGTGTCGTGCTTTGCCAGGCGAGCACGGTCTCGGCGAGGCTGAGGTCGAGATACGCGCCGGTTCCCGTGCGCCCGCGGCCGATGAGCGCGCCGCACACCGCGAGCGCCGTCTGCAGGCCGCTGGCGAAGTCGGCGGTCGGCGGCGCGGCGATCGTCGGTCGCTCGGCCGTGCCCGAAACCGCAAGCCCGCCGGCCAGTGCCATGTAGTTGATGTCGTGGCCGGTGCGCAGGCGCCACGGCCCGGTCTGGCCGTAGCCGGAGAGCGCAGCGTGGACCAGGCGCGGATTGAGCTCGCGCAGCCGCGCGTGGCCGAAACCGAGCCGCTCCATCACGCCCGGCCGATAGGATTCGATCAACGCATCGGCGCATGCCACGAGTTCGGCAAAGCGTTGTGCCGCGGCCGGCGCCTTGAGGTCGAGGGTAACGATGGTCTTGCCGGCATTCATCAGCTTCCACAACGGCGCGACGCCGTCGGCATCAAGCGGACCGAGCGTGCGCGCTGGATCGCCGCCCGGCGGCTCGACTTTGACCACGTCGGCGCCGAGATCGGCGAGCATCAGCCCGGCATAGGGCCCGGGCACATATTGCGACAGGTCGAGGACGCGGACACCGGCGAGAAAGGTGAGCGGCATGGTTTGATGTTTATGGCTGACGCGCTAGTCTATCCGCGGATGCAGCCAATCCTCCGCTGCCGAAGCATGGCACATCGCCGGGCGATCGTCGTCGGGATCGTGTTGTTCGCCGCTGCTGGCGCAAACTCAGCCCTGGCGCAGCCCAGCGGCTTCTGGGTCGATCAAGGCTACCCCGGCGAGAAGTTGCTCGGCCCGGATAGGGCCAAGGGCGCGGTGCTCTACCTGCACGGCACCGGCCGTGGCGACAGCTTCGGCAGTCCGCCGCCGCCCTATGCCCGGCTGCTTCAGCGCGACGGCTGGGACATCATGCGGCACAACCGCCGCTCGACCGTCGACACGCATTACGACAGCGCGCAGTCGGTCCTGGCCGAATCGCGCAAACTGCGCGCGCTGGGCTACGCCCGCGTCGCGCTGGCCGGCCAGTCGCGCGGCGCCTGGCCGGCGGTGATGGCGGCCAGCCAGGCGCCCGACATTTACGCCGTCGTCGCCACCGCGCCGGGCGGCTACGGCGACGGGGATATCGGCGAGATCGGCCGCAGCGCGCAACAGCTTTACGACATGCTCGGCGACATCGCGTCAACGCGCGTCATGCTGTTCTTCTTCGCCGGCGATCGGCGCGAGAACGTACCCGGCGGACGCGGCGAGCCGAGCCGGCAGGCGCTCTCCCGGCGCGGCGTGCCGCAACTGGTGATCGACCGGCCGCCGGAATTCCGCGGCCACTTCGGCGGGACCTCCGGCCTGTTCGCGCGGCGCTATGGCGAGTGCATCGTCGCCTTCGTCGACGCCGCGACGCCGCCCGCCGTTTGCGATCTCAGCCAGGGCCTAGCGATCGGCGCCGATTTGCCGCTGCCGGCCGATCTGCGCATCCTGCCTGTGCCGACGGCGGTCCCACGTGAGCGCGCCGCGTTTGCCGGCAAATGGTATGGCGAGTATGCGAGCGGCGAGGCCCGCCTGCTGGCGGTGACCGAGATCGACGCCGACGAAGTGCGCGCCGTCTACGCCTACGCCCCGGCGCCGCAGCAGGTTCAGACCGCGCGCGGCTGGCGCAAGATCGCCGGCAAATTCGTCGACGGAGCGCTCGTATTCACCGAATCACGTGGGACGTTAACCTACCTCATGCGCGCCGACGGCCGCCTCGACGGAACCTTTCGCGCCGCCAACGGCAAAGAGGTGCTGAAGACGATCGTCAGGCGGGTGGAGTGACGAGCAGCGCTGGCCCAGGACTTTGGCAGATCAATTTATTGTCATCACCAGGCCGCCACGCGGCGGCGCGGCCCGGCCATGAAATGCTTGAGAAGTGATCGGCTCGATTTTGGCAATGCTACTCCACCAGCGCCGGAACCTTCGGTTCGGGTCGCAGCGTGGGGAGCTGCGTGAAGTCGAAGGCGAGCTTGCCGTTCTCCACCTTGACGCGCACGGCGCCACCCTTGGCCAGGCGGCCGAACAGCAGCTCGTCGGCGAGCGGCTTCTTGATGTTCTCCTGGATGACGCGGGCAAGCGGGCGGGCGCCGTAAAGCTCGTCGTAGCCCTTCTCGGCGAGCCAGGTGCGCGCCTCGTCGGTGACGACGATGGTGACGCCGCGCTCGCGGAGCTGGCTCTCGAGCTGACCGACGAACTTGTCGACGACACGGCTCACCACCGACGGCGCCAGGCGCGCGAAGCCGACCACGGCGTCGAGCCGGTTGCGGAACTCCGGGCTGAACATGCGCGTGATCGCCTCTTCATCGTCGCCGACGCGCGCCCCGCCGCCGAAGCCGATCGACGGCTTGGCCATGTCGGCGGCGCCGGCATTCGTCGTCATGATCAGGATGACATTGCGGAAATCGACGCTCTTGCCGTTGTGATCCGTGAGCTTGCCGTGATCCATCACCTGCAACAGGATGTTGAACAGGTCGGGATGCGCCTTCTCGATCTCGTCGAGCAGCAATACGCAATGCGGATGCTGGTCGATGGCGTCGGTGAGCAACCCGCCCTGATCGAAACCGACATAGCCGGGCGGCGCGCCGATCAGACGGGAGACCGTGTGGCGCTCCATGTATTCCGACATGTCGAAGCGCGTGAGCTCGATGCCGAGCGTGAGCGCGAGCTGGCGCGCGACCTCGGTCTTGCCGACGCCGGTGGGCCCGGAGAACAGGTAGCAGCCGATCGGCTTCTCCGGCTCGCGCAGGCCGGCTCGTGACAGCTTGATCGCGCTGCACAGCGCCTCGATCGCCTTGTCCTGGCCGAAGACGACGGCCTTGAGGTTGGTGTCAAGGTTTCGCAGCGTCTCCTTGTCGTCGGTCGACACGCTCTTCGGCGGGATGCGGGCGATCTTGGCGACCACCGCCTCGACGTCCTTGACCGTGATCGTGCGCTTGCGGCGCGCCGGCGGCAGCAGCATCTGCGCCGCCCCCACCTCGTCGATGACGTCGATCGCCTTGTCAGGCAGCTTGCGGTCGTTGATGTAGCGGGCGGCGAGCTCGACCGCGGCGCGCAACGCGTCGGCGGTGTAGCGCACCTTGTGGTGCTGCTCGTAATACTGCTTGAGACCGCGCAGGATCTTGATCGAATCCTCGGGCGTCGGCTCGTTGACATCGATCTTCTGGAAGCGCCTGACCAGGGCGCGGTCCTTCTCGAAGTAGTTGCGGTATTCCTTGTAGGTGGTCGAGCCGATGCAGCGTAGCGTGCCGCTGGCCAGCGCCGGCTTCAGCAGATTGGAAGCGTCCATCGAGCCGCCGGACGTGGCGCCGGCGCCGATCACCGTGTGAATCTCGTCGATGAACAGGATCGCGCCTTCCTGCGCCTCAAGCTCGGCCAGCACGGCCTTCAGCCGCTCCTCGAAATCGCCGCGATAGCGCGTGCCGGCGAGCAGCGAGCCCATGTCGAGGCAGTAAATGGTCGCGTTACGCAGCACCTCGGGCACCTCGCCCTTGACGATCTTGCGCGCCAGACCCTCGGCGATCGCCGTCTTGCCGACGCCGGGATCGCCGACATAGAGGGGATTGTTCTTGTAGCGCCGACAGATGGTCCGCTCGACCTCCGGCTCGCGGCCGATCAGCGGATCGATCTTGCCCTGCATCGCCTTCTTATTGAGATTGACGCAATAGGCGGCGAGCGGCTCCTGGCCGCGCTTGCCCTTGCGCTCGGTGCCGGCGGCTGCGCCACCGCTCTCCTCCTCGGCGCCGCGCACGCGGCGGCTCTCGCTGCGGCCCGGTACCTTGGCGACGCCGTGCGAGATGTAGTTGACGGCGTCGAGCCGCGACATGTCCTGGTCCTGCAGGAAGTAGACGGCGTGCGACTCGCGCTCGGAGAACATGGCGACGAGCACATTGGCGCCGGTCACCTCCTCGCGGCCCGAGGACTGCACGTGGATGGCCGCGCGCTGCAGCACACGCTGGAAGCCCGCCGTGGGCTTCGCATCGCCGCCGCGCGTCGAAATGAGGCCGACCAGCTCGGTATCGAGATATTGGACGAGGTCGCGGCGCAGGCGGTCGACGTCGACGCCACACGCGCGCAGCACGGCAACCCCGTCCTGGTCTTCGAGCAGGGCGAGCAGCAAATGCTCGAGCGTCGCATATTCGTGCCGCCGGTCGTTGGCGAAGGCCAGGGCCCGGTGCAGGCTTTGCTCGAGGTTTCGCGACATCATGCGAAGGGTGTCTCCTGTGTTTTCCGCCCCTGATCCGCCGCCGGGCTCACCCCGGTCGCCGGTTCTCCTCGGTCTCGCTCATATGCCAACGCCGCGCGGCGTCGTCTATTCCTTTTCCAACGTGCAGCGCAAAGGATGCTGGTTGCGGCGCGCGAATTCAGTGACCTGCGTCACCTTAGTCTCCGCCACCTCGTAAGTGAAGACACCGCATACGCCGACGCCGCGGCGATGGACATGCAACATGATCTGCGTTGCCTCCTCGCGGCTCTTGCTGAAGAAGCGCTCGAGCACGTGCACGACGAACTCCATCGGCGTGTAGTCGTCATTCAGCATCAACACCTTGTACATCGACGGCCGCTTGGTGCGGGTCCGCGTCTGAACCGCCACACCGGTGGTATTGGCGTCGTCCGGAGGCTTGTGGCCGTCACTCATCGTTAACCGTATGCCGCTCGCCAGGGTCGTCCTCCCCCCACATCAAATCATATTATATTTTTCGACGAATGAGAAAAGTTGCAACAACGCGGGCGTATGGCGACACCGGCCGCCGACGGCAAATAAAAAGGGCCCGGCGGAGCCTCGCCCCGCCGGGCCCTGGTCGCATCGGCCATTCGTTGTGGTTAAGCGGCGAGCGGCTTGAACAGCTTCTCGACCGCGACTGTGACGCGGGCGCTGATCGGCTCAAGCGCCTCGTTGGCGACCTTGACCGAAATCTCGGACAATTTCGTGCCCTCGGCCATCGCCTTGTCGAATGCGGTCTTCACCCACTCGCTCTGCAGCTCGACCGCCTCGTTCAGGCTCTTCGCCCCGAGCAGCGAGCGTGCCGCCTCGGCATTCGCCTCCATCGCCTCGCGCGTGTAGGTGGCCCACTGCTTGCCCATCGTCTCGAAGCCCTTGGTGACGATCGTCGACGCGGTGGAATAGGCGTCCAATGTATCCTTCTGGAACTTGGACAGCTCCTCATAGGCCTTGAACGCGGTGGCGCTGGCCTTCTCGACCTGGTCCTTGGTCGAGCCGATCATGCGGTCATAGCCCTTCTGCATGAACTCGGCCCCGACGTTGGTGACGTTCTCGACTGTATCCTTCATGGTTTTCCCTTTCGGCTTTGCGGTCATGAAAATGAACTCCTTGATCCCGTGTTGCGATCCATCTGTCGGGTTACGGCCTTGCCCTTGCCGGCGCGACGGACCCGGTCCTGCCCACACCTGACAACTCGATTCTGTCCCTCAAGCGATCATGTTGCGCTGCAGCATGACGCTAATATAGGCAGGATCGCTGGGGAGTCAAGGTTAAATCTTGCAGCGCAATATCGCGCCGCAGTATGATAATAGTCTTATACTTAGGAAATATTACTGATTTCTTTCAGAACAATGCCAGCGTGCCGGAGAGGCCGTTTTCGCCCACTCGGAGCTCGAATGCTGAGTTTGGATCGTACGATCCGGCTGGGGGGATGCGGTACAGCGCCTCGTTGAGCGGCCGCGGCTCGTTGACCGCGACGCCTGACCCGTCGTCGGTGAACAACAGATCAGCGAAGCGGATCGCGGCAAAGCGATCGGAAGGATGCAGCCAGGCATTGAAGTGGAACCGCCCATCGGCGCAGGCGGCGACCGCCCAATAGAAGCCCCAAGACGGCAGCACCAATCCCTCCGGCGACGGCGCGCCGAAGCCGCTGGCATCGATTGCCTGGATCAGGGCCAGGTAATCGGCTTCCGGCAGCCGCCTTTCGGCGGTTTGGCCGCGCCACGGCGCCGTCGGATCGGTGGGGCTAAACGAAGCCACGCTGCCGCCACCGCCGAAGACCAGGGTCGACAGCACGGCGCCGTTGCCCGGCCCGACGCGCCGCAGGTCATAGGTCCGCACCTGCTGCTCCCACATGGCGTTATAGACGAGGCGATAGCGCGCTGGCTCGCCGGGCACGCATTGGCGCCGGATATCGTCGCCACCGAGATAGCTGAACCAGGTCGCCTTGCGGATGATCGGGTTTTCGACGCCGCCGCGATAGGCGCAGCCGGCGAGGGCTATGGCCGCCAGGAAAACGACCCCGGGAACAAAACCGCGTGCGGCCATGGAAGAATCCCTCTCAGCAATTCGTTAATTCAAATCATCTAGGATATTAAGGTGGATCGGACAAGTCGGCGCCGACCGCTGCTGCAGCAAGAGATGCAGGGAATCTAAGCCGATTTGTGAGGCTTTTCACGATACTAAGCGAATGTCACCCGATAAGCCGATGGAATCCAACACTTTTGTGTGGACAGGATCGAGATAGCACAGTATGATGTGGGTTCGAATCGGTACACGCTGACGAGGAACGCCGCCTTGCTTACCTGCCGACGCTGGATTTCGAGATTGCTGCCGCAACCGGGCTGTCGCTTCATCCTTCCCACGTTTCTCGCCGCGCTGATTGCCGCCGCTGCGCTCATCGGGCCGACGTCGCCCGCTTCGGCGCGCATCGCAGAAATCGTCATCGACGCGCAATCCGGCGCCGTGCTGCATGAGAACGACGCCGACCACGCGCGCCAGCCGGCCTCGCTGACCAAGATGATGACGCTGTA
This sequence comes from Pseudomonadota bacterium, assembly GCA_016201015.1. GTDB lineage: Bacteria > Pseudomonadota > Alphaproteobacteria > CACIAM-22H2 > CACIAM-22H2 > JACQDQ01. The sequence goes on along the minus strand of JACQDQ010000169.1, from coordinate 243 downwards.
TCTGCTGTTCGAGGCGCTCGACAGCGGCCGGATCAAGCTGACCACGCGGCTCCCGGTTTCCGCCTTCGCCGCCGCCCAGTCGCCGACCAAGCTCGATCTCGAGGAAGGCGATCTCATCGCGGTGCGCGACGTAATACTCGGCCTTATCACCAGATCCGCGAACGACGCCGCGGTGGTCGCCGCCGAAGGGCTGGCCGGCACCGAAGAGCGCTTTGCGCAGATGATGACGCAGCGGGCCCGCGC
>JACQDQ010000168.1 GCA_016201015.1 Pseudomonadota bacterium | reverse complement strand
GCGCGGCCGCGCGGTTCTCTTCTCGCCGCATCCGGAATTGGGCGATCTCTGGCGCAAATATGTCGCGTTCGACGGCTATGTGCGCCGCTATTTGCCGATCCGCGGTCGAGCCGTGATGGCCGACACGCTCGCCCACTACGCGCCGCTCGACAGCCCGTGCTTCCGCCTCGTGCTCAACGCCATACACGCGCTTGCCCCGAGCGCGCGCGGCGAGCGGCGTGCCGCCGCCAGACAATCGGCACCGTTGGCGCCGGCCCGCTACGGCACTCAAGCACGGGGGCGTCTACGGCGCCTTCTGTCGCGCCTCCGCTCCGATGTGCGCTCGGAGCTGGCACGCAACGTCGGCCGCGGGCTGGATCGGCGGCTCGGTGACGGCATGCCGCTTTTGACCGGCGCCCTCAAGGCGCTCGGACGGGCCCCGCGCGACCGTGCCGGCGAGCTGTGCGCAGCCTGGGACCATCTCGCCGCCGCCGGCATGGCCCGACAGATCTGGGCGGCGCGCCGCAACGGCAAGATGGCCGACGAGCTGCTCGAGGTCGAGCTGGTCGCTTCATTGTACGAATCGTTTGCCGGACTTGCGCGGGTGACGCGAGCGAGCGAAGAAGCTGCGGCCCGATGACGCCGCCGTCGGCTGAGTTCGACGTCCGGCTCGACCGGGTCTCGAAGACCTTCGGCGCCGTCACCGCGGTCCGGGAGACGACGCTCGACATTCCGCGCGGCACGTTCCTGTCGATCCTCGGTCCGAGTGGATGCGGCAAGACCACCACGTTGCGCATGATCGCGGGATTTGAGCGGCCAACGACCGGGAACGTTTACATTCGCGGAGCGCGCGTTACCGAAGTGCCGCCCTACAAGCGCGACTTCAGCATGGTCTTTCAGAATTTCGCACTGTTTCCCCATCTCGATGTCGCCCACAACGTTGGTTTCGGCCTTAGGATGCGTGGGCTGCCGCGCGCCGATATCGACCGCGAAGTCGCCGGCGTCCTCGATCTCGTCAAACTAAGCGGTCTCGCCGACCGCTTTCCGCGACAGCTATCCGGCGGCCAGCAGCAACGCGTCGCGCTTGCCCGTGCCATCGTGATGAGCCCGGCGGTCATGCTGCTCGACGAGCCGCTCGGCGCGCTCGACAAGAACCTTCGCGAAGAGATGCAGATCGAGCTCCGCCAACTGCAGCAGAAGCTCGGCATCACCGCCGTCTTCGTCACGCACGACCAGGATGAGGCGCTCGCCCTCTCCGACCGGATCGCTGTGATGCGCGACGGCCGCATCGAGCAGATCGGCGCGCCTCGCGACGTCTATGAGCGGCCGGCCAACGAATTCGTCGCGGGCTTCTTCGGCGTAAGCAACGTCATGAACGGCGAGGTCGTTCACGTCGACCCGGACGGCATCGACATCAAGATCGGCGAAGCCGGTACGGTCCGTCTGTCCTTCGCGGCAGAGCCCGGGCGGCGGATCAGGGTTGCCGTACGCCCCGAGAAGATCAGGATCGCCCGCAGCAACGCCAGCCTGCCGCTCAAGGCAAGGCTGACCGACGTCGTCTATCGCGGCGCATCTACATCCTTCTTCCTCGAGCTCGGCGGGCAGACTCTCGTTGCGATACGGCAAAACGAGGGCGGCCGCGAGGAAGGGCTCAAAGCAGGCGATGCCGTCGTCTGCGGCTGGGATCCTAACGCCGCGATCAAATTGGCCGATGGATGACACCGGTCATGCGAGCTGAAGGCAACATATTGCTGCCGGTGTTCGCCGCCGCGTCGCGCTCGGCGTTGTTGCTGCCGCCGCTTGCGTTGCTCGTGCTCTTCTTCCTCACGCCGCTCCTTTACCTGTTTTTCGTCAGCTTTCACGCCCCGTCTCAATCCGACCTGTTCGGCGAGGGGCTGACATTGGGCAATTATCTGCGCGTCATTGGTGATTCCTTCTTCCTCACCATCATCGAGCGGACAATGCTCACTGGTGCGCTCGTTGCCCTCATCTGCCTTGCTATCGGTTACCCTGCCGCGTTCGCAATCGCACGCATGCCGCCGCGACACCGCCTCGTCGCGCTGCTGCTGCTGCTGTTTCCGCTGATGGTGAGCAACGTGATCCGCGCCTATGGCTGGGTCGCCATCCTCGGGCGACGCGGCGTCATCAACAGCACGCTGCGCAATTTCGGCGTCATCGACTTGCCTCTCGACCTCATGTTCTCGACCGCCACCGTAGCCGTCGGCCTGCTGACGATCCTGCTGCCCTACATGATCATCTCGCTCGCCAACTCGATCGCGGCGATCGACCCGCATTACGAAGAGGCGGCCCAGTCGCTGCGCGCAAGCCCGGTCCGCACCTTCTTCCATGTGACCTTGCCGCTCTCCGCGCCCGGCATGACCTCCGGTCTCATGATCGTCTTCCTGCTGACGCTGAGCGCTTACGTGACGGTCTCGCTTCTCGGCGGGCCGCGGACGAAGATGCTGGTGAGTCTCGTGTTCGATTCGGTGGTCGCATTCGCCTGGCCACGCGCCGCGGCCTTCGCCTTCATCCTGCTCGCGCTCGCGCTCGGCGTTGCGCTGATCGTGCCGGCCGTCCTGCGGCCCGGTCGCGTCAGGGGACTCGGATGAGCCCGCGCGGCCGCATCGGTCCGGCGCTATGGGCGATGATCGCTCTGAATTATTCGCTGGTGTTAGGGCCGATTCTCGTCGTGGTCGTCGCGGCGTTCTCGCCGACCGATTTCTTCGTCTTCCCGCCGCCAGGCCTCTCGCTGCGCTGGTTCCGCGCCTTCTTCGAGCTCGACAACATGCGCGGCGCCTTCCTCCTGAGCATTCAAGTGGCGTGCCTCGCCGCCAGCATCGCGACGGTGCTGGGTACATTCGCGGCCATCCATGTCGGACGCCGGCGCGGCGCTGGCGCGGGTTTGCTACAATCCGTGTTCATGGCGCCGCTGGTTTTCCCGACGATCATCCTCGGGTTGGCGCTGCTGCTCGTCTTTCGCACGGTCGGCATCCCGGTGCTGCCGGGAATCGTCCTCGCCCATATCGTCGTCGGGCTGCCCTACTGCTTCCGCTCGGTGTTGACGAGCTTCCAAAGTTTCGACCCGGCGCTCGAAGAGGCGGCGCAGAGCCTGCGCGCATCGCCGCTGCAGACCTTCCTGCGCGTAACGCTTCCGCTGATCCGGCCCGGCGTGCTCACCGGCTGGCTGTTCGCCTTCATCGTCTCGTTCGGCGAGCTCAACACATCGCTGTTCCTGACCGGCCCAGGCTACGTGACGCTGCCGATCGAGATCTTCTCATATCTGCAGTTCGAGGGCGGCCAGTTGGTGGTCGCCGCCGCCTCGACCGTCCAAGTTGCGCTCATCGTCGTGCTGGTGCTCGCCGTCGAGCGGCTGGTCGGGCTGGGGCGCGTCGTCCGCGGTTGAGGCGCGCGGGACAGGCTCAGTCGGCGAGCAGCTCGCGCACGGCCTTGGCGAGGAAGCGCTCGTCTTCCGGATTCTGCGCCGGATTGCCGGCGCGATGCCCCCAGATCGATGGGATGGGCCGGAGCTCCGCGCGCGGCATATGCGGCACTTCCAGCTTGTTGTCGTCAACCTGGAAATAGAGGTCGGTCGCTCCCGGCATGATCAAGGATTTCGCCTTGATCGCGCCAAGCGCGCGCTTGATATCCCCCTTATAGAAATCGTTGGCGCTGATGTCGGATTTGATCCATGTCCAGAACTGCCACAGCAGATTGTTGGCGTCGCGCCGGAGGAAGTTTCCTTCCCAGCCCGCAATCAGAAAATCCTCGATCGATGAGCACCCGAGCTTGCGCCAAAGCTCCTCGCGATAGAAGGATTGCGACAGTGCCCAGCCGGCATAGATGCGCGCCATGGCGCGCAGACCCCGCACCGGCGGCGTCGAGAACCAGCCATCGGCAAAGGCAGCATCGGCAACCAGCGCCGCGCGCACGCCTTCGAGGAAGACGACATTGTGCGGCGCGGTTTTTGCCGAGCCACACACGACGCACATCCTTTCCACCGCATCCGGGTACAGGGCGCCCCAGTGATAGGCCTGCTGAGCGCCCATGGACCAGCCATAAACGAGCTTGATCCTGTCGATGCCGAACACCTCCTTGAGCAGGCGGCGCTGCACCGTCACGTTGTCATAGGTCGTAATGTTGGGGAAACGGCCGCGATCATACGGCGCGACGGCATTGCTCGGCGAGGACGACAGGCCGTTGCAGAACATGTTGGGAATGACGATGAAATAGCGGCTGGGATCGAGCACGCGGTCGGGCCCGATCAACCATTCCGTATCGTAGTGCTGTGCCGAATACGAAGTCGGATAGACGATGACGTTCGACTTATCGGGCGCCAAGGTGCCGTAGGTCTTGTAGGCGATCTTGGCGCCGCGCAACGTGACGCCACCCTGCAAAACGACGTCCCCGGCCTCGAAAACCTTGTAGTCCATCGCGCGCACGTTCTCCTGGCTGCGGTCCCCACGCGGTGTCGCGAGATGGACCCAAAATTCGTCGAACTAGAACGGTCGATTTTTGCACGGAGACCGCGGCGGCGCCAGACGCACGAAAGACGCGCCGGCGGCGGATCGGGTGGTCGATCGATATGAGCCGGTCAATCGCCGGCGCTGCGGCGCACTTCGATCATGTAGCTGAACTTGTCCGGGCGGTGCGTGTCGATCGCATATTCGATGACCTTGCCGCGCGGACCGAGATACCGGCGCACGATCTGCAGCGCGGCCACGCCGGGCTTGACGTTCAAATCCTTGGCCATCGCCGCCGATAGATTGATCGCTTTGAGCTCCTGCTCGACCGACCGGATCAGTGACCCGAACCGCGCCTCGATCAAGGAAAAGATCATCATCGGCGGCCGTGCCGGTATGTCCTTGCGCACCGCCCGGTAGTCGGGATGAACGTAAATGAGCGTGTGGCAGATCGGCTCGCGCGAGCGTGGCGGGAAGCGGCGGGCAAAAATCCGTAGCCATTTGCCATCGCGCTTGGCTCGACCTTCGGCATCCGCCCCCGGAGGCATCGGCACGAGGTCTTTGCTCACCACCTCCATCTTGTATTCCGACCCGTAGCGCGCCCAATCCTGGATGATGCCGCCATCCTTGACGAGGCTCTGCGTCGGGAAGCGCGACACGACGCGCGTCCCATGGCGCGGACGCCGCACCACGAGGCCAAGATCCTCGAGCCGATTGAGCGCGGCGATCATCGTCGAGCGGCTGACGCCAAGCATGTCGCAGAATTGATGCTCGGTGGGCAGCGTCGATCCGACCGAATATTTCCCGCGAGCGATCGCCTCGATCAGCGATTCGGAAATCTTCAGGTAAAGCGGCTGCCACCGCCGTTGTCCGTTGCGTTGCATGCCTGTGGACGCCATCCCCGTCATTCGTTAGAGCAAATCTAATCGCAGCGCGCGCGATACGCACGAGGAAACCGCGTGCGAAATTTCGTGGAACCGCCAATCGATAGTTGCAGTTCCGCTGCGGACGCATATTCATTGAATGTGGAGATTTCTGATTTCATCGCGTGAAAGAAATGATGCAATGCCGGCAGCCCCGCCTTTGGCACAAATGGGGTAGATGGCCAGATAGCAGCGGATGCACAGAATCTGGACAACCTCGTCGGATGCACCGATCGCAACGTCTTCCGCGGATTGCGAGATGCAAGCGCGGGTAGCTCCGGGGCCCTGCCGACAAGATCGGGCCGCGCGATCTCTCGGCAGTCACACGCAAACGTCCCGAGCTCGCCTTGTGATCGATATTTTGTATTTCATCCAGTGTAAAAACATTAATGTAATTCGGCTCCGTGGCACTGTCGGTCCAAGATTGAATCGGAGCGTGACCTCCGATGCTCCGCCCACAGCGCATCCGCCGGCCGCTTTAGGCCGCCCGCAGTGATGCATCACGTCATGAATGACGAACCGACGGCTCGCTAGCGCCAAGCAGGTCCAATGCCGCTCGGGCAACGACCTTGACCCCCACCGCGATCGCCTGATCGCTGCAGTCGTAGTTGCTGCGATGGATCGCGGTATCGAGGCCATCGATCTTCGAGCCGATGCGCAAATGCGCCGCGGGAATGCGCTCGGCAAACCAGGCGAAATCCTCGCTGCCCATCGACGGCTGCGGCATCTCGACGATGTTGCCGGCGCCCAGCACATCTCGCGCCGAACTCAGCACGCGCTGCAACATCTCCTTGTTGTTGCGCAGCACCGGAGTGAGCCGGCGGTAGTCGAGCGTGTAGTCGAGGCGCATCCCGAGCTTGAGTCCGTCAAGCATGCGGCGCAGTGCGGCCTCGACCCTTTGCGATGCCGGAGGGTCGAGCGTGCGCACGCTACCTTTGAGTTCGACCGTGCCGGCGATCACGTTGCGCGCGGTCCCGCCGATGAACTGGCCGATGGTGATCACGGCCGGGTTGAGCGGCGCGGTCTCGCGGCTGACGACGGTTTGCACCTGCGTCACGAATTGCGCGGCCCCGGCAATGGCATCAACGGCAAGGTGCGGATGCGCGCCATGGCCGGTCACGCCTTTGATCGTGAGGCCGAAGGCGTCCGACGACGCCATCACCGCCTCCGGGTGATAGCCGACCTTGCCCGATGGAAGCTGGGGCCAGTTGTGATAGCCGAGAATGACGTCCGGCTTCGGGTTGTCGAGCACGCCGTCGGCGATCATCGCCGGCGCCCCGCCCAGAGTCTCCTCGGCCGGCTGGAAGATCAGCTTGATGCGGCCGCGGAGCTGATCCTTGAGCTCGGCCAGCACCGCCGCCACGCCCAGCGCGATGACGGTGTGCGCGTCATGGCCGCAGGCATGCATCTTTCCCGACAGTTTCGAGGCAAACGGCAGGTTGGTCTCCTCGTGGATCGGCAACGCGTCCATGTCGGCGCGGATCGCCACCGTCCTGCCCGCGCCGTTGCACTCGAGCAGGCCGACGACGCCGGTCCGGCCGACGCCCGTGCGATGCGGGATGCCGAGCCGGCCGAGATAACCGCTGACCAACTTCGCCGTCTCGTGCTCTTCGAAGGCGAGTTCCGGATGCTGGTGTATCGTGCGGCGCAAGCCGATGAGTTCCCCGGCCAAGCGATCGACGATCGCGCCAATCCGGGCGTTGACATCCATAGGCTGATCCTTTCGTGCTGACGCAAAATCGGAACGCGCGGTCCATTTCTGCGAACGAGATCGCACGACATGCGGTCCTCCGCAAAGGATTTATTGGCCGTGGCGACGGTGCAATTGTTCTGCTAGATAATCTGAGATTGCCAATGGCTGGATAATGTCAAAGCAGACGATTTTCGTCGCAACGCCGCTCGAAGCGGAGCATGTCGAGCGAATAAGGGCGTCCGATCCGCAGCGGCTCGAGGTGCTCTACGAGCCCGACCTGCTGCCGCCGACCCGCTACATCGCCGATCACAAGGGCGCATCGTTCACCCGCACGGACGAGCAGGAGCGCCGCTGGCAGCAATGTCTCGGCCGCGCGACGATTCTGTGGGACTTCCCGCCGCTGCGCGAAAGCGGCACGAGCGACATGCGCTTCGCCCGGCACGTGCGTTGGATTCAGGGCACGAGTACCGGCGTCGGCCAAGCCGTCCGGCAGCATGGTCTGCAAGAGTCCGACATCTTGATCACGACGGCGCGCGGGGCACACGCCGGACCCCTGGCCGAATTCGTGTTCATGGCGCTGTTGCTGCATTTTCGCGGCCTTCGCTATCTCGACGCCGAGCAGCGGGCTCGCCGATGGACCCGCTACTGCTGCGATGAAATGGCCGGCAAGACATTGGTCGTCATCGGCGCGGGCGATCTCGCGCGCGGCGTCGCCAGGGTCGGACGTGCCCTCGACATGCGGCTGATCGCGGTTACGCGCACTCCGGCGAAGGCGCGCGCCCATCGCGACCTGTTCGACGAGGTCCGTTCGACGCAGCATCTCCATGTTGCGCTCGGCCAAGCGCATGCGATCGTTGTCACCGTCCCGCATACGCCGGAGACGGAGCGGATGATCGACGCCGCCGCCTTCGCGGCGATGCGGCCGGGCTGCGCCTTCGTCAATATCGGGCGGGGTCAAGTCGTCGACGAGGCAGCCTTGATCGACAATCTGCGCAGCGGCCGCGTGGCCTTTGCCGCGCTCGATGTCGCCATGGTCGAACCGCTGCCTGCCGACAGTCCGCTGTGGAGCATGCCGAACGTCCTGATCAGCCCGCATTCCGCGAGCACCGTTGCCGGCGAGAACGCCCGGATCACGGACATCTTTTGCGATAATCTGCGTTGCTATCTGGAGGGGCGGCACGGCGACATGAAAAATATCCTGGACAAGAAGCTCATGTACTGACGCGCCGCGGGCGATAGTTGAGGACCCACGCCTGGGCCGGCCGCGGCGTCGCCTTGCGACGCTTCTTCGCCGGGGCGAGTCGTGCGATGCTCGTGTCGGATACCCCGAGTCGCGACGGGCGGCACGATAAGGGGCCATAGCAAAGGCCTCAGCATGCACTTCCACGCCGACCTCCATATACACTCGAAGCATTCGCGCGCCACCAGCAAGGACTGCGACCTCGAGCATCTCGCGTTCTGGGCCCGCAAGAAGGGCATCGCGGTGGTCGCCACCGGCGACTTCACGCATCCGGTGTGGCTGGCCGAGCTCAAGCAGAAGCTGGTGCCCGCCGAGCCCGGTCTTTTCCGACTGCGCGACGACATCGAGCGGCATGTCGCGGACCAGTTGCCGCCGGCCTGTCACGGCTCGACGCGTTTCATGCTCTCGGTGGAAATCTCCACGATCTACAAGAAAGACGACGCCACCCGCAAAATCCATCACCTGATTTACGTCCCGGACTTCGCCGCCGCCGACCGGGTCGTCGCCCGCTTGGCGCGGATCGGCAACATCGCGGCCGACGGGCGCCCCATCCTCGGCCTCGATTCGCGGCACCTGCTGGAGATCGCTCTGGAAGCGAGCCCCGACGCCTTTCTCGTGCCGGCGCATATATGGACGCCGTGGTTCGCGGTGCTCGGCTCGCGGTCCGGCTTCGATTCGATCGCGGCGTGCTACTGCGACCTGTCCGACCACATTTTTGCCGTCGAAACCGGCCTGTCGTCCGACCCGGCGATGAACTGGCGCGTATCTTTCCTCGACCGCTATCGCCTGGTCTCCAACTCCGATGCGCACTCGCCGGCCAAGCTCGGCCGCGAAGCCACGGCCTTCAATACCGACCTCGATTATTTTTCCCTGCGCCGTGCCTTGGCGACCGGCCATGGCTACGTTGGAACCGTCGAATTCTTTCCCGAGGAAGGCAAATACCACCTCGACGGACATCGCAAATGCGGGATCCGGCTCACGCCCGAAGAGACCGAGGCGCATGGCGGACGCTGCCCGGTGTGCGGCCAGCCGGTCACGATTGGCGTCATGCACCGGGTGAACGCGCTGGCCGATCGCGTGGAAGCGGACACGACGCCCCCAGCGACCGCCGGCGCCGTCACCAGTCTCGTGCCCCTGCCCGAGATCATCGCCGAGATATCGGGCACCGGACCGAGCAGCCAGGCCGTTCAACGCAGCTACGAGCGATTGATTGCGTCGCTGGGGGCGGAGTTGCCGATCCTCGGGGATGTGCCGATCGAAGACATCGCGCGCGCCGAGTCTTCGCTTTTGGCAGAGGCCATATCGCGGCTGCGCGCGGGAAGGGTCATCCGCGATGCCGGCTACGACGGCGAGTATGGCGTGATCCGGTTGTTCGAGGAGGCCGAGCTCAAGCGGCATACAGCCGGCGGGCTGCTTTTCGACCTGCCGGCGGCGGCAGTCGGCGACCAGCGTCTGGAACTCTTGCCGGCAGGCGGGCGCGAGACGCCGGCCCTTGATGTCCCTCCCAATGTCACCCGTCTTCCAACAGCGCCCCTGCGGGCACCGGAGCCGGCGGCTGCATCGGCGTCCGCCACTCTCGCCGCGCTTGACGACGACCAAAGGGCCGCCGCGGCCAACGTGACGGGACCATTGATGATCGTTGCCGGACCCGGCTCGGGCAAGACCCGTACGCTGACCCACCGCATCGCACACATCATCGCCGATCGCAGCGTCCCGGCCGCCGCTTGTCTCGCCATCACCTTCACGCGCCGGGCGGCGCACGAGATGGCGGATCGGCTCGCAGTCCTGCTGCCGCAGAACGCCAATGAAATTCCGATCCACACGTTTCACTCTTTGGGATTGTCGATCCTCAAGGAGCACGCGAATGCCGCCGGGCTCCATCGCGGCTTTCGCCTCGCCGACGAAGGCGAACGACTGGCGATCCTGATGGACGGCCTCGACTTGACCGAACGCAAGGCGCGCGGCCTGCTCGCCGGTATTTCGCGGGCGAAACGGGCGCAGCGCCAGGCCGAGGGCGAGATCGCCGATGCGCTCGCGGCCTATCAACAGGCGCTCTCCGTCCGCAACTGGATCGATGTCGATGATCTGGTGGGGCTCGCCCTGCAGGCGCTGACGGCGGATGAGGGGCTCGCCGCCCTCTATCGCGATCGCTTGCCGCATATCTCGGTCGACGAATTTCAGGACCTTGATGAGCAGCAATACCGCCTGCTCAAAGCGCTGGCGCCGCCGGACGCCAATCTCTGCGTCATCGGCGATCCCAACCAGGCGATCTACGGATTCCGCGGCGCCGATGCCGCATGCTTCGACCGCTTCACTGCAGACTACCCTGGCGCGGCGATCGTGCGCCTCGCGCGCAACTATCGTTCGAGCGGAACGATCGTCGCCGCGTCGGCGCAGGTGATCGCGCCGCAGAGCGTGGCGCCGTCGATCGCCGAATTCATACGCGACATGCAAGCGCGCGTCACGATCCATACGGCCGCTTCGGACCGCGCCGAAGCCGAGTTTGCCGTCCATACGATCGAGCGCATGCTCGGCGGCCACAGCTTCTTTTCGATCGACAGCGGCCGGACGACGGAGGCCGCTCCATGCAACCTGTCTTTCGCGGATTTCGCGGTGCTCTACCGCACCGATGCCCAGTCGCTTGCCCTGTGCGAAGCCTTCACCCGCTCCGGCATGCCGTACAAGAAGCACTCGCATGAACCGCTCGGCGATCATCCCGTCATCCGCGCGCTGCTGAAAGAGATGGAAATTCTCGATGACGATGCGAAGCCGCTCAAGCTGCGCGACCGTCTGCGCGCCGCGGCCGATCGCCTCGCGCGCGCCGATGCGGCGGTCGATCGTTCGTCGCTTGAGGCGGCAGTCCAGCAGTTGACCGTGCTCGGCGACATCTGGGGCGAAGACGATCGACGCCTCGCCAATGCCGTCTCCCTGGCGACGGAAGCCGACACCTGGGATCCGCGCGCCGACCGCATTTCGCTGCTCACCCTGCATGCGGCGAAGGGACTGGAATTTCCGGTCGTCTTCATCGTCGGGCTCGAGGACGGCATCCTTCCCCTGCGATGGGGACCGAATGATGCGGCCGACGACGAAGAGCGCCGCTTGCTTTATGTCGGGATGACGCGGGCGAAGGACTGCCTGTTCCTGAGCCACGCCGCCAAGCGTCATTGGCGCGGCAAGCTGCGCATGTCGAGCCCGTCCCCCTTCCTCGGCGATATAGAAAAGGAGCTTCTGGCGCATAGCCGCACGGCGGCCCGGCAGCCGAACGACGGACGCGGGCAGCTGGCATTATTTTGACCCGGATTCGCGTGCCAACCGCGCGGCAATGGCGCTTGCGCGGCCGCAACCGGCGATTTTGTTGCTTGACTTATTTGCCGAAATGGAGCCTGATTACTGTGCAATCGATGTTTGGCCTGCCTTGCCAGTCTCCGCCCGAAAATGGGCGCGCTCAAGTCAACCCACCAAAATCTGGTTGTTTGTTGATCGCGCGATAGTCGCGCGGTCGGTTTTTGCGCATATGCGCATCGAGGAGGGCCTCTATGGCTATCGGTACTGTTAAGTGGTTCAACCCAGCGAAGGGCTTCGGCTTCATCCAACCGAGCGACGGCGCCAAGGACGTGTTCGTCCACATCAGCGCGGTCGAGCGGGCCGGGCTTCGCACCCTCGTCGAGGGGCAAAAGGTCAGCTTTGAGGTGACCACGGAACGGGGCAAGACCGCCGCCACCAATATCAAGGCGGCCTGACGCCAACATATTCGCGGCGGGATCGTGCATCCCGCCGCGTTCCGGCGACGAAACGGCGGCCGCCATGGCCGCCGTTTCCATTTTCGGGCCGCCAGTAATGGAGATCGGCCCGCCGCGGCTCCGGCCGCGCCATAGCGCGCGATTCTGTATTGTCGGCAAGTCGGATGCTACGATCGCGCCCGAAATTTCCGGGTGAGGACGATGAACCAACTGACCGGTGCCGAGGCGGCGGTGCGGATGCTCGAGCTGCACGGCGTTCAATATATTTTCGGCCTGTGCGGCGACACCAGCCTGCCATTCTACGATGCGCTGCACCGGCTCAATCACGGCATGACTCACATTCTGACGCGCGACGAGCGCTCGGCCGGCTACATGGCCGACTGCTACGCGCGCGTCAGCGGCCGGGTCGGCGTCTGCGAGGGGCCGAGCGGCGGCGGCGCGACCTACATCCTGCCCGGCATCGTCGAGGCGAATGAATCGTCGATTCCGGTGCTGGCGATCACCTCGGACATCTCCGTCACCTCGCGCGGCCGTTTCACGCTGACCGAGCTCGACCAGAAGGCGCTGTTCCGGCCGCTCACCAAGTGGAACACGGTGCTCGACCGCGGCCCGCAACTGCCGCGTGCATTTCGCGCTGCCTTCGCGGCGATGACGACCGGCAAGCCGGGCTCGGCCCATATCGGCCTGCCGTTCGACGTGCAGAAGGAGCCGGTCGACGAGGCGGACATCTGGGCGGATGCCAGTTTCGGCCGCTATCCGTCCAGGCGCATCGGCCCCGATCCGGATTCGGTGCGGGCCGCCGCCGAGGCCATCGTCGCCGCGAGCTATCCGGTGATCGTCTGCGGCGGCGGCGTGGTCATTTCCGGCGCGGAACGGGAGCTCATCGCGCTGGCCGAGGCCCTGCAGATCCCGGTCGCGACCTCGATCAGCGGCCAAGGCAGCATCGCCGACGATCATCCGCTCGCGGTCGGCGTCGTCGGCAGCAACGGCGGCACGATCGAGACCCGCGCCATCGTCGACAAGGCCGATCTGGTGATCTTCATCGGCTGCCGCGCCGGCTCGGTCACCACCGAGCGTTGGCGCTTCCCCGCTCCCGGCAAGACGCGCATCGTGCATATCGACGTCGATCCGACGGTCTTCGGCGTCAACTATGCGACCGATGCCGCGATCCAGGGCGACGCCAAGCTTGCGCTGGCCGCGATCGCGGCCGAGATCGCCAGGCTCAAGCCCGCCATCGCCGCCGACCCGGCGCGCAGCCACGAAATCGCCCGCGCCAAGCAGGAGAAATTCGCGAAGTTTCGCCAGCTCGCGGCCAGCGACCTCGCGCCGATCACGCCCGAGCGCGTCGTCGCCGAGCTCCAGGCCGTGCTGCCGGGCGATGCCGTGGTCGTCGCCGATCCGGGCACGCCCTGCCCCTACCTCTCGGCCTATTTCACCAGCGGCCGCACCGGCCGCCAGTTCATCAGCAACCGCGCGCATGGCGCGCTCGGCTATTCGATGTCCGGCGTCGTCGGCGCCCACTATGGCCGGCCCGGCGCCAAGTGCGTCGCGGTGATGGGCGACGGCAGCTTCGGCTTCACCTCCGGCGAGCTGGAGACGATCGTCCGGCTGAAGGTGCCGGTGACCATGGTGGTCATTTCGAACGCCGTCTACGGCTGGATCAAGGCGGGGCAGAAGACCGGCTTCGGCCAGCGCTACTTTGCCGTCGACTTCTCGCGCACCGACCACGCCCGCGTCGCCGAGGCCTTCGGCGTGAAGGCCTGGCGCGTGGAGCGGCCCGAGCAGCTGAAACCGGCGCTCGCCGCCGCCGCGGAGCTCGGCGAACCCGCGCTGG
>JACQDQ010000026.1 GCA_016201015.1 Pseudomonadota bacterium | reverse complement strand
TGACGACCAGGCCGCGATCGAGCAGGCGCTTCAGGTTGTGGTCCTCGAGACGATCGACGACGCATAGCCGCAGATTCGACAGCGGGCAGACGGTGAGCGGCACTCCCTCCCGCGCCAGCCGCGCCACGAGCGCGGCGTCCTCCTCGCAGCGCACGCCGTGGTCGATCCGTGCCGCCTTGAGCAGGTCGAGCGCGTCGCGGATATAGGCGGGCGGCCCTTCCTCGCCGGCATGGGCGACGGCGGCGAGGCCGAGATCGCGCGCGCGGGCGAAGACGCGGGCGAATTTCGCCGGCGGGTTGTCGAGCTCGGACGAGTCGAGGCCGACCGCCGCGAAATGTTGCCGCCACGGCGCCAGCGCCTCCAGCGTCGCCAGCGCGTCGTCCTCGTCGAGATGGCGCAGGAAGCAGGGGATGAGGCGCCAAGTGAGGCCGAGTTCGCGCGTGCCGCGCGCGAGCGCGGCGAGCAGGCCCGCGACGACGGTTGCCATGGCGACGCCGCGCGCCGTGTGGGTCTGCGGATCGAAGAAGATCTCGACGTGTCGCGCGTTGTCGCGGGCGACGCGCGCCAGGTAGGTCCAGGCGAGATCGTCGAAGTCCTGCTCCGTCCGCAGCACGGACGCGCCTTCGTAGTAGATGTCGAGGAACGACTGCAGGTCGGTGAAGGCGTAGGCGGCACGTAACGCCTCGACGGTCGGGAAGCGCAGCTTCGCGCCGTTGCGGGCGGCGAGCGAGAACATCATCTCGGGCTCGAGCGTGCCCTCAATATGGAGGTGCAGCTCGGCCTTGGGCAGCGCCGCGGCGAAGGCGTCGAGCCGGTCGGTGTCGGTCATGGCTGATCCTGCGAGTCCGGGTCGAGGGCCACGATAGCGCGAACGCCCGGCCTCGTCATAGGGTCGACACTGCCGTCAGGCACGCGCTAGAAACTGCGTGTCACGGCATCTGGCACCAAGGGAGAGCCGCAATGCAGGCACGTCTGGCGCGGGAGGCGCTCTACAAGCTGCAGCCCGCGACGCCGCAGGCCTTGATCGGCCTCGGCAAGGCGGTGGCCGAATCCGGCCTTGAGAAATCGCTGGTCGAGTTGGTCAAGATCCGCGCCTCGCAGATCAATGGCTGCGCGTTCTGTCTGCACATGCACTTCGCCGAGGCGCGCAAGCTCGGCGAAAGCCAGGAGCGGCTCGATCTGGTGTCGGCATGGCGCGAGGCGCCGGGCTTCAGCGCACGCGAGCGCGCCGCTCTGGCGTGGACCGAGGCCCTGACGCTGGTGGCGCAGGACCACGTCCCCGACGCGGTATACGCGGAGGCCAAGGCCCAGTTCACCGACCAGGAGTTCGCCAACCTCACCGCCGCTATCGTCACCATCAATGCATGGAATCGGATCGCCGTCGCCTTCCGCTTCGTGCCGCCGGTCAAGGGAGCGTAGGCGGCGATGCACATGACTTGTCGGGGCCGGTCGGCATCACGACCGCAGGCAGTGCTGGCGTCGACTCATGCCATACGCCGTTGAGCTGGAGCTTGATGCCCGGGCGATCGCGGCGGTCGATCGGCTGAGCCGGCGCCTGGAAAGTGAATTGAGCATCGAGACGGTTCGGCAGCTCGGCGCGGCGCCGCACATCTCGCTGGCGATCTATGACGATCTGCATGTCGACGCGTTCCTGCCAAGGCTCGCGGCTTTCGCGGGCGAGGTCCGACCGATCCCGGTGCCGCTGGCAAGCCTCGGCATATTCCCGGGAGCGGCGAGTGTGATCTTTGTCGCTCCGGTCGTCAGCGATGGCCTGCTCGCGCTGCATCGCCACTACCACAAGGCGTTCGCCGATCATGACGCGGCAGCCTGGGGCCACTACCGGCCCGGTTCCTGGGTGCCTCACGTCACACTGGCGATGGATCTCGACCTGCCGATGGCGTCGCGTGCGGTGGCCAGTTTGACGGCCGGCTGGAAGGTCATTGCGGCGGATGTTGCGGCCATCGGTCTGATCCGGTTTCGACCGGTGGAGATCGTTCATCGCATACCGCTATTCGGCTGAACCAGCCCAACAGGCTCTTGCCATCGGCCCATCGAATTATTAATATCGATATTGATGAAGCCGAAGCACAAAAAGAGTTCCGCGCCGCATTCCCCGCCGCTCGGCCGCTTGCCGGCGCGCGAGGCGGTCTACCAATGGCTCAAGCGGCGCATCGTGCTGAACGAGCTGCGGCCCGGCGGCGCACTGACCGAGCTCGGGCTGGCGCGGGAGGCCGGGTGCAGCCAAGGCACGATCCGCGAAGCGCTGCTGCGCCTCCAGGAGGACGGTCTGGTCCTGCGCGCCGGCCATCGCGGGACGACGGTGACGCCGCTCGACCCCGTCGAGGCGGCGGAGCTCCTGGCGCTGCGCAAGCGGCTGGAGATGCGCGGCGCCGAGCGCGCAGCGGCGCGCGCCACCCCCGAGCAAATCGAAGCGCTGCGTGCCCTCTACGACGCCATGGTGAAAGCGGCGAAGGCCAACGACGAGTATCTCCTGCTCGTGCTGGATATGGAGTTCCATCTTGGCCTGTTCCGCATCGCCGAGCTGCCGGCGCTCGATCAAATTCTCGTACGCTGCATGCTGCATACGCACCGCTCGAAGCTGTGGGCGCCGGCGCATCGTCGTCCGCTCGCCGCGACCGCGACGCGGCATGCGCCGATCCTCGACCGCCTGATGGCGCGCGACACCGCCGGCTTGGCGCGGGTGCTCGAGGAGCATCTCGACACGATTGTCGACGTGGTCGCGCCGGCGCTCGCCTCATGATCACGCCGCTTCCCGTTGTCGATCCGGAGATGGCGACGATCCTGGCCGCGGCGCGGGCCGCGCCGCCGATCGATTACCCGTCGCTGCCGATCGGCGAGGGGCGGCGGATATTCGAGGAGATGCATCTCCGCTGGCGCGATCCGCCGCCGCCGGTCGCCGAGATTGTCGACCGCGTCATCGCCGGTCCCGCAGGGGAGTTGCGCGTGCGGCTCTATCACCCGGCGCACACGCTGCGCGTCGGGGCCGTGCTGTATCTCCATGGCGGCGGCTGGACATTCGGCTCCGTCGACACGCATGACCGCATTCTGCGTCTGCTGGCGCGAATGAGCGGCGCGGTGGTCGTCGGACTCGATTACCGATTGGCGCCCGAACATCCGTGCCCGGCCGGTCTCGAGGACACCATGGCGGTTCTCGATTGGCTGGCCGCGGGCGGCGCGGGTGGCGACGTCGATCCCCGTCGCTTGGCGCTGGCCGGCGATTCCGCCGGCGCCAATCTTGCGCTTGCGGCGCTTTTGCGTTGGCGCGACGAGGCGCGTCAGCGGAAGCTGCGGACGGCGGCGCTATTCTACGGCTGTTATGTCCCGGAGTTCGATACGCCGAGCCACCGGCGTTTCGGCGGCGGTGACTTCCAGCTCGCGACCGCCCGCATGCAGTGGTACTGGCGGAATTATCTTGGCGGCGACCGGTTCGACAGCAGCGGCCCGGCGGCGCCCGGCCGCGCCAATCTATGCGGCCTGCCGCCGCTCTATCTCAACGCCGCCGGGCTCGATCCGTTGCTAAACGATACGCTGGCATTGGCGGCGCGACTGGCCGAAGCCGGCGTGCGTTACCGGCTCGACGTCTTTCCCGGCGTGGTTCACGGGTTCCTGCTGATGACGCGGGAGCTGGCAGCGGCCCGCGCCGCGATCACGGCCGGTGCACGCCATCTCGCCGAACACCTAACCGACGCGAAAACATCCTAGGGAGGAAATCGCCATGCAACGCCGTCAATTTCTTGTTGGTGCAGCGGGAGCCGCCGCAGCTCTGCCCTTCGCCGGACGCGCCCGGGCACAGGCGCCAGTCACGATCCGCTGGTGGTATCACTTCGACAATCCGCAGCATTCGCCGGCCGAGCTCGTCACCCGGTTCGAGCGCGAGAACCCGGGCATCAAGGTGCAGGCCGAGAGCGTGCCGTGGGGCGGCGGCAACGATTACGCGACCCGCCTCTATGCGGCAATCATCGCCGGCAGTCCGCCGGACTGCGCGATGGTCAAGCTCAACAACCAGGCGCGCCTGCTCGAGATGAAAGCGCTTGAGCCCCTCGACCGCCAGGTCGCGGGTTGGTTCGGCCGAACCGACATCCCCGACAATATATGGGCGATCAATAAGGCGACGGACGGCCGGCAATACTACCTGCCGCTGCAGTACGTCGTGCTCTATCTCTATTATCGCGCCGATCTGTTCCAGCGTGCCAACGTGGCGCCGCCCAAGACGTTCGACGAATTCCTGCGCGCGGCGCAAGCGACGACGCGCGACGATGTCTGGGGCTTCGGCATGCGCGGCGGCGCCGGCGGCCACGATCACTGGGCCTCGTTTGTGCTCGGCGGCGGCGCGACGTTCGACAAGGGCGGCATGGTGAGCGAGAAGGCGCTGGCCGCGAATCGCTGGTTCGTCGATCTTGCGCGGGTCCACAAGGTCTTCCCGCCGTCGGCCCCGAATGACGGGTTCCGGCAGATCATCGACAATTTCAAGTCCGGCCGCGCCGCGATGACGATTCACCACATCGGCTCGGCCAACGAGATGGTCGATGCGCTGGGCGACAAGGTTTCGGCGGTGCCGGTGCCGCGCGCGGCGGACGGCAAGGGATGGACCTCGTTCGGCGACGAATCCAACGCCGTGTTCGCCGCCTCGCGGAACAAGGAGGCGGCGTTCAAGTGGATCGCGTTCCTGTCGGCGGGTGCGAACAACGTCGACTTCAACAAATTCACCGGCCAGCTCACTGTGACCAAGTCGGGCGCTTCGGGCTGGTCGCTGCATCCCAAGCGCTTCGTCGACGCGACATTCGACTCCCTGCCGATCGCCGCCGTGCTGCCGGACCATCCGAAGACGGCCGACTTCACGCGCACGGTATGGCCGCAGAACATGCAGCGCGCACTGCTCGGCCAGATCGGCGCCGACGAGATGATGCGCGCGATCGAACGCCACTTCCACGGCTGAAGATGGAGTCGCGACGGAAGCCCGGCGCCGCGGGTCGGGCTTCCGTCGTCTCATCCCCGGCCCCGATGGCGCTCGTAAGACTTTCTCTTCTGCCCGCGCGTTGGCGCAGACGGGCGACGCCCTATGCGATGTTGGCTCCGGCCGTGCTGACGACCACGGCGATCGTTTTTTTCCCGGTCGCGCAGACGGTTCTGCTCAGCCTGCGCGACGCCGTACTCTATCGCCCGCAGGACATGCCGTTCGTCGGCTTGGCCAACTACAAGCGGGCGCTCGATGACGAAATCTTCTGGATCAGCGTCGGCAACTCGTTGGTCTGGGTCGTCCTTGCGGTCGGTCTGCAGTTCCTGCTCGGCTTCGCCACGGCGTTGCTGCTCAACCGGAGCTTCTCATGGCGCGCCGCCGCGCGGGCGCTCGTCGTGGTGCCGTGGGCGCTGCCAAGCGTAATCATCGGCCTGATGTGGACTTGGATGTACGACTTCAATCTCGGCGTGTTCAACGATACCCTGGTCCGCGTCGGAATTCTCGACAAGCCGGTCGCCTGGCTCGCCAGTCCGGACGCCGCGCTCTACGCGATCGTGCTGGCGCTGACCTGGCAAGGTTTTCCGTTCTTCGCCGTCGTCATCCTCGCCGGGCTGCAGGCGATCCCGGCCGAGTTGTACGAGGCGGCGGCGATCGACGGCGCCAACGGCTGGCAGCGGCTGCGCTACGTGACGATTCCAAGCCTCGCTGGCGTCATGGCGACGGCGCTGCTGCTGCGCACCATCTGGGTGGCAAACTCGCTCGACGTCATTCTCGTGATGACCGGCGGCGGGCCCGGCCTCGCCACGCACACGTTGCCGCTTTATGCGTTCCTGCGGGCGTATAGCGGCATGGAGTTCGGCTACGGCGCGGCGCTCGCGGTGCTATTGACGCTGGCGCTGCTGGCCCTCGTCGTGTTGTACGTCGCGCGCGCCGCGCGGGAGGCGGCGCGATGATCGTGCGGCGCTCACGCTGGCGGCAGTTGGTCGGCACGGAGCTGCCGGCGCTGCTCGTCGTCATTTTCGCGCTCGCGCCCTATGCCTGGATGGTGCTGTCGTCGGTCAAGCCGACAGCCGACTTGGCGAAGGTTCCGCTGGTCTATCTCCCCGGCACGCCGACGCTCGCGCATTATGGCGATCTTCTGGCGCGGACCAGCTTCGCCGCCAATCTGCTGAACAGCCTGATCGTCGCGCTTGGCGCCGTGGCGCTGGGGCTCGCGGTCAGCGTCCCGGCGGCCTATGCCTTCTCGCGCTTCCGCTTTCCCGGACGGCGGCCGCTGCTCGTCGTGTTTCTCGTCGTCAACATGTTCCCGGTCGTCCTGCTCATCATTCCGCTGTTCGTGCTCATGCGCATCCTCGGGTTGCTCGATACCTACGGGGCGCTGATCCTCGGGCACGGGACGTTCGCCATCCCGTTCGCCGTGTGGATGATGACCAGCTACATGAACTCGATCCCGCCCGATCTCGACGAGGCGGCAATGATCGACGGCTGCTCGCGGTTGGAGACGATCCGCCGCGTCGTGCTGCCGCTGGCGATGCCGGGCGTGGTGACGACCGGCATCTACATCTTCATCACATCGTGGAACGAATATCTATTCGCCATGATGCTGTCGGGGCACGAGGTGCGGACGGTGACGGTCGCCCTCCAGCTCTTCATCGGCGAGTTCCAGATCCAGTGGGGCCTGTTGACCGCGGGCGGCACACTCGTCGCCCTGCCCGTCACGGTGCTCTTCCTGTTCGTCCAACGCCGCCTGGTCAGCGGCCTTACTGCCGGAGCCGTCAAGACATGAATGCGCCGCGCGCCCGCCTGGGCGTCATTTCGATGTTTTATGCCCGGCCGTTCCTCGGCGAGCATTTCGCGCGCTTCGGCGACGTCAGGCGCGCCGATCTCGACTTCATCGAGCTGCTGGTGCCCGAGCCCGGCGAGCTCGATCTCGCGGCGACGCGGCGCGCGCTCGCCGATGCGGGTCTCGGCGTCGTGTTGGCTGCGCGCGTCAATCCGACCCGTGACTTGGCGAGCGCCGATCCGCGGGCGCGGGAGGCGGGCGAGCGCTACCTTCGCTACTGCGTCGACATCGCCATGGCGCTCGGCGCCGAGATCGTCGGCGGGCCGCTCTACGGCGCGCCGCTGGTGTTCGCCGGCCGCGCGCCGGCGCCTGTAGCGGAAAGCGAGCGCGCCCGCCGGATCGACTGCGTGGTCGGCGGGCTGCGCGCTGCGTCCGCCTATGCCGGCGATACCGGCGTGCGCTTCGCCGTCGAGCCGCTCAACCGCTTCGAGACCGACATGGCAAACACGACCCGGCATGGCATCGATCTGGTCGCTCGCGTCGACCATGCGGCATGCGGGCTGCTGCTCGACACGTTCCACATGAACATGGAAGACTCCGATCTGCCCGCGGCGATCCGCGCGGCCGGCGCCCACGTCATTCACTTCCAGGCGAACGAGAACCATCGCGGCTTCGTCGGCACCGGGCATGTCGACTGGCGCGGCGTCGGCCGGGCGCTCGCCGCGATCGGCTATGCCGGGCCGATCACGCTCGAGCCGTTCCGGCGCGACGACGAGCGCCTCGGCGTGCCGCTGGCGCAGTGGCGGCCGCCGAACCGCGACGAGGGGCCGGACCTGGCCGCCAGCGTCCGCATTCTGCGCGAGGCGTTTGGCGAGGCGAGGGGAGCATGAGCGACGCCCTGCGCATGGCGTGGATCGGCTGCGGCCGCCACGCCACCGAAATGCTGCTGCCGCAGCTCGTGCGGCACCCGGTCCGGCTGGTCGCCCTCTGCGACGTGGACGAGGGCGCGCTGGCGCGGGCCGGCGACCGCTTCGGCGTGCCGGACGCGGCCCGCCGGCGCGACTACCGCGACATTCTCGCGCGGACCGATGTCGACGCCGTCGGCATGGCCGTGGGGCCGCAGGCGCATGTAGCCATCGCCGTCGACGCACTGGCCAGCGGCCGGCCGGTGTTCATCGAGAAGCCGCCGGGCGCCAACGGTGCCGAGGCGCGGAAGATCGCCGCTGCAGCTGCGAGCACAGGCCGGTTGGCGGTCGTCGGCTTCATGAAGCGCTACTCGACGGCCAATCGCATCGCCGCCAACCTGGTTCACGCACCCGAGTTCGGCCCGGCCGCCGGGTTCCTCGGCGAGTACATGACGGCGCCGACTTATTTTTCCGGCAATCCGGACTACACCGGTTTCTACCTGCACCACTGCGTGCACTATATGGATCTGGTGCCGTTCCTGATGGGGCCGGTCGCGGCGCTCGAGGCGCGCCGGCACGAACTGGCGCCAGGCAAGCTGCTGCTGCACGCGCATTTCCGCTTCGCGGGCGGCGGACTCGGCACGCTGGCGATGGGCACCAACCAGTCGCGCGCGACGCCGATGGAGTGGTGGCAGGTTATGGGCGACCATCGCCGCGTCGAGGTCCGCAATGTGCATGAGGTGCGCTACGTCCGCGCGCCAAAATTCAAGATCGACGATCCGGCCGCGACGCTCGCCGATGCCGAGGACACGCTTGTCTGGGAGCCCAATCTGACCGCCGCCGCCAGCGAGGACCATAAGGGCTATCACGCCGTGCTGGGCGCGTTCGTCGCGGCTATCCGCGGCGCGCCGGCGACAGCACCGACCGCCGAAGATGGCGTGCGGGCCATGGACCTGCTCGACGCGATGATCCGTTCCTTGGACAGCGGCCGACCCGTGATGTTCTGACCGCCGTCGCTGCCATCCGCTTCGTGCCGCCGCTGGCGATCCGCCTCGTCGCGCGCTTCCCCTGGCTTCGCCGTATTCCTGCCCGGCTGGTCGGGATCGGGCTGCGACCTGAACACGCGCAAACGCCCGAGCTGCGGGCTGGCCCGGCGTCCTGACGCTTGTCAACGGTCGCATGGCGAAGAATTGCGGCAGGCGACATAATGCTGCGGCGTAGCCGATGATCCGGGGCGGCGGGACGCGCGCGCCGGGCCATCAGATTTGCCGGGGGAGGGGACAATGAAGCGCAGCACCGAGCGTTTCCTGACCACGCACACGGGCAGCCTGCCGCGGCCGGAGGATCTCATCCGGACGATGTACGCCAAGGAGGAAGGCGTGCCGGTCAACCGCGAGGCGCTGGCGGCGCGGGTGCGTACCGCCGTGGCCGAGGTGGTAAGGAAGCAGGCCGACGCCGGAATCGACTTGATCAACGACGGCGAGATGTCGAAGCCGAGCTACGCCACCTACGTCAAGGACCGCCTGAACGGCTTCGGCGGCACCGGCAACACGTTCGTGTACCAGGATCTGGTCGCCTTCCCCAATCTCGCCAAGCGCGTGTTCGGCGATCCGGGCCGCTCGCGGCGCAAGACGCCCGCCTGCAACGCTCCGATCAGCGTCGGCGATGCGCAGGCGGCGCCAGCCGACGTCGACAACCTCAAAACGGCACTGGCGCAGGTGAAGGCGGCCGGCGCGTTCATGAGCGCCGCCTCGCCAGGCGTGGTGTCGCTCTTCTTCCGCAATGACTACTACCCGAGCGAGGAGGCGTATCTGCTCGCCATCGCCGAGGCGATGCGCCACGAATACGAGACGGTGACGAACGCGGGCATCGTGCTGCAGATCGACTGCCCCGATCTGGCGATGGGGCGGCACATCCAGTACGCGGATCTGAGCCTGGAGGAGTTCCGCAAGCATGCCCGGATGCATGTCGAGGCGTTGAACCACGCGGTCGCCAACATTGCGCCCGAGCTGCTGCGCATGCATGTGTGCTGGGGCAACTACGAGGGCCCGCATCACTGCGACGTGCCGCTCGCCGATATCATCGACATCGTATTCCTGGCGCGGCCGAATGCGATCTCGTTCGAGGCGGCCAACCCGCGCCACGCGCATGAGTGGACGCTGTTCGAGCGCGTGAAACTGCCCGAAGGCAAGGTGCTGATCCCCGGCGTGCTCGAGTCCAAGTCGAACTTCATCGAGCATCCCGAGCTGATCGCCCAGCGCATCGCGCGCTACGCCAAGCTCGTCGGCCGCGAGAACGTGATCGCCGGCAGCGATTGCGGCTACGGCACCTGGGTCGGGCAGGCCGCAGTGGATGCCGACGTGGTCTGGGCCAAGCTGGGGGCGCTGGCCGAGGGCGCCCGTCTCGCCTCGCGGCAGTTCTGGAAGTAGCCGAGCGGGCCGGCGTGGTGGCGACGGCATCGCTGGCCTCAAAGCCGGTCCTCGACTAACCTTGGGCTTACCGGCAAGGGCGGGCTCGCCAATCGCAATCGAACGCGGAGGACAATCATGGGCGTGAAACAGCCGAAAGAAATCTCTGAGGCCTTCGGCAGACTGTTCAATGGGCGCGACAAGGGCGCACTGCTCGACTTGTATGCCGCGGATGCCATTCTCACGATCGACGGGGCGGTGACCGCCCGCGGCAAGGCGGAAATCGACAAGACGATTTCGACCTTTCTCGATGGACCGCTCAAGATCGCGATCAAATGCGCGTCGTGCCATCGGGCCGGCGACACCGCGATCGTACGTTCGGATTGGAAATTGACCGCTCCGGACGGCTCGGTGGCGATGGCGGGATCGTCGGCCGAAGTTCTGCGGCGCGGTTCGGACGGTCAGTGGCGATTCACCATCGATGATGCCACCTTCGCCAGCCGCCCATCGTCGCTTTAGGCCGACCGCATCGGGCGGTCACCGCACCGCCATCGGCTGCTGATGCTTCCGTTGTGCCGAAGAGATTGCCGTCATTGGAGCTACCCGGGCGCTTGACCTGGGAGCCGGTCATTCGGGGAGGAGACGATGCGTATCTTCACGAAATCGCAGATCGTGCTGCTGGGCGTCGCAATCGCTCTCGGAACGGCCGACGTTCATGGCGAAACAAACGAAATCCGCGCCGCCCAGCAATTCGGCCTGAGCTATCTGCCGCTGATGATCATGGAAGACAGCAAGCTGGTGGAGAAACAAGCCAAGGCCGCCGGCGTGGGCGATGTCAAGGTGACGTTGGTGAAGCTCGGCGGCCCCGCCGCGATGAATGACGCGCTGCTGTCCGGCAATCTCGATTTCGGCACGGGCGGCGTGCCGTCGCTGATTACGCTGTGGTCGAAGACGAAGGGGACGGCGCTGGAGGTGCGCGGGGTCGGCGCGCTCAACAACATGCCGGTCGAACTCGTCACCACGAACCCGACCGTCAAGACCATTCGCGACTTTACCGACAAGGACAAGATCGCAGTGACCTCGGTCAAGGTCTCGACCCAGGCGCTGCTGCTGCAGATGGCTGTAGCCAAGGAATTCGGCGACGACAATTACACCAAGCTCGATCATCTCACGGTGTCGATGGCGCATCCCGACGCGATGACCACCTTGCTTTCCGGCAGCGGTGCCGTCACGGCGCACTTTTCCTCACCGCCGTTCCAATATCAGGAGCGGAAGGAGCGAGGCGTGCGGGCGATCCTCAACAGCTACGACATCCTCGGCGGGCCGGCGACCTTCAATCTGGTGTGGGGCAGCGGCAAATTTCGCGACGCCAACCCCAAGTCCTACGCCGCCTTCTTCGCCGCCTTGGAGGAGGCCATCGATATCATCAACCGCGACAAGCGGGCCGCGGCGGAGGCCTACAAACGGATGACCGGCACCAAGGAACCGGTCGACGACTTGCATGCCATGCTGACTGATCCCCTGGTGGAGATGACGGTCACGCCCAATCAGCTCATGAAGACGGCGGCCTTCATGCAGAAGGTCGGCACGATCAAGGCCGCGCCGGCGAACTGGACCGAGCTGTTCTTCCCCAATCTCCACGGCCGCCGCGGCAGTTGAGCGCCGACGGCGGCCGTTTTCAGACCGGCACGCGGGCTGCTGTCACGCCGCCGCGCAGGCGCTGCTCGAGCCGGATGCTGAGCAACGACAGCGGCCAGCAGAGGAGGAAATAGAAACCTGCCGCGACGCCGAACACGGTCAGCGGCTGAAAGGTTATGTCGTTGATCATCTGCGCCGCGCGGGTCAGTTCGGTGAAGCCGACGATCGAAGCAAGTGAGGTGCCCTTGAGGAGCTGGACGAGGAATCCGACCGTCGGCGCGATGGCGATGCGCGCGGCCTGCGGGACGATCACCAGGCGCAGGCGCTGCGCGAAGGAGAGGCCGAGGGCGGTCGCCGCGTCCCATTGTCCGCTGGGGATCGCCTGGATGCAGCCGCGCCAGATTTCGCCGAGAAAGGCGCTGGCGTAGAGCGAAAAGCCGATGGCGACGGCGGTCCAGGCATCGGTCCTGATGCCGAGCAGATTGATGCCGAAGAAGACCAGAAATAGCAGGATGAGCAACGGCAAACCTTGCAGCAGCTTGATGAAGGTGACGGCCGCTGCGCGGACTGGGCGTAAAGGCGCGACGCGCAGGATTGTGACGATAGCGCCGCCGATGCCGCCGCCGACAAAGGCGACGAGCGCGAGCAGCACGGTCCAGCGCAGCCCTAAAATCAGCAACCAAATCTCGCTGGGGCCGAATTCACGGATCATGAGGGCGCTTGCCCGCTTGCGCCCTTGGGCGGGAACAGTATTCGCTCGACCCCGCCGAAGGCCGCCTCGAAGGCAAGCGCAATGACGACATAGATCGCGCCGACCGCCAGGTAGATCTCGAACGGGCGGAAGGTCTGCGATTGCAGCGTGTTGGCGATGGCGGTCAGCTCCTCGACCGAGATCGCGGAGACGACGCTGGAGCCGAGCATGACCAGGATGAACTGGCTGCACAGAGCCGGGAATACGGTTTCAAGCGCGGGGATCAGCACGACGAAGCGAAAGATCTGCCAGGACCGCAAACCCAGCGCGCGGCCGGCTTCGATCTGTCCATGCGGCACTGCCTCGACGCCGGCGCGCACGATCTCCGTGGCGTAGGCGCCGAGATTGATCACCATCGCCAGCAGCGCCGCGCTATCGGGCGACATGCGCACGCCGAGCCGAGGCAGGCCGAAATAGATCAACAGCAACTGGACCAGGAATGGCGTGTTGCGCACGAGCTCGACATAGGCCTGGACGACACCGCGCAGGACTGCCAGCCGCGAAGTCTTGGCCCAAGCGCCGAGGATGCCAATGGTGACGCCGAGCAGCATCGATTCCGCGGAGAGTTGCAGCGTGAGCAATGCGCCCGAGAGGAACGCGTCGCGGCCTTGCCAAATCACGCCGAACTGGAAAACGTACTCCACCTGCATCCTCTGACCCGCGGCATGCTCTTTTGGGTGAGCTTCGGATCCCTTGGCCGCCGCCGAGGATCGTTGCTCGGGCCGACGGCGGCAATGGGTAAGTGCCGTTCGCGCCGGGACGAGGCGGCGTGGTTACCCACTTATACTCAATCAGGATGTGATGGCCTTTGACCGGCCACCACCATGGCGGCAGCGTAGTGGCGGACGCTGGGAAAGAACCGGCGCCGTCAGGAGGGGAAATGTCCAAACTTCGTCACGCCTGGGGCGCTATCGTCGTGGCGCTCGCGCTCGCCTTCGCTACGGTCCAGGCACCGCAAGGGGCATCGGCGCAGACCGTCGACGAGATCATCAAGCGCGGCAAGGCGCTGATGGCGCTCGATACCTCGAACCCGCCGTTCAGCGCGACCGGCAAGGATGGCCAGCCGGAAGGCTACGAGCCGGACGTTTCCCGGCTGCTGGCGAAATATCTCGGCG
The DNA here is from genome assembly GCA_016201015.1 of Pseudomonadota bacterium. Classification (GTDB taxonomy): domain Bacteria; phylum Pseudomonadota; class Alphaproteobacteria; order CACIAM-22H2; family CACIAM-22H2; genus JACQDQ01. The sequence continues at coordinate 6,081 of JACQDQ010000026.1, read as the reverse complement.
TCGAGATCGAATTCGTGCCGGCGACGCCGCAGAACCGCATCGCCTATCTGCTGACCAGTCGGGTCGACATGATGATGATCGGCATCACAGCGGAACGGGCGAAGCAGGTCTGGTTCTCGATGCCCTATGCGACCGACGGCGCCGTGCTGGTCGGCCCGGCCAGCCTGCAGGTCAAGACACTTGCCGATCTGGCCGGCAAACGCATCGGCATTCCGCGCGGCGCCATGCAGGACATCGTCCTGTCGCAAACCGCGCCGCAGGGCGCCAATATCATGCGCTTCGACAACCAGGCCATGGGCGTCCAGGCGCTGATTTCTGGACAGGTCGATCTCGCCGGCACCGGCATGCTGGCCTACCAAATCCTCAATCGCGACGATCCCGGCAAGAACTACGAGACCAAGCTCATCTTGCGCCCACTGCATTTCGGCATCGGCATCCGCCGTGGCAATTCCGACCTGCTGCAATGGCTGAACACCTTCATCTACACGATCAAGAACAATGGCGAGTTGGAAGCGATCAGCCGGAAATGGCGGCAGCTGCCGTTGGGCGATCTGCCGGTGTTCTGAGAGGGAGGAGAGATGATATGGGGCGGGCGGCGAGGGATGGTGCACCATCGCTGTTGGAAGCAACCGATGGAGAACGCCATGCTGCAGTCGAACGACCAAAGCAAATCCCCCGTCGCCCTTGAGCAGGATAGCACGCTTATCGTGGTGATCGAACTGAGCCAGGCAAGTTGGCTGGTGACAGCCATGGTTCCGGGCGTGGCGCGTGAGCCGTTGAAGAAGCTTGCGCCGGATGCAGAGCTGCTGCTGCGCCAGATCGATCGCTGGCGTGAGGAGGCAGCGGCGGCGGGCCGCCGGATCGCGCGCATCGCGGCGGCCTTCGAGGCCGGACGGGACGGGTTCTGGCTGGCGCGCTGGCTGCGAGCGCGCGGAGTTGAGGCCCATGTGATCCATCCGACCAGCGTGGCGGTGTCGCGCGAGCATCGCCGGGCGAAGACGGATCGGCTCGATTTGGGACTGCTCAAGCGGGCGTTCCTGGGCTGGCTGCGCGGCGAGGCGGCGCATTGCCGGATGGCGGCGGTGCCGACGCTGGAGGAAGAGGACGCGCGGCGCCCGAGCCGCGAACGCGAGACCCTGGTGAAGGAGTGCGGCCGGATCGTGAACCGGCTCAAGGGCGCGCTGGCGCGGCTGGGCGTACGCGGCGTCAAGCCGACCCTGCGCCGGGCGGCGGAGCGGCTGGCGGAGCTGCGCACGTCCTAGGGCGTGGCGCTGCCGCCGAACACCCTGGCCGAGCTCGGGCGCGACATGGCGCGGCTGCGCCTGGCCCGAGACCAGATCAAGGAGATCGAGGCGGCGCGCTTGGAGCGGCTGGAGCGGGCGCCGGCGACGGGTCCGCACGCGATGGTCCGCCTGCTCGCCCGGGTGCTCGGCGTCGGCATCGAGACGGCGGACATGCTGGTGCACGAGGTGCTGACACGCCAGCTGCGCGATCGCCGAGCCGTGGCGCGCTATGCCGGGCTGACCGGCGCGCCCGACGAGAGCGGCGCCCGACGGCGGGAGAAGGGGCTGGCCAGGGCCGGCAGCGCGCGGGTGCGCCGGGGCATGATCCAGCTCGCCTGGCGCTTCCTGATGTTCCAGAAGGACAGCGCCTTGGCGAGGTGGTTCCGCACCCGTACCGAGAACGCCAAGGGCACGCGCAAGACCATGATCGTCGCGCTGGCCCGCAAGCTGCTGATCGCGCTGTGGCGCCTGGCCACCACCGGCGAGGTGCCGCAAGGCGTCACGCTGCGGCCGGCGGCGCCGGCGGCGAGCCCAGCCTAGGAGCGCCCGATTGGCGAGGATCGCACAGGTCCGGCTGCCCGCAGCGGCGTCTGCCGGGGCCTGCCGATGACCATCCGAGGTGGCGGTATCCCGATCGCTTCCCATGGCTGCAACGCCGCCGGAGAGAATGGGTCCGCCGCCGCGGAGCTTCGCTGCCGATGCGCATGTCCGCATCATGGTTCGGGCCGCCCCGCGGCCCACCGCATACAAGGCTGCGGCGCGATGATCCGCATCATCTGCCGTTCCACGCGAACTCCCCTCGGATCGTCCGGCATCACCGCGCCCCAGCGCCGCCGCCGCCCGCCGCCGCGGCCCTCACCTCCCGGCCAATCGCACCGACGCTTCACATTCAACGGCCTTGCACCAAAACACAGGCTTGACTTCAAATGCCCCATACAAGGGGAGGAGGCCGGGATGGAGCGGATCACGGTACAGGGCATGCGCATGCCGAAGCTGGGGCTCGGTACCGGGCAGCTGCGCAATGCCGAGGGCCAGGCGTCGATGGAGCTGGCGCTGTCCATGGGCTTCCGGCATCTCGACACCGCGGAGATGTACACGAACGAGGCGACGGTGGGGGCGGCCGTCGCCGCCTCCGGCCTGCCACGCGGCGAGATTCACATCACCAGCAAGGTGCATCAGGACAATCTGGCACCGGATGCGCTTCGCCGCGCGATGGATCGCTGCCTGGCGGCACTGAAGAGCGACTATGTCGACCTGTACCTCATCCACTGGCCGATGCCGGAGATGAATCTGGCAAAGACGCTGGAGACCTTGGTGCGGCTGAAGGAGCAGGGTAAGGCGCGCGCGATCGGCGTCTCCAACTTCACCGTCGCCCTGATGCGCGAGGCGGTGGAGAAGATCGGCGCACCGATCGCCTGCAATCAGGTCGAATACCACGTACTGCTCGACCAGTCGGCGGTACTGGACTACGCGCGCAGCAAGGGCATTGCGGTGACCGCCTATGCTCCGCTGGCGCGCGGGCGGATCAATGAATTTCCCGAGCTGGCGCGGATCGGCCGCAAGCATGGCGCGTCGCCGGTCCAGGTGGCGCTGAAATGGCTGCTCGACCAGGACCTCGTGGCGGCCATTCCGCGGACGGGCCGGCGGGAAACGCTGCAGCAAAATCTCGACGCGGTGCGGCTGAAGCTGGACAACGACGACCGCGCGGCGATCGCGCGATTGCCGAAGAATCAGCGGATCGTCAACGTCGCCTGGGCGCCGGCCTGGGACAAGCCGCGCGCCTAGCTACGCCGACACGCCGGCGCGTCGCATCGCCGTCACGATGCGTCGAGTGCCCGCTTGACGAGCATATCCCGCAACCGCGCCAATTCGCCGCTCGCATCCATGTCGCGGATCACCGCCGCGACCTTCTTCGCAAGTTCGCGGTGCCGCTCATGCAGATAGTGATAAATGTAGATACGCTCGATCGGCGGGGAGAGCGCAGAGATCCGCGACTGCAAATTCATTTTCTTTACCGCGACCCGCCCGCTGAACAAATCCGTGACCAGCAGATCGAGGCGGCCGGCCTCCAGCATGCGGATCAAGTTTTGCAGGCTGTTCACCGCCGTGACGCGTTGCATCCCCTTCGTGCCAGCCTCCGAAGAGCCGACCCCGCGGACGATACCGATGCTGTAGTGCTTGATCGACGGCCAGCCGTTCACCTCGAACTGAAGCGTCGTCGTAAAGGCGGCGGGTTCGATGTAGTTGATCGGCGGCGAGATCTGCATCAGTGACGGATAGTCCCGGTCGAGATTGGCGATTCTGTGAACCTCGCCGTCAAGCTGGCCCGCGCTGCTGAGCGCCAGCGCCCGCTTGCCCGGCACGTCGACAAGCTCCACCGCGATGTTCAGACGGCCATAGACGGCCTTCAATATCTCGCCGCCGACAAATTGGTCGGGAACGTCGGCTATTCGGGCAAGACGGATGACGGTTTGCGCATGGGACGGGGCATGAGACAGGAGGACCAGAACATAGGCGAAGAGTAACCGTCGCATGACGCTTCTCCTCGATCGGCCGCCAAAGATGGACCGCGACAGGGACCTCCGCTCTTGGCCATCCCCGTCCATCGGTCTAGTATATCGAATGGGGTATTTTGAAAATGCGCGGCACCGCCGATCGTAGACATTTTTGTGGAGAGCTACACCCTATAGGTTAAGTCGCTGCCGAAATCTCAGTCCATCACCCTAAGGAAGTTGCGTCGCAATGAATTAGGGGTCGGCACATGGCCTCACGAGAGGGTGATCCGAAGTCATTCCGTCACGACGGCAACAAGCCGCCGGCGTCAACGACGGACGACATACGCCGGACCAAGTTGTCGATCTTCAGGCACGGCGCGGCGTGGACTTCCTTCGCCCGCCATCGCGGCGGCATCGGCCTTCGCCTCCTAGCCAGCGTTCTTCTGTTCAGCTCCATCGTTACGTTGACCCTCACGGTGCTCCAGCTCTACCTCGACTACCGCCGCGAGGTCGGGACCATCGAAACCCGGCTCGACGAAATCGAGCGAAGCTATCTCGGCAGCCTCGGCGAAGGCCTCTGGAACCTGGACCAAGACCAGTTGGAGCTTCAGCTCAACGGCATTCTCCGGCTGCCCGAAATTCGCGCCGCCGAGATACGTGAAACCGGCGCCAGGCGAAATCCTCTGAGCGTATCGGTCGGTGAGCGCGGGACCCATTCGGTGATTGCTCGAGAATTCCCCCTTGTCCATGTCGTTCAGGGTACCCGGCAGTCGATCGGTATTTTCTACGTCGAGGCCACCCTTACCGAGGTGTACCGCGAACTAGTTGACAGGGCGTTGATCATCTTGGTGAGCCAAGGCGCCAAGACCTTCCTCGTCTCCTTTTTCATCATCTATATCTTCCATCGGTTGGTCACCCGGCATCTTGTAGCCATCGCCGAGTTCGTCGGCGGCTATGACTTCGTGCGTCCATCACCGCGGTTCGGTCTCGAACGCAGACCGCCCAAGGCGGAGGACGAATTGGACAAGGTGGTCGCTGCCTTCAATGGATTGTGTGCGAGCCTGCAACGTGCGTATGACGATTTGCGCCTGAGCGAGCAGCGGTTCCGCGACTATGCCGAGACGGAGTCCGACTGGTTCTGGGAGAGCGGCCCAGAACATGAATTCACGTATATCTCGGAGCGGTTGAGCGCCTTTGGCGTCGATCGCGACTATCTGATCGGGAAGCGGCGCACGGATGCGGCACGCGACTTGGAGTCTGACCCGGAGAAATGGCGTGAGCACGTGGACACTCTGGAGCGGCACGAGCCGTTCCGCGATTTCGTCTACAAGATCCAGCGAAATGACGGCTCCCTTATCCACGTTTCCGTGAGCGGCAGGCCGGTATTTGACGCCGAGAGGCGGTTTTCAGGCTACCGCGGCGTGGCCCGGGACGTGACCGCGGCGATGCGCGCGGACCGGGTGCTGCACGAAGCAAAGGCGCATGCTGAGGCGGCGAGCCAAGCGAAGAGCGAGTTTCTCGCCAACATGAGCCATGAGCTCCGGACACCGCTCAACGCCATTATCGGTTTGTCCGAGATGATCAAGACCGAAATGCTGGGGCCAGTGGCGAACGAGCACTATCGAACATACGCCGGCGACATTCACGCGAGCGGCCTCCATCTCCTCGGCATCGTCAACGAGGTTCTCGATGTGGCAAAGATCGAAGCCGGCAAGATTGAGTTGGACAAGCGCGATGTGGCTCTCGGTAATATGGTGACCGACGTATTGCGGACCCTCGGCACACAGGCGAGTGCCGCGGGCCTTACTCTCGCTGCGGCGATTGCCCCGGATCTCCCGCCTGCGCACGCCGATGAGGAGGCGATCCGCCGCATACTGTTCAATCTCCTGTCGAACGCGCTTAAGTTCACGCCGCGCGGCGGCGCGATCACGGTTTCGGTGAGTCAGATACCATCCGGTGATATCGAGCTATCGGTTGCCGATACCGGTATCGGCATCGCCGCGGAAGACCTCGCGAAATTGATGCAGCCGTTCACCCAGATCGAAAACGTGTACCAGCGAAAACATCAAGGCACCGGTCTCGGCCTGACCTTGGTACGCTCGCTCGTCGAACTGCACGGTGGTTCGATCAAGATCGACAGCATGCCCGACCATGGCACCGTCGTGACGGTCCGGCTGGCTGCCGCGCGTATCCTGGCGGATCAGGTTGGCTGACGGGCCCATCGAAAATCGGTTGCGTTCCCTCAGTCATAGAGGTCTTCGCGGGTCGGCGGCAGACCGGCGGAGCCCTTCACGCGTTTCGAG
>JACQDQ010000162.1 GCA_016201015.1 Pseudomonadota bacterium | reverse complement strand
CCGCTGCTCGGCTGGAGCGAGATCGACATCTGGCGCTATACGCTGCGCGAAGGCAGTCCCATCGTGCCGCTTTATTTGGCGAAGCATGGCAGGCGCTACCGCTCGCTCGGCGAAAGCGACATCACGGTGACGATCGCCAGCGCTGCGGCGAGCATCGCCGAGATCATCGCCGAGCTGGAGACGACGCGGGCGCCCGAGCGCGCCGGCCGCACCATGGACCACGAGGCCGAGGACTCCTTCGAGCGCCTGCGCGTCGAAGGATATATGTGATGCGTACCATCCACCATTCGCCCGGCAAGTCCTCCTCACCCTCCCGCTGCGCGGGTCCCTCCCTCTCCTCCCCATGGGAGGAGAGGGCCGAGACGCCGCAGGCGTCGAGGTGGGTGAGGAGGGCCGGTCCGATGTAGCGGCCGCGCTGCCATGCCCGACCAGACCACCATCGCGGCGCAGGCGGCGGCGACTTCCGCCACGAGTCCGCTGCGCGTCGTCTTCGTCGGCCATGTCGACCACGGCAAGTCGACGCTGGTAGGCCGGTTGCTGCACGAGATGGGCGCGCTGCCCGACGGCGCCGTGGCGCGCGTCGAGGAGTCCTGCCACCGGCGCGGCATGGCGTTCGAATGGGCCTTCGTCACCGACGCGCTGCAGGTCGAGCGCGATCAGGGCGTCACCGTCGATCTGAGCTATATCCGCTTCCGCAGCGCGCGGCGCCCCTATGTGCTGATCGATGCGCCGGGCCATCGCGAGTTCATCCGCAACATGGTGACCGGCGCCGGCGCCGCCGACGCCGCCGTGCTGGTGATCGACGCCGCCGAGGGCGTGCGCGAGCAGTCGCGCCGCCACGGCCTTCTCGTGCAGCTTCTCGGCGTCAGGCAGATCGTCGTCGCCGTCAACAAGATGGATCTGGTCGGCCACGCCGAAGCGCGCTTCGCCGAGATCGTCCGCGAGTTCGCCGCCTATCTCGGCGGTCTCGGCCTGAAGGCGCAGGCGATGATTCCAACCGCCGCGCGCGACGGCGACAATCTGACGACGCGCTCGCCGCGCCTGAATTGGTATCGCGGGCCGATCCTGGTCGAAGCGCTCGACCGGCTCGACAAGCTGCCGGCGCCGGTCGATCTGCCGCTGCGCCTGCCGGTCCAGGACGTCTACAAATTCGACGATCGGCGCATCCTGGCCGGCCGCATCGCCAGCGGACGGCTCGCGATCGGCGACACGGTGCTGTTCTCGCCGTGCAACAAGACGACGCGGATCAAGACCATCGAGGCGTGGAGTCCGCTTCCGGACGCGATGCCGCCGCGGCACGCCGTCGCCGGCCAGGCGGTCGGTGTCACCTTGACCGACGAGTTGTTCCTCGAGCGCGGCGAGACGATGAGCCACGTGGAGAGGCCGCCGGTCGAGACGACCGTATTTCGTGCCAGGCTGTTCTGGCTGGGCGCGACGCCGCTCGCCGCCGGACGCCGCCTGACGCTCAAGCTGGCGACGCAGAGCTGCGCGGTCGAGGTGCAGTCGATCGATCGCGTGATCGGCGCCGACCTGACGCCGAGCGGCGCCGCCGAGGTCGCGCCCTACGACGTCGCCGAGGCGGTGCTGCGCACGCGGCGCCTGCTCGCGCTCGATCCCTACAGCGACAACCCGGCGACCGGGCGCTTCGTGCTGGCCGAGGACGGCGAGATCGTCGGCGGCGGCACGATCGGCATGCAGGGCTATTCGGATCAGCGGCCGCTGGTGACGCCGCGGGCGCAGAACGTCGCCATCGTCGAGCACCGGGTGAGCACCGCGGCGCGGACGGCGCGCAGCGGCCATGCCGGCGGCGTGCTGTGGCTGACCGGCCTGTCGGCCGCCGGCAAGTCGACGCTGGCCATCGCCGTCGAGCAGCGCCTGTTCCAGCTGGGCTACCAGGTGTTCGTGCTCGACGGCGACAACCTGCGCCACGGCCTCAGCGCCGATCTCGGCTTCAACCCGGCCGAGCGCGCCGAGAATATCCGGCGCGTCGGCGAGGTGGCGGCGCTGTTCGCCGAGGCCGGCTTCATCACCATCGCCGCGTTCATCTCGCCCTACCGCGCCGACCGCGAGCGCGCCCGCGCCGCCGCCGAGCGCCGGGCCGAGGGCTCCTTCCACGAAATCTATGTGCGCGCCGACCTCGCCACCTGCGAGCGCCGCGACCCGCGCGGCCTCTACAAGAAGGCGCGCACCGGCCAGATTCCGGAATTCACCGGCATTTCCGCGCCCTACGAGCCGCCGGAAGCTGCGGCGCTGATCGTCGATACGGCCGACGCCACGGTCGAGGGCAGCGTCGAGCAGGTCCTGCGCTACGTGGCAGCCAAATTTTCGCTGCATCGCGCCGGCTCCTGACGGCCCGCTCATGCCTGGATATGCCGTGCCGACTACCCCCCCTTTACACACCCCACCCTGTTCCGTTTCGTCCGATTGCTCCGTTTGGTCCGATTGCTCCGTTTCGTCCAATAACAAATAGGATATTTTACCTCTATCAGGATTAGGTCCATTACGTTCTAAATCTGCACGGTAAGCCTCCAACGACGGCCCCGGGCAGAGATCTCGTCTCTGCGAAACAACTTCTAAATACAGTATAATCATGCGACTCTCCCGGCAGCGTCGGCGGCGGCCATACTTCATCCCAATATGACCATTTTGTTCCTATTTGTCAAGGGCGCGGCGGGACAGCGAGGGACACCCCGCTTCGTCGTCCCGACGAAAGTCGGGACCCAGCGATTGACAAGGTTCCTTTGTTATGATATTATTCCTGTATAATATCATAAATACGAATATATACTTCTCCACAGTATCTTCAGAAAGGCGATAACATCATGAAAGATTTAATGTTTCATACCGGAAATGGATCGCACGAGATCCGTAGCGGTCTCCGACGGACATTCCCCCGTGGAATCTATCGCGTGGACGAGATGCCCACGGGCGTTGAAGGTGAGTGGATTGAACTCACCTTAGTGGACGACCCAGACATCGTTGTTCGTCTCGACCTGACATCCTACGGTCAGTATCTGAATGATCGTGTCCTGCGACGCATCAACGCAGGAGCTGCCGTGAGCTGATGTTGGGGAAATGAAAGGTGCACCCCCCGCCTCGACCTCGCTCTGCTCGGCCGCCTCTGTCTTGGCCTCTACCGCATACGCCGCGTTGAGGAGGAGATCGCCTGCCTGTACCCGACCGACAAGATCAAGAGCCCGGTGCATATCTTGCTCGACCAGGAAGCGGTGTCGGTCGGCGTCTGCGACACTCTGGCGCCGGGCGACACCGTCTTCGCGACCTATCGCGGCCGCGCGCCCTATCTCGCCAAGG
>JACQDQ010000148.1 GCA_016201015.1 Pseudomonadota bacterium | reverse complement strand
GGCATGATCCGGCACCCAATGCAGCGCGGCATTGCTGAAGACGAGATCGGCCGGCACCGGTGCATTCCACTGCGCAATGTCACCCTGCACCCAAGCGATGTCCTTGATGGCACGCGCCTTGGCCAGCATCTCCGGTGAGGAATCGAAGCCGCTCGCTTCTGCTTGCGGCCAACGCTCGGCCAGCATCTGCGTGATGTTGCCGGGACCGCAGCCGAGGTCCCACAGTACCATGCAGGTCGCCAGCGGGATCTGCGCCATGAGGTCGAGCGCCGGGCGCAGACGGTGGTCGGAGAATTTGAGATATTGCGCCGGGTCCCAATTGTGCATGGCCAGCCTCGCAGGAGTCCAAGGCACGACTATGCCTGCGGCGCGCCCTGGGCACAAATCGTGACGATTGTATGAAGCGGCAAGCGGCGCTTAAATCGCCCGCCTGATCGGGAGGACGCAATGACCGCACAGCAATCCCCAACGACTTGGCGCGCGCTGCTCGCCGCCCATCATCCGTTGCTGCTCCCCTGCGCGCACGACGCCCTGTCGGCGCGGCTGATTGCGCTCGCCGGGTTTCCGGCCTATTCGATTGGCGGCTATCCGCTGGTCGGCGCACGCCACGCTCTGCCCGATATCGGTCTTGTCGGCTACGGCGAGATGAGCGCCGGCATGCGCGACATCATGGCGGCGACGCGCTTGCCGGTGCTGATCGACGCCGATGACGGCTACGGCGACGTGAAGAATGTCGCGCGCACTGTCCGCGGGTACGAAGCGATGGGCGCCGCCGCCATCTTCATCGAGGACCAGCGCGCGCCCAAGCGCTGCGGCCACATGGCCGGCAAGGACGTGATCCCTGCCGAGATCATGGAGGCGAAGCTCCGCGCCGCCGCCGCCGCGCGCGCCGACGCCGGGACCTTTCTCGTCGCCCGCACCGATGCCCGCGCCATGCACGGGCTCGACGACGCGCTGCGCCGCGCCGAGCGTTATCTCAAGGCCGGGGCCGATGGAATATTCGTCGAGGCGCCGGAAAATCTCGACGAGCTGGCGCGGATCGGCGCCGCCTTTCGTCACGTCCCGCAGATCGCCAACATGCTGGAAGGCGGCCGCACACCGCTGGTGCCGCCGGCCGAGCTCTACGCCATGGGCTTTGCCATTGCCGCCTATCCCACGACGCTGCTGTTCCGGGTCGTCCGCACGATGGAAAAAGCGCTCGCCGACCTCAAGGCCGGGCAATTGTCGCTCGCCGGCGAGGGCGTCGGCTTCGACGACTTCAAGCGGATCACCGGCTACGGCGACTGGTCATCGATCGAAGACCGGTTCGGCGGATAGCGCGAGGCGCTCATTCCGCGGCATGCGAACGGCTTGTCACCGCGCGCGGCAGGTTGATGCGGAACACCGTGCCGGCGGGCGAGGACTCGACGAGCATGAGGTCGCCGCCATGGCCGCGCACGAGATCGCGCGCAATGGCGAGGCCGAGACCGGTACCACCCGAGCGGGTCGACCCGGCGAAGGGTTGAAACAGCTTGTCCCTCGCTTTTGGTGGTAGCCCCGGGCCGTCGTCGGCGATGTCGAGGACGAGATCGGCGCCGCCCGCCGAGTCCGCTGCCACGCGCACCTGCTTCGCGCCCGCTTCGGACGCGTTGCGTCCCAGATTGACCAGAACGCGGAAGATCTGCTCCCGGTCCGCCTCGATATCGAGCCCGACGAGAGTCCGGTTGTCCCATTGGGCACGACCTTCGGTGAGGAGGGCAACGACGCGACCCGCGTCATCGACGCAGTCGCGCAGCGAGAAGCGCGTGCGGCTGGGCGGCGGTGGGTCGTCGCGCGCGTAGTTAAGCGTTTGGCTGCAGAGCGCCACGGCGCGGTCGATCGTTTCGACCAGCGTCTGGGCGACGCGCTTGACGTGCGGATCCGCGGAGTCGGCAAGCCGGTCGGACACCAGCCGTCCGCTGGCGAGGATGTTTCGCAAATCGTGATTGATCTTGGCCACCGCCTCGCCCAACGCGGCCAGACGGGCCCGCTGGCGCAATGCGGCGCGCACGGCCTCCTCCATTTGCGCAAGCTCGCGCTCGGCCACGCCGATCTCGTCGCGCCGATCGCTCGGAACGATCATGCGCGCGGAATCCTCGGGCGCGTCACGGAACGCGACCATGCTCGCCGAAAGACGCCGCAACGGCCGCACCATCAGCCATTGCAGCGTCAGATAGACCAGCGAGGCGGTGAAAAACGAAATGAGCAGCGAGAGCGCGAGGATCCGCCACGAGAAGTCGATCATCGCCATGCGCATGGGCATCTCGTCGAGCAGAACCTCGACGAGCACGTTCTCGTCCTTCGGCGACGGGCCCAGGACGCGCAACACGCGATTATGCGTCTCGAATAGCACCATGAAGGAATCGACGACGAGATCGACCATCATCGTGCTGCGCAGGTCGCAGGTCTCATCTGCCTTCGGCGGCATCTCGCGCGACAATACGCGCCGCACGTCGCCCGGCCTTTGGATGACGATGGCATAGGCCCCGGCATGCTTGAGCAGCTCATTCTTGAGGTCCTCGCTCACCATGTTGTCGGGCGTCGCCTCCAGGGCGAGGGTCGCAAGATGGGCCGTGGCAATATGCGCGCGCAGCCAATCGACACGAAACCGCGCGATCGAGGGCGCGTAGATGAGCACCTCGCTCAACATCACGAAGCCCACGGTCAGCACCAGCAGGCGCGCCGAGAGCGTGAACTGGCCGCGGGGGCGCTTGCGAAATCCGGGCATGACGCCGACTATAGCACCACCGGCACGGCGCCGATCAGCCCAGCCGGTAGAGGAAACGCACGATCCGGCGTGTGCGCGGCGAGAACAGCTTGGCCGTGAAGAAGCTGCCGGCGACGCGCTTGTTGACCTCGCCCAGCGTCGGATACGGCGCGATGATGCCGGCGATGTCCCGCAGCTTCAGCCGCTTGGCAATGGCAAGCACCCAGGTCTGAATCAGCTCGCCGGCATGCGCGCCGACGATTGCCGCGCCGAGAATGCGCCCCTTGCGCGTTGTCACCACTTTGGCGAGGCCTTCGGTCTCGCGCTCCGCCTGCGCCCGGTCATTGTCATGAAACGGCCAACGCAGGATCGAAATATCGTCGCCGTGGACCTTGCGTGCCTCCGCCTCGGTCAGGCCGACATTGGCCAGCTCGGGCTCCGTGAAAGTCACCCAGGGCACGGCCGAGTGATCGACCTTGGCCGGCAGCCGGAACAGCGCGTTGCGAATGACGATGCCGGCGTGATAGCTCGCCATGTGCGTGAACTGATAGCCGCCGGCCACGTCGCCGACCGCGTAGATGCGCCGGTTGGAGCTGCGCAGCCGCGCATCCACCTCGATACCCTTCGCCGTGTACTTGACTCCGGCCGCTTCGAGGTTGAGGTCGGCGACGTTGACGCGGCGGCCGGTGGCAAGCAACAGATGCGATCCTTCGACGCTGCGCGCCGCGCCACCCTCTTCGATCGCGACCGCGATACGGCCGGCTTCACCGTCGACCCGCGTCACCTTGATGCCCTCGAGAATACGGACGCCGTCGGCGATCATGCGCCGGCGCACGAAATCGACCAGCTCGGGATCGTCCTTCGGCATCATGGTGAAGGCTTCGAGCACCGTCACCTCGGCACCCAGTCGGCGTTGCGCCTGGGCGATCTCGCAGCCTATGGGACCGGCACCGATGACGATGAGACGGCGCGGCGCGACATCGAGGTCGAATATCGTCTCGTTGGTGAGGTGGGGGGTCTTGTCGAGGCCGGGGATGCGCGGAACCGCCGGCGACGATCCGGTCGCCACCACGAAGCGCCGTGCGGTAATCGCGACATCGCCCGCCTAAACGCGGTCGGCCGCGACGAAGCGCGCGGAGGCCTGGACGACGCGCACGCCGAGGCCGGTGAAGCGCTCGATCGAATCGGTGGGCGCGATGGCGGCGATGACGCCGCGCACGTGATCGCGCACCGCCTTGAAATCGACCTGTGGCGTGCCGCCGTCGACCCCGAAGCGATGCGCCTCGCGGATCGCGTTCGCGCTGCGGCCGGCCACGATCAGCGATTTCGACGGCACGCAACCGTAGTTGAGGCAGTCGCCGCCCATCTTGCCGCGCTCGCACAGCGCCACTTTGAGGCCGAGCTGCGCGGCGCCGGCGGCAACGCTTAAGCCGCCCGAGCCGCCGCCGATCACGCACAAATCCATCGCAATCTGTTCCGGCATGAGTCCGCCCCTTCGCCGTCGCCGACTAATTCCTTACGCCGTTGCGGCGCTGCTGGATGTATCGATACGCCGCCGGAATCAAAGCGAGGACCGCTAGCCCCAGGAGCGGCAGCAGAATCGGCGGCGTGAAGATAATGCCAAGATCGGGGCGGCCGCCAGCGTCGAACACCGCGCCGAGCCCGTTGCCGAGGCTGGCAAAGACGAAGGTGGCCGGAATGATGCCCAAAAACGTGGCCACGACATAGGTGCGCAGGGTCACGCCCAGGAATGCCGGCACCAGATTGACGATGAAGAACGGCACGATCGGCACCAGCCGCAGCACGAGCAGATAGCTGAGCGCGTCGCGCCGGAAGCCGTCGCGCAGGCGATCGAGCGCCGAGCCAGCCTTGGCCCGAAGCAGGCCGCCGAGCGCAGTCCGCGCCGCTAGAAACAGGCCGGTGGCGCCAAGCGTCGCCCCGACGACAGCGTAGCAGGCGCCCCAAATCGGGCCGAACATGAAGCCGCCGGTCAAGGTCAGCCATACGCCCCCAGGCACGGAAAATGCGACGGCGGCGACATAGGCGACGACATAGATGACGGGTGCGGCGGCACCATGGCTCGCGACCCAATCGCGCAGCGTGGCGCGATGCGCGGCCAATGTCTCGAAGCTCACCTGCCGGTGGAGCCCAAACGCGAATATGATGCCGAGACCAAGAAGTAGAACCAGCAGCGGTACAAGGCGCCAAATCCAGGCAGTGCGCGGGGATCGGGAGGGCGACGCCATGCACCGTTAACCTTTAATCTTGGCCGCCACAGCCGACGGCCGCGACGCACCCTACTGCGGCCAGCCCGCGGGGACCAAATCATATGGCCGTGAAACGGTTTGCCCCGCCGCAACCCCTTGGTTGACTTAACAGCGGCCCCTCTATATAAGCCGGGGCCGTTTCGCCCTGTGGCGCGGCATCCGGAGACACGCTCGTGAAGCGCACCTATCAGCCCAGCAAGCTCATCCGCAAGCGGCGGCACGGCTTTCGCACGCGGATGGCGACGGTCGGCGGCCGCGTCGTGCTCGCCCGGCGGCGCGCCAAGGGCCGCAAGCGCCTCTCGGCCTAGCACAATCCGCCGGCACCCCATGCGCAGGGCGCTGTTGCGCCTCAAGCGACGTTCCGATTTTTTGCGGGTAGCCGAGGCGCGCAGAAAATATGCCGCCCCCGGGCTTGTGCTTCAAGCACGGCGGCGCGAGGAGGCCGATATACCGGCAGCTGCCATACGTGTCGGCTTCACCGTGACGCGCAAGCTGGGCGGCGCGGTCGAGCGCAACCGGGCGCGCCGGCGGCTCAAGGCGGCGGCCGAGGCCGTCATGCCGGAGGCGGCGGCTCCCGGCCACGACTACGTCGTGATCGGCCGGGCCGCCACGCGCGGTCGGCCTTACGCCGCGCTGCTTGACGACCTGCGCGCCGCGCTCGGCGCGCTGACGACTCACCGCGACGGCGTGCGATGAATCCCATTGTCCACCTCCTCAGCGCTGTGATTCGCTTGTACCAGTGGACGATGTCGCCATTGATCGGGCCGAGCTGCCGATTTTATCCGAGTTGCTCGGAGTATGCCCGTGAGGCCATTCTCACACGCGGCGTCGTCGTCGGCGCCTGGCTTGCGCTCAAGCGGCTGGCGCGCTGCCATCCGTGGGGCGGCGAGGGCTATGATCCGGTGCCGCCGCGACCAGCGTCGCACCGCTCCTGCTGTTGATGCGCGCGTGCATACTATGCCGTCATACGTATATTTGAGTGGCGAATAGGCCGAGACGATGGAGCAACGCAATCTCATAGCCGCGATCGTCCTGTCGGTCCTGATCGTGCTCGCCTTCGAGTTCTTCTACAACCTGCCGCGGCTCGAGCGCGACCGCGCGCACCAGGCCGAGCGCGCGGCGACCCAGGCGACGACCGACGTCGTACCCCCTGCGCCGGCCACCACGCCAATACCCGGCGCACCACCAACCGCCGCAGTGACGCCGCCGGCCGCAGGCAGTGGAGCCGCTGCGGCCGTGACGCGCGAGGCCGCGCTCGCCGCGCAGCCGCGCGTGCACATCGATTCGCCAAGCGTCAAGGGCTCGCTGCGGCTTGCCGGCGCCCGCCTCGACGACCTGTCGCTGGTCCATTATCGCGAAACGGCCGACCGCAACAGCCCGGCCATCACGCTGCTGCTGCCGACCGGCACGACCAACCCTTATTTCGCGGAGTTCGGGTGGGTGGCGGTGACGCAAGGCATCGCGGTGCCGGACTCACAGACGCCGTGGACCGCCGACAGGCCGACGCTGACCGTGGGGCAGCCGGCCACCCTGTGGTGGGACAATGGCCAAGGGCTGCGCTTCGAAACCCGAATTGCCGTAGATGCCGAGTACATGTTTCAGGTGACGCAGCGGGTGGTGAATCTCGGAACGAGCCCCGTACAGCTTCACCCTTACGCTCTAGTCTCGCGCACGGGCACGCCGCAGACCTCCGGCTACTACATCCTGCACGAGGGGCCGATCGGCGTTTTCAATGGGCGGCTCAAGGAATACAGCTACACGGATTTACACAAGCCGGGCGCGATCGAGCACGCGGCCACTAGCGGGTGGATCGGCATCACCGACAAGTACTGGCTCGTCGCCCTGGTTCCCGACCAGAACAGCGAGAAGAAGGCGCGCTTCGCTTACACCGCCACCGGCGGCACGGATAAGTACCAGGTCGACGTGTTTGGCTCGCCGCAAACCGTCGCACCCGGCAGTACCGCCGAAGTCAGCACCCGTCTGTTCGCCGGCGCGAAGGAAGTACGGCTGCTCGACCGCTATACCGAGACGCTCGGCATCGACCTGTTCGACCGTGCCATCGATTTCGGTTGGTTCTACTGGCTGACCAAGCCGATCTTTCTCGTCCTCGATCTCTTCAACCGCCAGATCGGCAATTTCGGCATCGCCATCCTGCTGCTCACCGTCATCATCAAGGGGCTGTTCTTCCCGCTGGCCAACAAATCCTACAAGGCGATGAGCAAGATGAAACTGCTGCAGCCGGAGCTTGAAAAGCTGCGCGCGCGGTTCGGGGAAGACCGCCAGCGTCTGTCGCAGGAGATGATGGGCCTTTATAAGCGCGAGGGAGCCAACCCGATGGCCGGGTGCGTGCCGGTCGTCATTCAGATCCCGGTTTTCTTCGCGCTCTACAAAGTGCTGTTCATCACCATCGAGATGCGCCACGCGCCCTTCTACGGCTGGATCAGGGATCTGTCGGCGCCGGATCCCACCTCGCTGTTCAATCTGTTTGGCCTCATTCCCTGGACCCCTCCGGAATTGCTGCACATCGGCGTCTGGCCGCTGATCATGGGTGTCACGATGCTGGCGCAGCAGAAGCTGAACCCGCAGCCGCCCGACCCGGTGCAGGCCAAGCTGTTCCTGATGATGCCGCTCATCTTCACCGTGCTGCTTGCCTCCTTCCCCGCGGGTCTCGTGATCTATTGGGCCTGGAACAATTTGCTGTCGATCTCCCAACAGGCGGTGATCATGCGCCGCGCCGCGGCCAGGGCGTCGAGCAAGGCGGCCAAGCCAGCCGGGCCCTGACGCGTGGCCAACGAGGCCGACGACCGATCGGCGGCCGAGGCCCTCGAAGCCGGTCGGCGCCTCTTTGCCGCGCCGTGCCGTTTCGTTGCCGGCGCCGCCGTCATCGAGGCGCTGCCGCCGCCCGGGCTGCCCGAAATCGCCTTCTCCGGCCGCTCCAATGTCGGCAAATCGAGCCTGGTCAATGCGCTGACCGGACGCACGACGCTGGCGCGTACATCCAAGTCGACGGGCCGCACGCAGCAGCTCAATTTCTTCGACCTCGGCGCGCGGTTGCTACTCGTCGACCTGCCGGGCTATGGCTTCGCGCGGGCGCCTAAGTCCAAGGTTGCCGCCTGGGGCGGCCTGGCGGAGACGTACCTGCGCGGCCGGCCGACGCTGGCGCGGGTGCTGCTGCTCGTCGATGCGCGGCACGGCGTCAAGGACCTCGATCGCGCGAAGATGAAGCAGTTCGACGCGGCGGCGGTGAGCTTCCAGGTGGTGTTGACCAAGGCGGACCATCTTGGCCCGGCCTCGCTTGCCGCGCGGCTGGCGGAGGTCGCCGGCGAAGCCGCCACCCATGTCGCCGCGCATCCCGAGGTGCCGGCGACCAGCGCGCTCACCGGCGCCGGCGTGCCCGAACTCCGGGCCGCGCTGGCGAGCCTCGCCGCCATGGGCTAATGTCGCGCCGCGACGGTCCGGGGAGCACGATGAGCACTGACGACCACAGGAAGCGAGAGGAGTCGCTCGCCAAGGCGCGGGTTCTGGTCGAAGCCCTGCCTTATATGCGCCGTTTCAGCGGCAAGTCGGTGGTCGTCAAATACGGCGGCCACGCCATGGGCGACGAGCGCGTGGCCGGCGACTTCGCGCGCGACATCATGCTGCTCAAGCAGGTCGGCATCAATCCCATCGTCGTCCATGGCGGCGGACCGCAAATCGGCCAGATGCTCGAGCGGCTCAAGATCAAGAGCTCGTTCGTCGACGGTCTGCGCGTGACGGATGCCGCAACGGTCGAGATCGTCGAGATGGTGCTGTCGGGCTCGATCAACAAGCAGATCGTCACCGCCATCAACGCCGCCGGCGGCCGCGCCGTGGGCTTGTCGGGCAAGGACGGCCGGCTGATTCTCGCGCGCCGGCTGACGCGCACCAAGCGCGATCCCGATTCAAACATCGAACGCGTGCTCGACCTCGGCTTTGTCGGCGAACCGGAGCGGATCGATCCGACCATCCTCGCCAATCTCGCGCAGTCGGACGTGATCCCCGTCATCGCGCCGATCGGCGTCGGCAGCGACGGCCAGACATACAACATCAACGCCGACACCGTGGCGGGTGCCGTGGCCGCCGCCGTGCGCGCAGCGCGTCTGTTGCTGCTGACCGACGTCGTCGGCGTGCTCGACAAGAGCAAACGGCTCGTCTCCAACCTGACGGTGGCCCAGGCCAAGGCCTTGATCGCCGACGGCACGATCAGCGGCGGCATGATCCCGAAAGTCGAGACCTGCGTTCAGGCGGTCGAAGGAAGTGTCGAGGGCGCGGTCATCCTCGATGGACGGGCATCGCACGCGGTGCTGCTCGAGCTGTTCACCGAAAGCGGCGTCGGGACGATCATCAGCGGCGCTTAAGAAGCCTTGGCGCCGAAGAACTCCAGGTGCCAGATCATCTCGTCGGTTGACAGCGGATACTCGCCGCCACGCGTGGCCGACAGCAGCTGTTTCGGCGCGATGCCGCCGAGGCGAAGCTGCATCTGCACTGCGGTGTGCATCGACAGGCCCGCTTTCCAGGCGAGCGCGGTCACGCCCTTGGGCGAGCCGGAGCCGAAGACCTTAAGGATGACATCCGGTCCGACGCTGCCCAAGAGGGCAAGCGCGGTCCTGACGAATGTGCGCCTGCCTTGATCGATGGCGTCGCCGATGACGTCCTCGTCGAGCTTGTCTTCGCCGTAAAGGCGGCGGGCCTCCGCCTCGTCTTGTTTGTCGCGGTCCACGCTGTCTTCGGCGGCGGCATCGGACTTGGCCGCCAGGCGCTTGCGCACCTCGGCGGCAATCAGCCGCCGCGCGTCGGTGTCGAGGTCTGGACGTCCTTCGAGTTTCTTGAGCAGAGCATCGGCGATGAAGGCAGCAATTCTCCGTGCGGCCCGAACCGGCAGCGTCGGCCGCGTGACCAGGGGTTCGTGCCAAGAGATCTGGGGCGGCGCCTGTTCGATGATCAGATCGAGCGTCTCCTCGCGAATCTGTGCCGACGGGTTGGCGAGCAGCGCGGCAACGGCGGGGGCATTGTGGGTGGCAACGACGGCATCCGACACGTCGGCAGCCAGATCGACCCGCTTGGCGATGATCGCCACGCGCTCCGATTGCGGCGATGCGGCAATGATGTCGAGCAGGTCTTGATCGGTGAGCAGGGGCGAGAACCGCAACACGGGCTCGGCGACGCTCAGCTCGCTGTCATGCGCAAGCTGCCGGATCAGATCGGGGGACGCCGACGCCACATTCTGCAGCGCCTCGGACAGCATTTGGCGGACGCGCACCGCTTCGTCGCGCGCCAACGTTTCCAGGATATCGATCACCCGTCGGTTCAGCTTGTCGTGCGCCCCCGGGGCAAGCCCCGGCAGCAGCCGGGCGATCTTGCCGGCGAGCATGGCGCGCACATCGACGTCCGGATCGTGGGCGAGCAGCGCATCGGCGCGGGTCGGCGTCTTGACGTTGGCCGCAACTTCGCGCCGCACTTCGGCCGACTTGTCTTCGGCGAGGAAATAGAGGATTTCCGGTCGTGTCGCAGAGACTGCCAGCTGCCGGCGCACGTTCGGATCCGGATCGCTGGCGTCGCGCCTATCCTTCTGATAGGAGCCGTCGCGCGCCACCAGCCCCGCGGCAGACATCGCGTCGCTCATGCCTTGCTTTCCTTGGCGCCTTCTGCAATCGCGTATCGCCCCTTGCCGCCGTGCTTGGCGGCGTACATCGCCGCATCCGCTCGAGCGAGAAGTTCGGCCGCCGTCTCGGGCTCGCTCGGCAGATAGACGGCGACGCCGACCGAGAGTCCGAGCGGCCGATCGCTGCCGGCGCCATACGGCGCCAGGGCGTCGGCGAGGCGAATCAACGATTGGGCCTTGCGGATCGCGCCATTGCCGTCCGTATCGGTCAGCCACATCGCGAACTCATCGCCGCCCAGGCGGCTGACAAGATCGCCGACGCGCGATTCGCCGCGCAACCGCTGAGCCAACATGCGAAGCACCTCGTCCCCGCGCTGGTGGCCGAGACGGTCGTTGACGGGCTTGAAGTTATCCAGATCGACATAGACGACCGCCCCCGGCCGACCGCTGCGTGCGGCGTGCGCCAGTTGGCGCTCAAGCTCGACGACGAAGCTGCGGCGGTTGAGCAAGCCGGTCAGCCCATCGGTATGGGCGAGCGCGGCGAGCGCCTCGTGTTGCGCGATCTGCGCCTGGGCGATGCCGAGCTGGCCGGCAAGGTCGTTCAGCAGCGCCCGATCGGTGTCGCTCCACTGTCCGCGGTCGCCAGGCCGCCATAGGCAGATCGCGCCATTGACGGTGCGGCGATAGCGCGTCAAAGCCGCAGCGAACTGAGAATTCGAGTCATGCCACTCGACGAGCTTTTCCTCGTTATCCGCACTGCCGAACCGTAATGGGTCGAGGTCCGTCATCGGCGCCGCGCCACACTCGGCCGCGGGCTGGAATTCGCCTGCTTCCGTGCGGCGCCAGATACGACACCCGGGGGCGCCAAGGGCCCGGGCGATCGCCGCGGCCGCCGCGGCAAGCATCGCCGCGGGTTCGACCTCGTCGCGAATCGTCCGCACGATGTAGGCGAACACGCGCGCGCGATTGCGCGCCTCGGCCAGGGCGGTATCGCGCGCGCGCGCCTCCGTCACATCGCGGCAGGCGCAGCCCGCGCCGCGCCACTTGCCATCGGCCGTCACCAGCGGCACGGCGGATACGATGACGCAGGCCGCTCCTCCATCGGCACGCCGCATCCACAGCTCTACCTGCTCGACCGGTGCGCGGGTCGAAAACGGCGTTGCCGTCACGCTGCGGCCGGTTCCCGGCGGCCCGCCGACCACGAAATCGGTGACCGGACGGCCGAGCAACTCATCCGCGCTCCAACCCAGCGCGCCCTGCGGCGAGACGAACACGAAGCCGCCCGACTCGCTCGTTTCCCAGGCGAAATCGCTTGAAATTTCGACGAGGTCCTTGAATCGTTGCCGCGAATCGACGAGCGCGGCGCGCAAATTGGTGGCGAGCGACACGTCGCGCCCGAGCAGCACGAGGTCGTCGCCGACTGGAATCATCGCTACCTCGAGCGTGGTCGCCGTTGCCAACCCGGGAACGCTCACGTCCTGCATGCGAGGTCCGCCCGCGGCCCGAATCGCGGCCGCCAAGACGGCAAGACCGCCCGGCCGCGCCCCGAATACGGCAAGCATCGGCGCTGCGGCAACGTTGGCGGCCCGCACCATGCCACCGGCGTCAATCCGCGCCGCCGGTCCTGGATAGGCACCAAGCAATGCGTCGCCGGCGACCGTTGTCTCGGTCCCACGCTCTTCGCTAGAGGTTTCGGCCTGGCGGCGTATGAGAGCTGAGTTCGTCTCCATCCCCGACCCGGTGCCAGATGTCCTTGATCCACCTTCGCCGATCCCGATTAATGGCCCGTTAAGGCCTGCGCCGGCGGCGTTGACAGGGCGGGCGATCTCTCCCATGTTCGCCCGGCTTTCTCGGCCGGCCGTAGGGGTAGACATGGACGTTAACGCTTTGCAAAGCACGATCGACGCGGCGTGGGAGCGTCGGGATGGAATCGGGCTGGCGACCACCGGAGCCGTGCGCGCGGCGGTCGAAGCGGCGCTTGACGCGCTCGACTGCGGTCGACTGCGCGTTGCGCAGAAGGCCGACGGCAAGTGGCAGGTCAATCAGTGGCTCAAGAAAGCCGTGCTCCTGTCCTTCCGCCTCAACGATTCGGCGGTGCTGCCCGGCGGGCCGTCCGATCCGGCGCGCGGACCTGGAGCGTGGTTCGACAAGGTGCCGTCGAAGTTCGCTGGCTGGACCGCCGCTGAATTCCGTGCGGCCGGCTTTCGCGCCGTGCCGACCTGCGTCGTCCGGCGCTCCGCCTTCATTGCGCCGAGCGTCATCCTGATGCCCTCGTTCGTCAATGTCGGCGCCTATGTCGATTCCGGCACCATGATCGACACCTGGGCGACGGTCGGATCTTGTGCGCAGATCGGGAAGAATTGCCACATCTCCGGCGGCGCCGGCATCGGCGGCGTGCTCGAGCCGCTGCAGGCCGAGCCGGTGATCGTCGAAGACAATTGCTTCATCGGCGCGCGTAGCGAGGTGGCCGAAGGCGTCGTCGTCGAGACCGGCGCCGTTCTGTCGATGGGCGTCTATATCGGCGCCTCGACGCGCATCGTCGACCGCACTACCGGCGAGATCCACTACGGGCGCGTGCCGGCCTATGCGGTCGTCGTACCCGGCAACATGCCGGGCAAGAACCTACCTGACGGCAATTGGGGTCCGTCGACCTATTGCGCGGTGATCGTCAAGCGTGTCGACGAACGGACCCGCGCCAAGACCTCGATCAACGAACTTCTGCGCGCCTAGCCGGACAGGACGGCGGCACACCGCGGCAATCTGGGGTGACAAGCGGATGAGTCAAGCCAAGGCGGAACAGACGGGCGGCTGTCTGTGCGGCGCCGTCCGCTTCAAGGTCTCCGGCGCGCCGCTATGGGCCGCGCACTGCCATTGTACGAGCTGCCGTCGCGCCACCGGCGCGGCGATGGTGACCTTTGCCGGCTATCGCCGGGCACAATTCGCCTACGCCCAAGGCGCGCCACAGCGGTTCAATTCCTCGCCGGGCGTCATGCGCAGCTTCTGCGGCAACTGCGGCACGTCGCTCACCTATGAAGGCGCGCGCTGGCCCGACGAAGTTCACGTGCATCTCAGCACGTTCGACGACCCGGCCGCTTTCGCGCCGCAGGCGCATGTCTACACTGCCGAGCAGATGCCGTGGCTCAAGCTTGCCGATGGCCTGCCGCGCCACGCCACGACGGCCCCAGCGGCGAAGCCGGACAGGCCATGAACCGGCCGGCCAACGAAACCCGCCATCTTACGACCCGCGTCGATCCCGTCGAGCTCACGCGCGCGCTCGTCCGCCGGCCGAGCGTCACGCCCAAGGACGAAGGGGCGTTGGCCGAGATCGAAACGGCGGTCGCGCCGCTCGGTTTCGCCTGCCACCGCTTGCGCTTCTCCGAGACCGGCACGCCCGACATCGACAATCTGTACGCGCGTTGGGGAAATGGCGCGCCGCATTTCTGCTTCGCCGGACATAGCGACGTCGTGCCGGTCGGCAACCCCAACGGCTGGACGGTCGATCCCTTCGGCGCCGAAGTCATCGACGGCAAGCTCTACGGCCGCGGCGCGGCCGACATGAAGGGCGCCATCGCCGCCTTCGCCGCCGCCGCCGACTCGTTTCTTGCGACGCGCGGCGGCGACTTCGAGGGCTCGATCAGCCTGCTGATCACCGGCGACGAGGAAGGGCCATCGATCAACGGCACGGCCAAGATGCTGCGCTGGCTTGCCGAGCGCGGCGAGCGCATCGATGCTTGCGTCGTTGGCGAGCCAACCAACGAGACGGCGCTCGGCGACATGATGAAGATCGGACGACGCGGCAGCCTCAATGCCCGGCTCGCGGTCCATGGCCAGCAAGGTCATGTCGCCTACCCGCATCTCGCCGACAATCCCAATCACCGCCTGGTGCGCATGCTCGCCGACCTTACGGCGCAGGCGCTCGACGAGGGCAACGCGCATTTCCAGCCGTCGAGCCTGCAGGTGACCAGCATCGATGTCGACAATCCGACCACCAACCTGATCCCGGCCGTGGCGAACGCTGTATTCAATATCCGCTTCAACAATATCCACAGCTCTGCGTCGCTCACCGCCTGGATCAAGCAGCGCCTCGCCGCATTCGACGGTCGCTACGATCTCGACGTAAAAGTTTCCGGCGAAGCCTTTCTGACCGAGCCCGGCCCGCTGAGCGACCTCGTCGCCGGCACGATCGAGCGCGTCACCGGGCGACGGCCAAGGCTGAGCACGACCGGCGGAACGTCGGATGCGCGGTTTATCCGCGCCCATGCGCCGGTGGTCGAGTTCGGCCTCGTCGGCCGCACCATGCACAAGATCGACGAGCATGCGCGCGTCGCCGACATCCGCGACTTGGCAAAGATCTACGCGGCCGTCCTCGACGGCTACTTCGCGCGGCGATGATCACGCTCCGCGAGGCTGCTGCCGCGCTGTACGGCGCTTATCGCCTGGCGCGGCTCGATCCGTCGGGCATGCGCCATTTCGACGTCTCGATCGACGGCTTCTGGCGCTCTTTCAATGCCGCCGCTGTCGCCGCGCCGTTCTATTTGGCGCTTGTCCTGCTGCGTCTCGACTATCGGCCGGTGGACGGCGATTCGCTGCGCATCTTCCTGGTCGAGGCCATCGCCTATGCAATCGGCTGGACGGCCTTTCCGCTGGCGGCGTTCTATCTTACCCAGGCGCTCGACCGCACGCCGCGCTATCCCGGCTACATCGTCGCCTACAACTGGGCGGCCGTGCTGCAGGTCGCCGCCTACCTGATCGTCACCGCTCTGCTCGGGTTGAGCTCGCGAGGGACGATGCTGGGGACGGCGTTTGAGCTCGGCGTATTCATCGCCGTGTTGTTTTACCAATATTTCATCGCCCGCGTCGCACTGGACGTCGACGCCATGCCGGCGATCGGCCTCGTGCTCACGGACTTCCTGCTCAGCGCCTTGATCGAGACGATCGTCGGCGCGCTCGAGCAAGGCTGACGACGGATCAATACAGAACTTCGACGAGATAGAGCCCGTCCGGCGGCGCCGTCGGCCCACCCTTGGTGCGGTCGCGCGCGGCGAGCGCCGCGGCGAGATCGGCCGTGGTCCATTTGCCCTCGCCGACCAGCCTGAGCGATCCCACCATGTTGCGCACCTGATGCTGCAGGAACGAGCGGGCCTGCGCCTCGACGCGGATTTCCTCGCCGCTACGCACGGCATCGAGGCGATCGAGCGTACGCACCGGCGATTTCGCCTGGCAGTAGCTGCCGCGAAAGGTCGAGAAGTCGTGCATGCCGAGCAGGGCCTGGGCGGCCTCATGCATGGCGCCGGCGTCGAGTGGCACATGCACGTGCCAAACGCGGTTCCTGGTCACCGTCGGCGGCGCATGCCGGTTCAGGATGCGGTAGACGTAGCGCCGCGCCTTGGCCGAGCTGCGGGCGTGAAATATCGCCGGCACGGCTTCGCTCGCCAGCACGGCGATCGGCTGCGGTCGCAGGTGATAGTTGAGCGCATTGCGGACAGTCTCGGCCGGCCAGTCCTTCGTCAGATCGAAATGGACGACCTGTCCCAGCGCATGCACGCCGGAATCGGTGCGACCGGCCGCATAGGTCATGACGGTCTCGCCGCAGAAACGATGAAGCGCCTGCTCCAGCGCCGCCTGCACCGACGGCCCATTGTTCTGGCGCTGCCAGCCGACGAACGGCGTGCCATCGTATTCGATGGTGAGCTTGTAGCGCGGCATCAGTCGAGCCGAGCGCCCGCCGGGATGGAAAAGCCGCGTAACGCCGCGGCGGCGTCCATCGGCGCCTTGCCGGGCCGCTGGATGCGCGTGGGCAGCAACGCGCCGGCGCCACAAGCGATCCGTAAGGCATTGTCGCATACGGTGCCAGGCTTCGTGCCGGCTGGCGCCGCAGCCAGCTTGGCCGTGACCACCTTGATGCGCTCGCCGCGGACTTCGAACCAGGCGCCGGGCCAGGGGTCGAAGGCGCGCACTTGGCGCTCGAGTTCGGCGGCCGGCCGGTGCCAGTCGAGCCGACCTTCTTCCCGCGTGAGTTTCGCCGCATAGGTGACGCCCGTAGCCGGCTGCGGCCGTGCCGTAAGACGCCCTGCGGCCAATTCCCTCAAGCCATGCGCGATAAGGCGCGCACCTTGCGTCGCCAATGCCGCGGTCAGGCTTGCCGCGGTGGCATCCGAAGGGATCGGCAGACGCTCCTGCAGGAGAATGGCGCCGGTGTCGAGCCCCTCGTCCATCTGCATCAACGTTATCCCGGTCTCGGCATCGCCAGTCAGGATGGCGCGCTGGATCGGCGCCGCACCGCGCCAACGCGGCAACAGCGAGGCATGAATGTTGATGCAGCCCAGACGCGGCGCCGCCAGCACCGGCGGCGGCAGGATCAGGCCATAGGCGGCGACCACGGCGATATCCGCCGACAGGCCGGCAAACTCGCGCTGAATTTCCCGGTCCTTGAGCGATGTCGGCGTGCGCACGGCAATGCCCTGTGCGGCGGCGTACTCATGCACCGGGGAGCGTCGCTCGCGCTGGCCGCGTCCAGCCGGCCGTGGCGGCTGCGCGTAGACGCCGGCAATCTCGTGACCGTCGGCGATCAGCGCAGCGAGCGCCGGCACGGCGAAGGCCGGCGAGCCCATGAAAATCACGCGCATGCTCAGTTTTCCACGCGCTGCCATGACTCGGCGTCGGCGCGGGTTTCAAACCCGCCCCTGCACTCTGGTCCGCGCAAGCCACCGCTCACGCCGGAACCGGCGCCGACTTGGCCTTCTTGGCCTTGGCGAGCCTGCGCAAAATGATGCTCCGACGCAGGGTGCTGATGCGATCGACGAAGACGATGCCCTCCAGGTGATCCATTTCGTGTTGCAGGCATACAGCAAGCAGGCCCTTTGCGTGGACCTCGCGCCAGGCATTGTCATAGTCGAGATAGCGGACCTTTGCCTCGGTCGGCCGCGTCACCATGGCAAACTGCTCGGGAAAGGAGAGGCAACCCTCCTCGCATTCGACGGTCTCCTCGGACCGCCAGACGATCTCCGGATTGGCGATCTTGAGCGGCTGCGGCGGCTCGCCTTTGAGTGCAACGTCGAGCACCAGGACACGCAGCCTCTGGTCTACCTGCGGCGCGGCAAGCCCGATGCCCGGGACCCCGTACATGGTGGCGAGCATGTCGTCCATCAGGCGACGAATGCCCGCATTTACCTCGGACACCGGCCGTGCCTTGACCTTAAGACGCGGGTCGGGCGCGATGATGATCGGCAGAATGGCCATTGCCGTTACCTAGGCTGGCGACACAATGCGGTCAAGCGTTCTGCAGCCGCTCGCGTTGCCACCCATCGGTCCCCCTGATATCGTCAAGCCATCCACAAAAATCATCGCCGAGGACGCCGCAATGACACCGGTCCAACGCCTGCGCGCATTGCTCGCCGAGCCCGGCCTGCACGTCATGCCGTGTTGCTACGACGCCCTGTCGGCGAAGCTGATTGCCGCAGCCGGCTACCGCGTGTCCTTCATGAGCGGCTTTGCCGTCTCCGCCGCGCGGCTTGGACTGCCGGATACAGGGCTCATCTCGTTCGCCGAGATGGTCGATACCTTGCGCAATTGCTGTGCCGCGGCCGGCGCAATGCCGGTCATCGGCGACGGCGATACCGGCTATGGCAACGCTCTCAACGTCCAACGCACCGTGGCCGAGTACGCGCGCGCCGGCGCCGCGGCGGTGATGCTCGAGGATCAGGTCAGCCCCAAGAAATGCGGCCATACCATAGGCAAACAGGTCATCGGCCGGGCCGAGGCACGGATGAAAATCCGCGCCGCCGTCGAGGCGCGCGCCGGCGCCGACATCCTCATCCTCGCCCGCACCGACGCGCGCGCCGTACATGGTTTCGATGAGGCGCTCGCCCGCTGCCAGGACTTCGTCGCCGAGGGCGCCGACATCATCTTTCTCGAGACGCCGGAATCCGAGGAGGAGATGCGCCGCTTCTGTCGCGCCATCACGAAACCCTGCATGGCCAACATGGTGTTCGGCGGTAAGACGCCGGTGCGGTCGCCGGCCGAACTCGAGGGCATCGGCTTCAAGCTCGCCGCCTATCCGCTGGTGCTGCTGTCCGCGGCGATCGCCGCCATGCAGCAGGCCCTGCTCGCGCTCGCGCCCGACTCCAACGCGCCGCATCCGCCGGAGGCCTCGTTCGACGAGATCAAGAAGATTGTCGGTTTCCCCGAATACTGGAAGCGCGAAACGCAATACCAAGTCGCCGAATAGACGGCGTGGCGGCAGGCCGGCGGAGCACCGGCGCGGTCCCGTAAAATCGGCGACAGACCACGGTTATGTCGTCGGCGCCTCGCTCGCCGGCCGGCGCCGGGTCGCCGACGCGGGCGGGCGGGCGGGCGCCGCCGCTGTCGCGGGTCGTCCCGGCTTGCCGCGCGCGACGCGGCGGCCCAGCCTGCGCACGGCCTCGTCCTGAAACCGGCGGTTGCCGAGCACGAAGCCGCCATTGGTGGCGAGGCGGATCGCGTCGAGGGTCGGCGCGTCGAGCCCGACGCGGCACCTTGTTATCACAACGTTTCGTTCTATATAGGAACAAAACGGAGATATGCAAGTGGCGATGAATACCCCTACTTCCTATCGGAACAGATGTGGCGATCAGGCGAATCAAAAGCTCTGGAGCAAGTATTTGATCGAACTTGGAAAAATAACCCTATTTCCTATCGGACCAAACGGAACAGGGAGGCGTGTGTGGAAGGGGTCAGTCGGACCAATCGGACGAAATGATGCGGCAGGTCGCTATAAAGTCGCTTATCGCGACCCGGCCGGCACAACCGGCTGTGCCGCCCCGTCCGGCGCCGCGTGGACCGCGCGGCGCGCCCAACCGGCGCCGGGGAACTGCCATTTACGGGCACTAACGATTTATTGGTTAATGCACGTTATCTTACGGCACCGGAGTTCTGTCCGAGACCGATGACGTCCGAAAGCAAGCGCAACGATCCCGTCTATCCGATGCCGCCACGGCCTATCAGCGAGACGGGCAAGGTGCGGCGCAGCTTTCTC
>JACQDQ010000147.1 GCA_016201015.1 Pseudomonadota bacterium | reverse complement strand
TTACGTACAAAATCGTCTACTGGCGCGCCGCTGCCGGACCGCCGCGCCCCGTCAAGGCTCGCGCCGTGCGCGACCGGATTTATCCTCTTGATCCTCTGAATCGTCGCGGCAGCAGGCGCGCTGGCGTCCCCGAGAGGACTCGAACCTCCGACCCACAGTTTAGGAAACTGTTGCTCTATCCGGCTGAGCTACGGGGACGCTGGCCACGCGCGCCATTATAGCCGCCAGGCGCCGGCCGTGCGAGCGGCGCGCTCAGCGATCCGAGGGCTTGCTGAGCGGGATCGAATAGGTGAGCATCAACGACTCCTCGCCCGGGTTGTGGTCGCCGAGGCCGGCATTCGAACGATGGTAGAGTTCGAGGCCCAAACGCGAGCGGTCGTCGAAGCGGTAGGCAACCTCGAGGCTCGAGCGGAACTCGACCGTGTGGCCGAGATCCTTGCCGTCGCCCTGGTGATAGAGACCGGGGGCGAAGCTCGGCCGCACCACCAGGCGGCTGCCGAAGAACAGATCGAGGCTGATCCCGGCATAGACATAGGCGGTGGAATCGGTGGTCGCGCTCACCCCGACCATCGGCTGGAAGACCCACAGCTTGAGGTCGGAGCGATATTGCAGCTCGACCTGCGCCGCGCGGTTGTTTTCCAGGAAGTCGAACGAGCCGGCGCCGAGCGTCAGGAACGATGGGTCGTCCGCAAGCGCCGGCGCCGCGACGACGATCCCACCAGCCAACAGCGCCGCTCTCAGCGTTGCGCCCGTCCGCAAGCGCCGCATCGCCGCCATCGATCGTCCGCGAACCGGCCGTTTCCCCCGCACCGTCGCCCCCTGGTTACCGCCCGTTCGCAGTTGTGGCCGAGAAGGCCCGCGCGACGCAAGCCCTAAAGCCGCTTCATCCGCTCCATCGCCGCGACCAGCGCCGAGCGGATCCCCGGCTCCATCGCCGAATGGCCGGCATCGGGGGCGATGACGTACTCGGCCTCCGGCCATGCCTGCACCAGATCGTCGGCGGTGATGATCGGGCAGACCATGTCATAGCGGCCCTGGACGATGACGCCGGGAATCTTGCGGATGCGCTCGACATTGGCGAGCAGGGAATTCTCCGGCAGGAAGATATCGTAGCGGAAGTAATGGGCCTCGATGCGCGACAGGCCCAAGGCCATGCGCGCCTCGCCGAAAACCGACACCGTCTCCGGGCTCGGCATCAGCGTCGAGCAGGCGCCTTCATAGGTGCTCCAGGCGCGCGCCGCCGGCATGTGGACGGCGGCGTCGGGATCGGTCAGGCGGCGATAATAGTGGGCCAGCAGGTCGCCGCGCTCCGCCTCCGGCAGAAAATGGGCGAAATTGCGCCAGGCTTCGGGGAACACCGTGCGCAACCCGTAGAGGAACCAATTGATCTCGCTCTTGCGGCAGAGAAAGATGCCGCGCAGGACAAGCGCGCGGCAATGCGCGGGATGCGCCTCGGCATAGGCCAGCGCCAGCGTCGATCCCCACGATCCCCCGAACACCATCCAGCGGTCGATGCCGCGGGCCCTTCGCAGCGCCTCGATATCATCGATCAGGTGCGGCGTCGTGTTGTCGGCGAGATCGGCGTGCGGCATCGAGCGTCCGGCGCCGCGTTGATCGAAGACGAAGATGCGATAGTAGGTCGGATCGAAGAAACGCCGATGCGCCGGCGTCGCCCCCGCCCCGGGCCCGCCGTGCAGGAACAGCACCGGCACGCCCTTTGGGTTGCCGCTCTCCTCCCAATACATGCGGTGGCGGCCGTCGAGATCGAGCATGCCGGAGGCGATCGGTTCGATCGGCGGATAGAGATCGGTGCGGATTGCGGCGTCGGGTGCTGGCATGGGCCAATCCTGGCCGGTCGCACGGCGATTCGTCAACCGCCAAGACGACCGGCGGATGGCCCCGACGGCACAGCCGGGCTATATGAGTTGCCATGCGCTGGCGCATGGTAATTGCCATCTTGACGCTCGCTCTCGGCACGGCCGCCGCCGCGGCGCCGCTGCCCGCCGGGCTGCAGGTCGAGGGTCGGGCCGTGGTGCGTGAGGTGATCGACGGCGACACGCTGCGCCTCGCCGACGGTCGTAGCGTGCGCCTGATCGGCATCCTGGTGCCGAAGGCACCGGCCGAGGGCGCGCGCGCACCGGTCTGGGCGCTGGCCCAGGCGGCGCGGTCGGCCTTGGCCGAACTGGCGGAAGGGCGCGAAGTGGTCATTGCCTATGACGGGCCGCGCAGCGACCGTCACAACCACGTGCTCGCGCATCTCGCCTCGGCCACCGGGCTATGGCTGCAAGGCGAACTGGTCGCGCGCGGCATGGCCCGCGTCTACACGGAGCCCGACAGCCGTGCCGCCGCGGCCGAGCTGCTCGCGATCGAAGCGCAGGCGCGCGCGACGCGGCGCGGGATATGGGTGCAAGCCGCCTTTCACGTCCTCCGGCCCGATGAGACCGCCCGCCACATCGACAGCTTTCAGCTCGTCGAGGGCAAGGCGCAGCGGCTCGAGACCCGCCGCGGCCGCGTCTACCTCAATTTCGGCGACGAATGGCGCAGCGATTTCACGGTCACCATCGCGCCCGAGGCGCGCCGGCTGTTCGTGGCGTCCGGTCTTGACCCGCTGGCCTTGGCCGGCAAGACTCTGCGCATACGCGGCTGGATCAAATCCCTGAATGGCCCGTCGATCGAGGCGACCCACCCGGAGCAGATCGAAGTGTTGAGCAAATGACGCCGCGACTGCGCTTCCTCGCCATCGCGCCCCTGCTCGCCCTCGCGGCGCTCGGCGGCGCCGGCTGCACGACCAACCCGGCCACCGGCCAGTCGAGCTTCACCGCCTTCATGTCGCCCGACGAGGAAATCCGCGTCGGCCGCGAACAGCATCCGCAGATCATCAAGGAGTTCGGCGGCGAGTACCAGGACCCGGCCGTGCGACGCTACGTAGCGCAGCTCGGCGAACGGCTGGCGCGCAGCTCGGAGCTGCCTGATCTGCAATTCACGTTCACCGTCCTCAACAGCGATATCGTCAATGCCTTCGCCCTGCCCGGCGGCTATGTCTACGTGACGCGCGGGCTGCTCGCGCTCGCCTCGAGCGAGGCGGAGCTTGCCGGCGTGCTCGGCCACGAGATCGGCCACGTCACCGCGCGCCACACCGCCCAGCGCTACAGCGCGGCCGTCGCGGCGAACATCGCCGTCGGCTTGCTCGGCGCCGTCGCCGGCAGCGACCTCGCCTCGTCGCTCGGGCAGTCGCTCGCGGAGGTCGCGCTGGCCGGCTATTCGCGCGAACAGGAGTCGCAGGCCGATCAGCTGGGCGTGCGCTATCTCGGTCGCACCAGCTATGACCAGGAGGCGATGGCGACCTTCCTTGCCAAGCTGCAAGGGGACAGCGCGCTCACCGCCGAGCTTGCCGGACGGCCGGGGACCGCCGACCAGTTCGATATCATGCAAAGCCACCCGCGAACCGCCGACCGCGTCCGCGACGCGATCGCGGCCGCGCACGCCCAGGCGGCGCCGCCGGCCGATCCGCGCGAAGGCCGCGACGACTATTTGAAGGCGATCGACGGGCTCTATTGGGGTGGCGACCCGGAGAGCGGGTTCGTCCACAACCGCAGCTTCATCCACCCGGCGCTGCGCTTTCAATTCGAGGCGCCACCCGGCTTCCGCCTGTTCAACGCCGATCGCGCGGTGACCGCGCGCGGCCCCAACAAGGCGCAGATCGTCTTCAGCCGCGACATGGGCGCCGGCGTCGCCGCCGCTGCCAACATGGTCGGCTATCTGCAGGGCGCATGGGCACGCGAAATCCAGCTTGCCGCGGTCGAGGCGATCAATGTCAACGGCCTCGACGGCGCCACCGGGGCAACGCGGCTCAATACGCGCAGCGGCCCCATCGACGTTCGCCTCGTCGCGGTGCGGTTCGACCCGCGCACGGTCTATCGCTTCGTCTTCGTGACGCTGCCCGAGCACACCGCCGAGCTCAGCACGGCGTTCCGGCGCGTCACTTACTCGTTCCGGGCGTTGTCCGCGCGCGAGGCGGCAACGCTCAAGCCGCTGCGCATCCGCGTCGTGCAGGCCGGCCCCGGCGACACGGTCGATAGTTTGGCGCGGCGCATGGCGATCGACGACCTCGCGGTGCGGCGGTTCCAGGTGCTTAACGGCCTGGCGCCCGGCCAGGCGCTGCGGCCGGGCGATCGCGTCAAGATCATCGCGGACTGATCCGCGATCACCCGACCAGCAATTCCGTTCGATCGGCGACGCGCGTCGACAATGTGGCGCGCAGGCGCTGCAGCGCGCGATGCTCGAGCTGGCGGACGCGCTCCTTGCTCACGCCGAACTCGCGGCCCAGCGTTTCGAGCGTGGCGCCGCCTTCGGCCAGATGGCGGCGGCGGATGATCGCCTGCTCGCGCGGGCCAAGTTCGGCCAGCGCCTCGCGCATCCAGCGCGACCGCAGCTTGCCGTCGTGATCGTCGATCGCCTTCGCCTCCGGATTCGGTGCCGGATCGGCGAAGAAATCCTGCCAGGATTCCTCGCCGGCCGGCGCATCGAGCGATTGATCGGCCGCCGACATGCGCCCTTCCATGTGCGCCACATCGGCGACGCTGACCTTGAGCGTGCGGGCGATTCGCGCGTGAGTCTCCGGCGTCATGGGACCGCCAACGCCAAAGTCGATCTTGGCGCGAAGCCGCCGGAGATTGAAGAACAGCGACTTATGCGCGGCCGTGGTGCCGGTGCGCACGATCGACCAATTGCGCAATATGAAGTCCTGCATGGCCGAGCGCACCCACCAGGCCGCATAGGTCGAGAAGCGAAACCGGCGGGCGGGCTCGAATCGCGCCGCCGCCTGCATCAGCCCCAGATTTCCTTCCTGCACGAGATCGGCCACCGGCAACCCATAGCCGCGGTAGCGCGCAGCGGAGGCGACGACGAGCCGCGTATAGGCCGTGATCAGTTGATGCAGCGCCGTCTGATCGCCGCGATCGCGCCAACGACGCGCGAGATCGAATTCGCGATCGCGCGACAGCAATGGCGCGCGCATGGCGGCCCGGACAAAAGCGAGATCGGCGCGCCGCGTAGCGGAGTTGTCGACGTGGCCGGCGATCGATGGCGACATGGCGATGGATCCACGGGAGCCCGGCGCGGGCGGCAGTCTTCGGATGCTGGGAAATACGCGCGCCGGTCGGCGCCGGATCACTCGGCCGGCGCGGCGTCGCCGGCGCCGCAGCCGCGTCGCGCCCTACGCCGGAACGCCGATCGGCGCAGCCCGCCTCTAGACTTCGATGCGATCGACGATATCGCCGTCGGGCGACAGACAAACGGCGAGAAGGTGGCCGCCGAAGCCGCAGCCGGCGTCGATCGTCAGCGTCACCGCGTTGCGCACGAGGCCGCCATGGGCGCGATCGAAGCCCCGCACGATCAGGCGGAAACCCTGGTAGGGTTCCGTCAGTTTGGCGAAAGCCGACGATCCCCACCAGAACGAATCGCTCTGCGCGCCAAGCGGCCGCGACGGATCGAGGCCGGCATGCACGAACAGGAGCTTGCTGTCGTCGGTGAAGGCCGCGCGGCGCAGGGAGCTGAGCAGCGCCTGGTGGCCAGGATGCACGGCCATCGCCTGGCGCAGCGCCGTGGTCCAGCGCGTGATCGAGACCGCGCCGTCGCGTGCCGCAACCATGCCGCGGCTGGCGTCGCCGCCATAGGCGACCAGCGTCGCCTCGGCTCCCTGCGACAGCATCCACCCGAGCACCTCGCGCGGATTGACGGCGAATTGGAGCTGCAGCAGCTTCTGCCACATCTCCTCCTGGCTGCCGCGCAGGAAGACGACGTCGGAGGCGAACATGCGCGGTTGCGCGATGACATGGCGGCGGAAGCGCAACAGCTCGTTGACCGTCGCGACGATCTCCCGTCCATGGCCGAAATAGTTGCCGAGATAGACGAGGCGATCATGCGGCCCGAGGCGCGGTCCGAGTGCCGCATGCAGCGCGGCAAGGCGGCTCGCTTCTCCGTGAATCGAGGCGACGGTCCACAGACGTGCGGCGCGCTTCAACGTCGCGAATCTATCTTGCTCGGCCATGGTCGCAGAGAATAGGCGCGCCGCCGCGTTCGCGCCAGTCGCCGCCGCAGGACGATCGACGCAAGACTTCTCGCTCTCGGCCGCGCTCAGGCCGCCGGGGCGTTGAGATGCCGATTGCACTCCGGAAAGACCGGCGGTCAGGCGGCCTTGAGCATCGCCTCGAGGCGCTGCGTCGCAATTTCCTCGGAGATCCGTTCGACCGCCGCGAACTCGCGCACCAGCCGGCCGAGCGCCGACTGGTACATTTGCCGCTCGCTGAACGACTGGTCGGGTTGCCCGGCGTTGCGATGCAGGTCGCGCACCACTTCGGCGATCGAACGCGGATCGCCGGAATTGATCTTCGCCTCGTATTCCTGGGCGCGGCGGCTCCACATCGTCCGCTTCACGCGCGAGCGGCCTTTGAGAGTCGTCAGCGCGGTCTGCATCTCCTTGCGGCTGCTCAGCCGGCGCAGGCCGGCGCTCTTCGCCTTGGCGATCGGCACGCGCAAAGTCATGCGGTCCTTTTCGAATTGGACGATAAGTAGCTTCAGCTTCTGTCCAACTATTTCCTGCGTCTCGATGCCCGTGATTCGGCCCACGCCATGGGTCGGATAGACCACATGGTCGGCGATGCTGAATCCAATTTCACTCGTCTGCCGCGATACCTTGCGCATACTCACGCTACTCCTACCTCTCTTCTTCGTCCGGCTCGGCAATACATGCTCCATCAATGGGCGCGTCGACTGGCGTCCAGCGATTCGTGCCTCTCCATGACGGGCATTCCACGCCCGGGTGGACCCCTGCGAGGTCAGCGGGCGGAGCGATCTCACTCGCCCAACAACGAATTAATATAGCATAAAGTGATGGGAAATAGAACAACCGGTCTTGGTAAACAAACCTCGACCCGCGCCCATTATAGGAAAATTATCCGTCTTTCTTCGCAGGATTAGGACTGAAATGCTTGTCGAATTTATCGGCAACGTCTTTCCATTGATCGGCGTCCGCCGGCGCCTCGCCCTTGCGGGTAATATTGGGCCAGGATTCGGCATATTGCCGATTGATCTCCACCCATTTCGCCGTGTCGGGGTCGCTGTCCGGCACGATCGCCTCGACCGGGCATTCCGGCTCGCACACGCCGCAGTCGATGCACTCGTCGGGCTTGATGACCAGCATGTTCTCGCCCTCGTAGAAGCAATCCACGGGGCATACCTCGACGCAATCCATATACTTGCACTTGATGCAAGCTTCGTTGACAACGTAGGTCATCCAGCAAGACTCCCGAACACACGCGCCGCGGCGCTGGGTAGCACGCCCGCGCGCCGCAGTTCAACCCCACGGACAATATGGCCTTGCCCTGCGGTCAGTCGGCTTTCGGCGCTGTGCCGCGCCGGGCGCGGCGCCGCGCCACCGCCACGTTCAGGCTCTCGACCAGAACGGAGAAGGCCATGGCGAAATAGAGATACCCTTTGGGGATATGGAACTCGAACCCTTCCGCGACAAGGGCGAAGCCGATCAGCAGGACGAAGGCGAGTGCCAGCATCTTGACCGTCGGGTGCGCGTGAATGAAGCGGATGATCGCTCCCGACGCGACGAGCATGATGATGACGGCGACGACGACGGCGGTGACCATGACCCAGAACTGGCGCGCCATGCCGACCGCGGTGATCACCGAGTCCAGCGAGAACACGGCGTCGAGCACGACGATCTGTGCGATCGCATTGGCGAAGCTCGCGACGCGGCGTTCGGTTTCCGACCTTCCCGCCTCCTCCAGCATCTCGTGCATCTCGCGCACGGCCTTGAAGATGAGGAACAGCCCGCCGGCCAGCATGACAAGATCGCGCCCGGAGAACGACTGATCCCAGATGACGAATAGCGGTTGGACCAGACTGGCAATCCAATTGATCGAGAAGAGCAGCAGCAGCCGCATGACCAGCGCCAGCGACAGGCCGACGATGCGCGCCTTCTCCCGCTGATGCGCCGGCAGGCCGTTCGTGATGATCGCCAGGATGACGATGTTGTCGATGCCGAGAACGATCTCGAGCGTCGTGAGGGTGATGAGGCTCGCCCAGATCTCGGCATTGAACATCGACGCTACCGGCGCTCGCGGACGCGCCGCCCTCCGCAGTTGATCTGGATATGCCGCAGAAGCGCGCGGCGCTCGCTAGGCCGGCGAATCTTCCTGTTGCTGGCCGCGACGGACAAATCGGCCGACGATCTCGCCGAGAACGACGGCGATTACGGCGGCAAAGATGGGCCGCACGCCGTGCAACACCGCCTGCGAGACATCGACCGATTCCGCCGCGGTCGCCTCCTGGCCCAGCGAGTAGCCGAATAGGCTGAGGACAAAGGCGACGATGATCGGCGCGCGCGCGACCAGCACCCGGCCGACGATCTGCAGGGCCAGGCGCCCGCCGGCCAATACCGCCGCCCCGAGCGCCTCTTCGGCGACGACCCCGGCTGCCGGCAGCGGCGCGGGCGCGACGATGCGGCCGGCCAGGACCACGGCGATCGCGCCGACCAGCGGCGCCACGTCGTGCAGCCACTCGGCGTGGGCGGCGACCCAGGCGTCGAAGGCCGGGTCGGTGACGATCACCTCGCCGCCGATATAACCGATCAGCGCCGCGCCGCCCGGCACGATCACCGGATAGCGATTGATCAGCCTGATCAGCAAGGTCGCGCCGTAGACGACCAGCGGAACGCTGATCAGCAGGCCAAGCACGAGCAGCACGTAGTCGCCCTTCGCCGCCGCGGCGACGGCGATCACATTGTCGAGGCTCATGATCGCATCGGCGATCAGGACGATGCGTACCGCTGCAAAGAGGGTGCTCGCCGCATCGACCTCGTCCGACTCGTCTTGCGGCATCAGCAGCTTGTAGCCGATCCAGAACAGCGCCAGGCCGCCGGCCAGCTTGAGGTAGGGGATCGTCATCAAATAGACGATGCCGCCGGTGAATATGATGCGCAGGACGACCGCCGCGCCGGCGCCGAGAATGATGCCCCATTTCTGCTGCTTGGCCGGCAAACTGCGGCACGCCAGCGCGATCACCACGGCATTGTCGCCCGAGAGGATGATGTTCACGCCGATGATCTGCAGCAACGCCAGCCAAAATTGCGGCTCGAAAAATCCCATCTGACGCTCCGCCTCCCCAGGTCTTATTGTCTTGTCAATTTTCGTCGTCCGGCGCCTCGCGCAGCCGGTCGAGCGCTCGCCGATCGGCCTTGGTCGGCCGCCCGCTGCCAAGCTCCCGCTCCGCCACCGTCGCCATTTGTGGCGCCGCGGGCGGGGCCAAGTCTTCGTAGAGCCCTCGTGCTTCCACCGCCGGACCGCGGCGGACTCCCAGGGCGATGACGCGGACCACCCGAATATGCGGTCCCTGCGGAAAGGTCAATACATCGCCGGGTTTCAGGGCGTGATGCGCCTTGTGGATCACCTGGCCCGACAGCCGCACGCGGCCCTCGTTGCAGACGCGTGTCGCCCTGGTGCGAGCCTTGAAGAACCTTGCGTACCAGAGCCACTTGTCGATGCGCTGGCTCGGTTCGCTCACGTCGAGACGAGGCGCCGCAATTCGGCGAAGGGCGAATGCGGCATTGTGCCGCGCTCCGGGCCATCGCGGCGTCCGCGTCGACGGCCGGCCGCGCGGCGGACGAACCGCAGGCCGGCATCGTCGACGGCCGCGCGGTAGCCGAGCGCGCCGAGAATGTCGGCGAGATCATCGGGCCGGGCTCCGACCATGAGGCCCAAGGCCGGCGTCGCCGCGAACGGTCCCCGGTGCGCAAGGTCGCGCGCTGTCCGTGCCAGCTTCTCCAAGCGGTCGGCCCGCACCATCAGCGACCCGGCCGGCAGATAGCCGCAGGCGGCGTAGCCCGCCATCGGAATATCGGGCGCCGGCTTGAACGACAGCCGCGAACCCGACGGCGGCGGCAGCGACGCCTGGCCGGCGAACACCGACCACAGCAAGGCGCGCAGCGCAACCGCATCGCTGCGCTTGAGCGACGGCACGAACACCGCCGTCTCGCCGATGACGACGCCGAGCGCGCGAAGCGTGGCGCGATCGCCCTTGGACAAGGCGGCGGCCTGCTCCGCCACCCGCGCGCGCGGCAGGGTTCCCAGGCCGCGCACAAGCTCGAAGGCAAGCCCGCGCCCCGGCCCCTTCAACTCCGCCTGGCGCAGGCGCACCAAGGGCTGCAGCACCCGCGCCACGTGATCGGCAAACCAGGCGGCGAGACGCTGCCGCACGGCCTCGCGATGCCGGGGTTCGAGCAGATCGCCCGGCAGCGGCACGACCTGCGGCGTCAGCGCTTCGTCGCCCGCCGCGAGCCGCGCGACCGCCTGCCCGCGCCAACGCAGCGCGCCGGCGGCATCGACCGCGAATTCCGCCGCGCCGGCCGTCGCCAGTTTGCGGACGCGACCGTCGATGTCGCGCCGCAGAGCGCGATTGGCGGCGGCCAGCAATGCGCGGCCGCTTTCGCCGAGATCGGCGTCGGCGACGAACTTGAACCCTTCGAGCCGCCCGGCGACTTCTCCCTCGATCAGGACCTCGCCGGCATCGGTCACCGCCGCCATCAGCTCGTCGCCGCTTCTCAGGCGGCGGCTGAGCGCCGCGGCGCGGCGATCGACGAAGCGCTGCATCAGGCGCTCGTGCAGCACATCGGAGAGCTTGTCCTCGACCGCCCGCGTACGCTCTTGCCAATGCGCCGCGTCGTCGAGCCAGCTCGGCCGATGCGACACATAGGTCCAGGTGCGGACATGGGCGATGCGCGCCAGCAGCGTGTCGATATCGCCCTCGACATTGTCGAGGCGCGTCACCTGCCGCGCCACCCATTCGGTTGGCAGCTTGCCCGCCGGCCCGCGCAGGAAACGGAAGATCTGGCCGACCAGGCGGACATGCGAATCGCCCAGCGTCTTGCGAAAGTCGGGAATCTGGCAGACCTCCCACAGCAGGCGGACGCCGGCAGGGTGCGAGGCGAGCGCCACGGCTTCCGCATCGCGCATCAGGGCGGCCAAGGCGAGATGGTCGTCGGCCTCGCGCATGCGGACGAGCTCGGGCAGCGGCGATCGCCGCTCGAGGCTGGCCAAGAGAGCATGCGTCGAGGAGAAGTCGAGGTCGCTATTGCGCCAGTGGAATATCGGCAGCGCCGGGAACCGGTGCTCTTCGATCGCCGCGACGGTCTGCGCCTCGAGCGTGCCCATTTCGGCGGTCGTGCCGAAGGTGCCGTTGCTCATGTGGCGCCCGGCGCGCCCGGCGATCTGACCGAGCTCGGCCGGTGCCAGGCGCCGCATGGCGCGGCCGTCGAACTTGACGGTCTCGGCAAAGGCGACATGGTCGATATCCATGTTGAGCCCCATGCCGATCGCGTCGGTCGCCACCAGGTAATCGACCTCGCCGGCCTGGTACATCGCCACCTGGGCGTTGCGCGTGCGTGGGCTGAGGGCGCCGAACACCACCGCCGCGCCGCCGCGCTGCCGGCGCACCAGCTCGGCGATGCCGTAGACGTCGGCGGCGGAGAAGGCGACGACCGCGGAGCGTCGCGGTAGCCGGGTAATCTTCTTCGGCCCGGTATAGGAGAGGGTCGAAAAGCGCGGCCGGGCGACGAATTCGGCATCCGGCACCAGCTTGCGGATCAGCGCCTTGGCCGTCTCGCTGCCGAGAAACATGGTCTCGGAGTGGCCGCGCGCATGCAACAGCCGGTCGGTGAAGACATGGCCGCGCTCGCGGTCCGCCGCCATCTGGATTTCATCGACGGCGAGGAACGCCACCTCGCGGTCGAGCGGCATCGCCTCCACCGTGCAGACGAACCAGTGCGGCGCCGGCGGAATGATCCGCTCTTCGCCGGTGACCAGGGCGACCGCGCCCGCCCCCTTCAGCCGCACGATGCGGTCGTAGTTTTCCCGTGCCAGCAGGCGCAGCGGGAAACCGATCATGCCGGTGCGATAGCCCAGCATGCGCTCAATGGCGAGGTAGGTCTTGCCGGTGTTGGTCGGCCCGAGAACGGCGACGATCCGGGCCCGCTCGGCAGGCGAGCGATAGACGGTGGATCGCATGGCGACTCTAAGAATCGGTTGTTTCGGCCGCCATGGCAAGGGTTGCGAACGGCTATTTTCGGGGAAGGGCGGCGGCGGCCCGGATTCGGGCTTGCAAGGTGGTGGCCGGGTCCCATATACGCGAACCGGAAAGTAGGGTGGGGACCGCGACCATGGCCGACGCCGAGCAAGCCACCACGACCGAAGAAAAGCTGCCGTTTCAGGCCGAAGTCAGCCGGCTGCTCGACATCGTCGCCCACTCGCTTTACAGCGACCGCCGCATCTTCCTCAGGGAGCTGATCTCCAACGCCTCCGACGCCTGCGACCGGCTGCGCTATGAGGCGATCACCCGGCCGGAGCTGGCCGCCGACGACACCGATTTCAGCATCGCCATCGATATCGACAAGCCTGGCCGCGCCCACAGCCTCAGCGACAACGGCATCGGCATGAACCGCGGCGATCTGGTCGAGAATCTCGGCACCATCGCCCGCTCCGGCACCTCGGCCTTCCTCGACACCCTCGCCAAGCAGAAGGACGGCAAGCCCGACGTGACGCTGATCGGCCAGTTCGGCGTCGGCTTCTATTCCGCCTTCATGGTCGCCGACGAGGTCGAGGTGATTTCGCGCCGGGCGGGCGAGACCGATTCCTGGCGCTGGGTGTCCGACGGCAAGGGCGCCTTCAGCGTCACGCCGGCCGAGCGCCCCAAGCGCGGCACGACGGTGCGGCTCAAGC
The DNA here is from genome assembly GCA_016201015.1 of Pseudomonadota bacterium. Lineage (GTDB taxonomy): Bacteria > Pseudomonadota > Alphaproteobacteria > CACIAM-22H2 > CACIAM-22H2 > JACQDQ01. Next base: position 1,592 of record JACQDQ010000147.1, on the reverse strand, counting down.
TGCGCGCCGACGCCGAGGAGTTCCTCGATCCCGAGCGCATCCGCGCCATCGTCGCCCAATATTCCGACCATATCGCCCTGCCGATCATCCTGCGTGGCGACAAGGACGAGACGATCAACCGCGCCGCCGCGCTATGGATCCGCTCCAAGCAGCAGGTGACGCCGGAGCAGCACAAGGCGTTCTACGCCGGGATCGCCCACACGCCGCTGCTGCAGGGAAGCGACGAGCCGTGGGCGACGCTGCACTGGCACGCCGAAGGCAAGATCGAGTATGCCAGCCTGCTCTACATTCCCTCGGCCAAGCCGTTCGACCTCTTCCACCCGGATCGCCGGCACGGCGTCAAGCTCTACGTCAAGCGCGTCTTCATCACCGATCGCTGCGACGATCTGGTGCCGGCCTGGCTGCGCTTCCTGCGCGGCGTCGTCGACTCCGAGGACCTGCCGCTCAACATCAGCCGCGAGATGCTGCAGCACAACCCGGTGCTGGCGCAGATACGCGCCGGCATCGTCAGCCGCGTGCTGGGCGAGCTCGAGAAACGCGCCAAGGACGCGCCCGAGGACTACCTCAAGTTCTGGGACAATTTCGGCCCGGTGCTGAAGGAGGGTCTCTACGAGACGACCGAGCACCGCGAGCAATTGCTGGCGCTGGCGCGCTTCCGCTCGACCGCCGGCGCGTCGCTCGCCGCCCTCGCCGACTATGTCGGCCGCATGAAGCCGGGCCAGGAGACGATCTTCTACATCGCCGGCGACGACGCCAAGGCGCTCGCCGGCAGCCCGCAGCTCGAAGGCTACGCCAAGCGCGGCGTCGAGGTGCTGCTGTTCACCGATCCCGTCGACGAGTTCTGGGTGAGCGCGGTCGGCCTTTACGGCGGCAAGCAGTTCCGCTCGGTAACCCGGGGGACGGCCGACCTGGAGAAGATTCCGCTGACCGATGGGGCGGACAAGAAGGACGACAAGTCAGCCGAACCGTCGGCCGATATCGGCCCGCTGCTCGCCTCGCTGCGGCTCACGCTCCAGGACCAGGTCAAGGACGTGCGCGCCTCGCAGCGCCTGACCGACAGCGCCGTCTGCCTGGTCGCCGACGAGCACGATCTCGACATCCACCTGGAGCGCCTGCTGCGCCAGCATCGACAGATGACCGAGACGGCGAAGCGCATCCTCGAAATCAATCCGGATCACGCTCTCATCCGCAAGCTGGCGGCGGCGGTGGGCAAGGACGGCGCCGCCTAGCACCTCGCCGACGCCGCGCATCTGCTGCTCGACCAGGCACGCCTGCTCGAAGGCGAGCCGCTGCCCGACCCCGCCGCCTTCGCGCGCCGCCTGACAGCGGTGATGGCGCGCGGCGTGTAACGTACGCAGTCTCGAAACGGCTGCTGCTGTGCAGCCATCAGCATAGTCGTCCTTCGATATTTGGATCGTCATTGCTGAGCCGGGGACGTCTGCGTAGGGGCCGGTTTCCAACCGGCCCGCATTTGCGCCGATGGCAACGGCGCCGGGCGGGTCGGCGACCCATAGGCGCTAACATAAGGCGGCTCTGTTCGCGTCGAGTTGTCGTCGTCGTCGTCGTGGCGGATCGGCGAGGTGGCGGTGGAG
>JACQDQ010000080.1 GCA_016201015.1 Pseudomonadota bacterium | reverse complement strand
GCCGGCGCCGCCCCGAACCGCCGCCCATACGCCGCGTGCGCGGCAAACAATCCTTCCACATCCTCGTCCGACCGGTACAGCAGCGCGCACAGCAGATTGCGCTGCGCCTCCCCGTCCCCAGGCGCCAGCTCCACCACACGCCGGTAATACCCGAGTGCTGCGTCGTGCAATCCGAAATCCATGTGCACGCTGCCGAGATTGCGTAACGCCTCGGCATAGTCGGGTTTGAGCGCCAGGGCGCGGCGATAGTATTCCAGCGCTTCGGACAGGCGGCCTTGTCCACGCCGCACATTGCCCAAGTTCAGAAGAGCCTCCGCATAATGCGGCCGCAGCGCCAGCGCACGCTCGCTATGCGCGCTCGCATCGTCGAGCCTGTGATCGCTCCACAGCGCGATGCCGAGATTGCAGTACGCCTCGGCATGGTCCGGCCGCAGCGCGATCGCGCGCCTATAGTGAACGATGGCCGGTGCGATCTTGTGCTGCGCATAGAGGACGTTGCCGAGATTGTTGTGCGCCTCCGACGAATTCGGCGCGCGCGCAATCGCCTCGGTGAGGCAGGCGGCCGCCGCATCGAGTTGTCCGGTCGTTTGCAACGCAAAGCCGAGATTGCTGAGCGCGCCGACATGGCCGGGCCTGAGCGCCAGCGAACGACGGTAGGCGGCAATCGCCTCGTCGAGGCGTCCCGTTCGCTGCAGCGCGCCGCCGAGATTGCTGTGATAGTCCGCAACCGAATCGTTTGCCGCGATCGCTTGGCCGATCATCTCTATCGCCACGTCGTTTCGCCCGGCTTGAAGCGCGAGCACGCCGAGAAGATGGAGCGCGTCCGCATGGCCGGGCTGCGCGCGCAGCACGTCGCGGTAGCCGGCCTCGGCCTCCGCCAGGCGGCCGGCCTGGTGATGGGCAAGGGCGTGCTGGAGCGCCTGATCAAGCGGGAGAGTTTGCTGCACGATCGCACCACTCCCGCCACATGCCTCGATAGGCGTCCTCGACGGCGCGCGCGAAACTGGCCGTATCGCAGAGCGGCGAGGCGGCGAGGCGCGCGCGCAGCCCGTGCCGCAACACCGCCAGCCGATCAAGATCGCATGCCAGCGCGACGCTACGCGCCACATAGCTGTCGTCATTGTCGCAGACGAGATCGGCGAGATCGATACGCGCGAGCAGGCTCGCGCCAACGCGATTCGCATGGCGGTTGCCGGTCCGGGTCACGACGGGCACGCCCATCCACAGCGCCTCGCAAGTCGTCGTCGTGCCGTTATAGGGAAACGTGTCGAGCGCGATGTCGACGCGATTATAAAGCGCGAGATGATCGCTCGGCTTTGCCGTCCAGCCGACGAGTTCGAGACGTTCGCTTGGAATGCCGTGCCTGGCGAATTCGCCGGCGACGCGCTCGCGCGTCGATCCGTCGAGCAGTCCCGAGGCCTTGAGCAGCAAGCGTGAACCCGGCGATTCATGCAGGATCCTCGCCCAAACCGCGACAACGCGGTCATTGATCTTGGCGATGGCGTTGAAGGAGCCGAACGTAACCGGGGAACCCTCTGCCGCGGGCGGCATGCGCGGGGTGGGCATTTCGTCGAATGGCTGGAAGCACAAGAACCCATGCGACAGGCGGATGAGCCGATCCGTGTACGCGCCGTCGCCTTCGTCCGGCGGATCGGCGATCGCGTCGGTCAACCGGTAGTGGATCGTCGGTACGCCGGTCGTGGCCGGATAGCCGAGCCAACTGACCTGAACGGGCGCCGGTTGCGCGGCGAAGACGAGCAGGTGATTGCCGGCGGTATGACCCGCGAGGTCAACGAGAATGTCGATGCCATCGGCTCGCACCAGCTCGACAATGGCGGTCTCGCTCATGCCGGCGATGTTGCGCCAGTCGTCGACGAGTGGCTGCAGCCGCCGCGTCACGTCGTCGGGATGGCGCACATCGGCATAGGCGATGATCTGCACTGCCGCACGATCATGCGCGGCGAACAGCGGCGCAAGAAAATGGGCGCAGGAATGACGCCGGAAATCCGCCGAAACATAGCCGACGCGCAAACAACGCGCGGGATCGCGCGTATTGGCATGTGGCCGCGCGTCGTCTCGACCGCGCCCGTATCGCTCATACCAGCGCGACGCCTCATTGCGCGGCGCTCCGGCGTCGTCGCCGGAGAAATTCGACGCGAAGATCAGATTGCTGTGCGCCACGTTGAATTTCGGCGACAGCGCCACAGCCTGGCGAAAGCGGTCGATCGCTTCGGCGACTTGGCCAGCCGTCAGCAACGCCGTGCCGAGATTGTTGTGCGCAATCGCGAAATTCGGAGCCAAGGCGATGGCCCGTTGGAATAGGCGAATCGCCTCGCCGAGTTCTCCTGTGGTCCGCAACGAATCGGCGAGGTTGCTGAGAAATCCCGGATGATCCGGACGCAGCGCAGCCGCGCGCCGAAATGCGACGATTGCTTCGTCGGTCTGGCCTTGGCTTTGGCGGATGAGGCCGAGGGTCGAATGGGCCGCGGCATCGTTGGGCGCGAGCGTGACTGCGCGTCGCGCGTGCTCGCTCGCGGGTTCGAGCGTGCCGAGGCCGAACAGCGTCGCCGCGAGATTGATGTGAGCGGCGGCGAAATCCGGCCATAGCTCGATGGCGCTGCGATAAGCGGTGGCGGCGTCTCGCAGTTTCCCGTCCTTTTGCAGGACGATGCAGCGCTGGAGATGCGCTGTCGCCTCCTGCGACCTTGCAACTGTCGGACTTGGTCGGGCGCGGCCCGTCGTCGCGGCGGCGGGTGACGGCGGGGCGAGATTGAACAACGCGGCACTCAGCGGCGCCGCATGACCGCCGGGCGGCGCTGTCCCGGTCGCCCCTCGCTTGGCGGCAGTTCGGCGGTCCTTGCGATTCACGCGACGCGGCCTGCGCTGCCGGTTCAGCGGGCCGCGGCAGGGATCGCCTGCTGCAAGCGCAGGAACGCCTGGCGCTGGCGATCGTTGGTCTGGATCAGCGCCAGGCCCCTGGCGATCGCGTCGCGCGCGCGCAGCCAGTCGCGATCGCGCACCGCGTCGCTGGCATCGAGAAAATGCACGTTCGGCTGATGCGCCACGGATTTTCGCGCTTGCGCAAACAACGCGGCGATTTCGGCCTTTCGCGTTTGCCGCAGCTCCTCGGTGCCGAGCAGCATGGCGAGCCGGGCGATGATCAGCGCCGGCCAATACGGGCCGGCACTGGCGCTGATGCGATAGTACTCGTCCATATCGGGAATGCTCAATGGCAGCTGCCGCTGCACCTCGCTGATCGCCATCAAGGTCAGGAACAATTGCTCGCGGATCTGCCGGTCGAACGGGTTCACTTCATAAGCCATCATCAGCCGGCCGATCGACAGATCGGCCCGCGATTGCAGCAGCAGGCTCCAACTTTCGAGATAATATTTCTGGGCGATGAATATTCCGCGGTCCATCCACAGGAGGCCCGGCAGAATGGCTACGACGGCGGCCGGCGGCAGGTAACGCCGCGCGCCGACAAGCGACACGGTCCAGGCGGAATCGCGCGGCCGTCGCGCCAAGAGATGACCGACGAGAATCGTGCCGGCAAAGGCAGTCGCCGCATTTTGGAACGGAAATTCAAGCTGCGAGCACAGGAGCAGCGCAACCAACGCCATGCCCGCGGTGTAGTCGACGAACGTCTTGTCGGAGTGATCGAGAATTCGGCGGATGATCGCAAAGGCGCCGTAGCCGAGAATTCCCATGCCGATCAGGCCGAGTTCCGCCAGGCCGTGCAGCACGTCGTTATGCGCCGCGCCGGCGGTGAGCATCATGTCGGCGAACATCACGGTCTGCAGCCAGGGAAATATTGCGAGATGCTCCTCCTGCAGGCGCGGATATTCGAAATCGAAGCTGCCGAGACCGTGGCCCCAAATTGGCGATTCGAGCCACAGCAGGGTAGTGTTGGTCAGGAGTTCGAAGCGGAACATGGTCGAGATGTCGAATCCCATGCGGCGCCAGAACAAAACGGCGACGACGGCAGGGATGGCGAGTGTGACGGTCGCCACCAGCGCGAATTTGACGATGCCGAGGCGGCGATAGAGGAACACCGCGAACGCGAGCAGTGCGGCCAAGGGCACGACGAAGAACTCGATCTTGCTGTCGTTGAACGCCAGCAGATAGAGCAGGATCGCGCCGGCCAGGATCAGTCCGAACAGGCGAACGACCATCTGTTTCGACAGGGCGAATGAAAGCGGGAAGGCGAGCGCGGTCAGCAGGAACTCGGTGACGAAGTTGCGGTTGCCGAAGCCGCCGAATCGTCCCGGCAGGGTAAGGATGAACGCCAGCGTCACGACTGCGGCGCCGCAGAATAGGGCCGGGAGCAGGAACTCGCGGTCTGCGTCGGATTGCCGGCGCACCCAGACGAAGACCATCAGCGCCGCCGAAAAATTCAGCAACGACATGGCGCCGAACTGCGGATCGGCCGACCACAGCAGCGACAGGGCCGCCCAGGCGAATAAGCCGAGCGCCGCGAGATCCACTCTATCTATGTGTAGCGACTTGCTCCTGACGGCCGAATTGGCGAGATCGAGCGCGGCCAGGGCGGCGCAGAAATGCACCGCCAGCCATTTCGGTACGGTGGAGGAATGGCCGCCGAGGTCGAACACCGTGATCGCGGCGACGGCCAGCGCCGTAATGGCGAGCGTGCGGCCAGCTACCGTGATCAGCGGGGCGGCATAGGACGTTGCTTGGGCTTTCATGATCGCGGGTTGTGAACTTAGACGCCTTGCCATGGGCGCGGCAACCGGATAGACGGCAGACTACAGGGCAATTGAGTTTGAATGAGGCGGACTATTTTTCGTCATCGCTGCGCTCGTCCAACGGCTGTCCGGTCGAGCGTCCGTACGATACGCTGAGAACGGCGACTATCTGTCGTTGCCGACGTTTTCGGATAGCCTTGGACACGACCTCTTTCTCAGTCGTCATGGCCGGGCTCGTCCCAGCCGCTGCGTAGGGGCCGGTTTCCAACCGGCCCGCGCTGGTGCCGATGGTGGGGGCGTCGGGCGGGTGGTGGGGGCGGCGGGCGGGTTTCAAACCCGCCCCCACGAAAGCATCCCTCTGCGCGCTCCGCCATCACTCTGCGTCCTCTGCGTTAAATCCCCGGCAGCAAGCGGTGGCAACGGCGAATTTCGTGGATAGCCGGGACTCGGCGCTTTCAGTGGGCCGCGCCTTCGACGGGCCGCGCCTTCGGCGCGGCCCGGCCAAGACGGCGAGAGGGACGTCGCACCGGAAAAGTCATTGTCATCGCCAGCGCAGCCTTGACTTATGAACAAAATGGGCCTATAATGCCCAATTCGAGCTCATGGCGCGTAAGGACATGAAGGACATAAAGCAGAGTTGTGGAATTAGGCGTTCGGGCGGCTTCTGCGGTAGCGCATATGCGCCACATCGGGGTGTATCGGCGTCTTTCGAGACGACTCTTCAGAACCGTCCGGCACTTCTCGTCCTACTGGACCAAACGGACCAAACGGAGCAAACGGACGAAACGGAACAGGGGGGTGCGTGTGGAGGGGGGTCAGTCGGGAACACCCTGGCTAAGCCCGCAGGCCCGCTCGAAATTTGCCCTAACCCATGCCGCTTAACCACATTTCGTTAGTTGTGATCTGGACGGTAGCGGGGTTAAAAGCACAGTTGGACACGAGTGCGAAGTCCGCCTCAGGCCGTTCCGCGTGATGCCGGGGATGGACTTAAGCATCTGAGTTAGAAGACTTTTTGAGGAAACCCTCCCGCCCAGGCGGGGCCGAATCGACCAACCGAAAGGAAGAACCAGCATGTTGAATCCGAGGCTGAATCTCAGCACCGCGCTGCTCGCCACGACGGCGCTCGCCGGATTCTCGGTATTTGCACAGGCGCAGGGCGCGGATCTTTCCAGCGCCAATGATGCGGCGGGCACGTTCATTGCGCCGGTGACGCTGGCGCAGGCGTCGGCCACGGCCGGTACGGCGGTCGTCCCGACGGTCGGTCGCTCATCGAAGGTCAGGATCGTGGGCGCTGGCGCCAGCAACTTGGCCACGGCATCGGCGGCGACGCCGCCGATCTTCTTCCCGTTCTATTTCGATGCCTCGGGTAGCTTCCTGTTCGCGCAGGCGGGCACGCAAGACAGCACGGCGGCCGGCGTCGACGTGGCGCTGACGATCTCGGGCAATACCAACGCGGCGACCGTCGCGTTCGTGGCGGTGGCAGACGGCACCAACGACACCATCGGCAGCACGTCGAGCAAGACGGTCGGCGTGGTGACCAACATCAAGGCCGGTACCGCCGGCGGCGCTCGGGTAACACAGGTAGCGTTTACTGTGCAGGGGCTGAGCCTGTCGACCGCGTCATTCTCGACCGCCCTGGCCGATGCGGACCAGACGGCGATCGCGGCGTCGATCAAGGCCAACTTCCCGGGGAGCCGGATCCCCATCGTCAACTATAACGGCCTCTCCATCACGCGGGCCAACAAGCCGGCCGATGCGGCGGGCACCGTATCGGTATCGGTCTTCGCTGACCTGCCGTTCGATCCTTCGGTGATCCCCGACGCTACCGCCGTCAAGAACGACCTCCGGCTCAGCACTTCGGGCGGCGCCGAAACGGCGGGTGGGGTCTTCATCAAGGGGGCCAGCACCGACACCACGAACGGCGGCTTCCTGACGGTTACTGCCACCAGCGGCACTGCTTTCGCCGAAATTCTGACGACGGCGGCGGCCAAGGGCCCGGCGACGCCGGTCATCAAGGACCTCGCCGGCAACGGCTTCGCCATCCCGACCTCGGCGACGATCGTGCAGTTCCAGAAGCCGGCCTACGACACGACGACGGCCAAGGCGATCGGCACTGCGCTGAGCGTTGACAGCTCGGCGAATCGTGCAACGCTGCACTCGGCAGCCGGCTTGGCTTCGACGGTTGCCGCTGCGATTTCCGGCAACCTGCGTTTTGTCGAAGACCTCGCGGGCGGCGCCATCTGCGACCCGACCGATCTCGTGGTTGTGCCGAGCAATCTGACAGTAACAGCGTTTGCGTGCGCGACCGGTGGGCGGACGGCGACCTTCACTCTGACCGACCTTACCCCGACGGCGGGCGAGCTCTGGACGGTCAATAGCACCACCGGCGCGATGAGCTATGCCGGCACGCCTGTGACGGTACAGGCGGTGTTCAGCTCGACCTCGCCGCTGTCGACCGCGGCGCCGGGCAGCCAGGCCTTCGCGTCCTCCGCTGACAATCTGGCGGCGACGGGCGTGTTCGTCGGTATGGCGGAAACGCCGCAACTGGCGACGCGGGACAACGATGTCGACGGCTTGGTCGACGGCGCGACCGCCGACTTCCGCCAGAGCATCGGCACGCCGGCCGCGGCTGACTTTAGTATGAAGACAGCCTTCGGCGGCACCGCGCGTGACATTTCGTTCAATGCCACCAAGATCGGCAATACCAAGGCCGCGTTGACCTTTACGGCAGCGACGGCGGTGGACTGGAGTGAAAACGGCACGGCCGGCGAGGCGGCGGACGCCGCGCTCTATAACACCACCAACTTCAACACCGGCGTGGTCGGCGCCACGGTCAAGTACACGACCGCGCTGGCTGCCAACCGCACGCTGAAGTACGGCAACGTGTTCAATGGCACGACGGGCGAGCTCGGCATCGTCGCCACGACAGGCGTGTCGTTCGCCGCGTTCCCAACGCTGCACACCGACGGCGCTTCGCCGATCATCAACTCCGCGTCGTGGGCGAAGGCCGAAGTTCTCGGCTCGACCGTGGCGGCGGGCGCCTCGGCTCCGGCCACGTCGGGCACACTGACGATCAATGGGTCGGAAACCCTGCTGCTTGGCGTCACCAATCCGAATGACTTCCTGTTCAACGGCGCGCCGTTGAACCTGCTGGCGGCCAATGGCGGCATCACGGCGGCACAGGTCTTCTCGCTGTCGACGCCGACGGGCGGCATCGCCAACTCGGTGCTGAGCATTACCAACGTTCCCGATGTTACCGGCACGAAGATCACGATCGGCTCTGCGCCTGGCGTGAACGACAACGCGACAGCCGGCGTCCCGGCGGCGGCGGCGAACAACATCCTCGCCACGACCGGCAACATCGTGGTCGGCACGGCGAACCAGGCGAACCAGGCACCGGTCCTCGTCGAGGCCATCGCGGTCCGCGACGGCACCGGCATCCGCACCAACATCAGCAAGATACTGGTCCGCTACAGCAAGCCGGTTCAGCTTGCCGCGGCGAACTTCACCGGCGCCAATACGGCGGCGGGCGTCGCGAAGGATGGCCTGTTCAAGGTCCTGACCGATGCCGGCCTCGCCGTCAACGTGCCGGCCTCCGGCGTCAACTTGGCCGGCGCCGGCACATCGGGTCAGATCATCCTGACGCTGCCTTCACCGGGCCTGCCCGCGGCGACAGCTACTGTCACCGTGGAGTATGACGGCCAGGGCGGCAACAACATCCTGACCTCGACCGAGGCAAGCGGCGCTCAGGCGGCCTTTGATACCGGCTCGTTCGTCGGCGTGAACGACGGCGATACGATTAGTGCCAAGGTTCCGGCGAACACCACCAAGCTGTTCGTTGGCGAGTATAGCGGCCAAGTGCTCAAGGGCCGCGACGGCGCGGCGCCGAAGGCGGGCAGCGTCGTTCAGGCCAACCTCGTCGGCATCACCCGCGACTTCCTGTCCGGGCCGACGACGAACGTAACCCTGAACTGCGGCTGCGACTCGGGTGTCACGACGGTACCGGTCATTGTCAGCTCGAGCGGCCAGGATACTATTCGGGCCGCCCGTCGGGCCGGTCAGCAGAGTGTTCTGATGTCGCTGGCGCTGAGCTTCGGCACCGGCGATACGGGCGGTGGCGGCAGTGCGGCGAGCACGAAGCTGGTCAGCACCTCGCTGAATCCTCCGCTGGGGCCGAACGTGGCGGGCAGTGCGGCGCGGGCCGTGAACCTCAACCTGCAGAATGGCAACATCACCCAGGTCGGCGGCGCCGGGAGTGTTATCAACGGCAATCTCGACGTCGTCCGGGTGCTCGATCTGCTGCACAGCTCGAGCGACACCGTGTTCCGCGTCATCGACGACGTGAATACGGCGGGCAACTTCCGGTTCACCATCGGCACCGACGAGACGCCGGAAGGTGCGTTCCTGGTCATCGCGGTCAAGGAGCCGGATAACGCGAACTGGCTCCAGACTACCTCGGGTGACCCGGCGGCGAAGAACTTCGTCAGCTTCTCGGCGAACAATGTATCGGCCGGGCCGTCGACGATCCAGAGCATCGCCGGCTTCAACTTGCAGAACATGCGGCTGTCGCGCGTGGCGACGGGCGCCAACACCTGGCGTCTGATCCCGATCCTGGGCGAGCCGGATCGCTCCACCACGGTCGGTCCGTGGGCGATTTCGGGCTTCTTCGTCACCGTCAACCAGCTGACCGGTTCTCCGGTGTCGATCATCGACGACATCGGCAGCATCGGCATCGGCGGTGCGGACCTCGACGAAGTGTTCGGCATGGAGGGCAACGCGATTACTTCGTATATCGAGTTGACCAACCAGCAGAACATCCAGAAGCAGGGGGCCGTGGTGACGACCCTCACGAACAAAGACATGGTCGGCGGCCGCGCATGGGCGCACCGCCAGACGGTCGGCGGCCAGGGTGCGACCACTCGCAACCTGCACTACCTGGTGAAGGCGAGCGACCCGACGGCGCGCACGCTGCCGGCGGGCTGGTCGCTGATCACCGCCGCGGCATCCGGCGCGTTGCCGGGCTCCTTGGCGGCGACGGTGCTGGTCGTCCTCGAAGTCGACAGCAGCAACCAGGCGCGGACTTTCTTCCGCAACGCGACCGACAACACGCTGACGTCGTTGGGCGCGGGAACGCCGTACTTCATCTTCACCAGCGCAGCAGTCAGCGCCTTCTCCTTCAAGCCGTAATCGGCGGCGCAAGGACGGACTGGCGAGGGGGGCTTCGGCCCCCCTCTCTTTTTTTGGCCTCCGCGCGGCTGAGGAGGTAAAGTTCAGCCGGGTTGTTACGGCTCGGCGGCAGCATGGAGTTGCGCGGAATCTTGTGGTCGAGGCCTCCGGTCGGGCGCCATGCCCGGTGGTTCTGCGCGTCGCTGCGGCTGCTCCCGTTCATGGCTGCGGTTACAGCATCTGCCCAAAGCCTCGACGACGTACGGATCGAGCCGGCCGATGGCTTCGCGCGGATCAGGGCGGTTGATCAGGCAGGGCAGATCACCGGTTCCGGTTCGGCCGTCGCCATCATGTCGGGCTTGTTCCTGAGCGCTTGCCACGTCGTGGCCGGGGCAAGCCAGGTCGTCGTCGTCGGTGCCGATGGCTATCGGCTGCTGGAACCCGCCGGCGCGGCACTGCACTTGGATCTTTGCCTGCTTTCGGTGGCATCGGGCACGCCGATGACGACTCTCACGCGGCGGGCAATGGATGGCTCGCTGGAACCCGTATCGCCCAAGGCCGAAATCCGTTTTGTCGGCCTGCCGAACGACAGCGGCTTCACGGTTTCGCGTGGCCATCTGGTTGGCCGTGGTATCGTCGCTGACGCGCCACTGCTGCTGACCGACGCACCGCTTAAGGACGGCATGAGCGGCGGCGGCCTGTTCGATACGGAAGGCAGGCTGGTTGGGATCGCCGTCGGCCGCAACCCGATATCGGGTCACGGCGTCGGCATTGACTTGGCGCAGATCACCGCCATCCGTTTCGAGCGGATCGCGCGGTGGCCTGCGGCGGATGCGCGCATGCCCCCATTCTTCGATATCGGCCGAGTGTGGCCAGACTACGTCATGGCCCTGGCCACGAGCGGGCCGGTGCCGGCGGCGGGCGGCGTGTCACGGTCCGTCGGGAATTGGCTCTATGCCCGGCAGGATCGCGCCTGCGAAATCCATGCCCGACGCGAGGCCATCGGTCGAGCGCGATTGGCGCTGCGCATTGACAGGGCAGCGGAGGGGGTCCGCGTTTCCCTCGATGTCGGTGCGAATGACATTCCCGAGCGACTCGCCTTGTCCGGGCTCGCCGTCACATTGCTGCCGCGTGAGGACAGCTTCGTCCTGCGGGCGCAAACGCTGCGGCGTTCATCCGGTCCCAGCGATCTGTGGGACGTCGAATGGCAGCTTGCCGATGCCGCCGCCTTCCTGCGCGCGCTCCCGCGTTCCGAAGGCTTGATTGCCTCCCTTGCCGGGACCGATATTATGGCGGTGGAGATCGATCCCGTCGCGCTGTGGCAGAATATCCGGGAAACATGCTTTTAATTCGTAAGGACAGCGGATGAATCATCTTTATGTGTGCACGCTCAGCCGCGTCATGGGAACAATCGCCGCCAGCAGCGACGTCGTGTCCCTGGAAAAGCCGGATACCTACCTCGGCGAGCCCGTGATCGGCGGCTGGGTCGAGACGACCGACGGGCGTATTGCCATCAAGTGGGGCTCGGTGCCGCCGCAGATTGCGGCCTTGCCAACCATGTTCGATCATTACACGAAAGCGCTTGGACCGGCCAATTGATGCGGCTCCAGCATTCATTGACTGGTCAGGAATTGGCCTGGCACCATTTTTGCCACATGGCGCGGAGTGCGGCTTCGAGGGAGCGGGCGAAGGCGGGGGCGTCGCAGTGGGGGGAGGCGGCGAGGCGGGCGGGCAGGGTGTGGCGCAGCTGGCGCCGGCCCTCGCTGTCGCTGGCGAGCGCCGCCGCCAGCCGCACATAGCCGCCCTCGTCGGCGGCGATCAGCTGCGCCAGGCCGGCCGCCGTCAGATGCGACGCCCCCACCCGCCCGACGAAGCTGCGCCCCGCCAGCGTCACCACCGGCACCCCGCACGACAGCGCCTCATACGTCGTCGTCGCGCCGT
>JACQDQ010000153.1 GCA_016201015.1 Pseudomonadota bacterium | reverse complement strand
GGCGCTTCGCGGCGATGACGCCGGCGCAGCGCGCAGCCGCCGCGATCGCCGACGGCGAGCGCATCCATCCGGGATATGCCGGGCTGGTCGACCGCGGCGTGTCGGTCGCCTGGCAGAAGATCCCGTTTGCCGGCGGCGCCTGGGTGGAATGGGACCGGGCGACGCGGCGCGACGCCTATCCGGTGCTGCTCGGCGGCGACGGGCCGTTCCATTTCGCCGGCGAGCATATGAGTCATATCAACGGCTGGCAGGAGGGCGCGGTGCGCTCCGCCCATTACACCGTCGCGCGGATCGCCGAGCGGGTGCGCGCGCGGCACAGTTAACGGATGGCCGTCGACCCGGCGGCGTCGAATTCGCTTTGCACATTGCCGCATTCGAACCGTAAAATGAAAGAAAGCGAAACCGACTGCGAAAAGGTAGGTGTCGACCGATGCAGCCCGCGACGCCCCGTCAAGCCGACATCCTCGCCGCGGCGCGCGCCCAGGGACGGGTCAGCGTCGACGATCTCGCCGCCCGCTTCGAGGTGACGCCGCAGACCATCCGCAAGGATCTCAACGATCTGTGCGACCAGCGTCTTCTTAATCGCGTCCACGGCGGCGCCATCCTCGCCTCGGGCGTCGACAACCTGGCCTATGAGGCCCGCCGGCTGATCGCCGCGGACGAGAAACGGGCGATCGGCGCGGCGGCGGCGCGGCTCATCGCCAACCAGAGCTCGCTTTTCATCAACATCGGCACGACCACCGAGGAGGTGGCGCGGGCGCTGAGCACGCACGAGGATCTGCTCGTCATCACCAACAATCTCAACGTCGCGATGATGCTCTATCCCTATCCGCGCATCGAGGTGATCGTGGCCGGCGGTCCGGTGCGCCGCGGCGATGGCGCCGTGATCGGCGCCGCCGCCGTCGATCTCATCCGGCAATTCAAGGTCGATACGGCGGTGATCGGCGTCTCGGCGATCGACGAGGACGGCTCGCTGCTCGATTTCGATTACCGTGAGGTGCGCGTCAGCCAGGCGATCATCGAGAATGCACGGCGCGTGGTTCTGGTCGCCGATCGGCTGAAGCTCGAGCGCACGGCGCCGGTGCGCATCGCCCACCTGTCGCAGCTTCAGGTCTTCGTCACCGACCGCCTGTCGTCGCCGCGCCTGCGCGATATCTGCGCGACACACGGGGTGACGGTGATCGAAACCGCGGCCGGCGCGATGGAGGCCGGCCTCCACCACGGCGCAAACCCTTGACGGCGTTGGAATTCTTCTTTTTATTTCATATTTCTTTCCTTTGATTTCGTATGAATCGACTTGCCAGGCATATCTGGTTCGATTAGAATGATATCGAATAAAAAGTGAATGCCGGTGCGATACGGCGTCCGCACGACTGGGGGAAACGTGGCAGAGGCGGGGTTCGATCTCGCCATTATCGGTGGCGGCATCAATGGCTGCGGCATCGCGCGCGAGGCTTCCGGACGCGGCCTGTCCGTTTTCCTGTGCGAGCAGAACGACCTCGGCTCGGCCACGTCGTCGGCCTCGACCAAGCTTATCCACGGCGGCCTGCGCTACCTTGAGCACTACGAGTTCCGCCTAGTGCGCGAGGCGCTGCGCGAGCGCGAGGTGCTGTGGCGGATGGCACCGCACATCATCCGGCCGCTGCGCTTCGTGCTGCCGCATCACGCCGGCCTCAGGCCGGCATGGCTGCTGCGCCTCGGCCTCTTTCTCTACGACCATCTGGGCGGGCGGACGCTGCTGCCCGGCACGCGGACGCTACGGTTGCGCAACGACCCGGCCGGCGCGCCGCTCAAGGGCGACTACACGCGAGCCTTTGAATATTCCGATTGTTGCGTCGAGGACGCCCGCCTCGTCGTCCTCAATGCCATGGACGCGGCGGCGCGCGGCGCCATCATCCGCACCCGCACGCGCTGCGCGGTCGCCGCGCGCGAGAACGGCGCTTGGACCCTGACGATCGAGAACCGGCGGACCGGCGAGCGCGAGGCGGTCCGCGCCCGCGTGCTGGTGAATGCGGCCGGCCCGTGGGTTGCCGACGTGCTGGCCGGCGTGGTGCGGACCAATTCGTCGGCGAAGGTTCGCCTGGTTCAAGGCTCGCACATCGTCGTGCGCCGGCTCTACGATCATGAGAGCTGCTACATCTTCCAGAACGCCGACGGGCGGATCGTCTTCGCGATCCCCTTCGAGCGCGACTTCACGCTGATCGGCACCACCGACCACGACTATCGCGGCGACCCGGGCGCGGTCGCGGCAAGCGCGGACGAGATTGCCTATCTCTGCGACGCGGCGAGCACGTATTTCACCCGGGGGATCACGCCGGCCGATGTCGTGTGGACCTATTCCGGAGTGCGCCCGCTCTACGACGACGGTTCCTCCGCGGCGCAGGCGGTGACGCGCGACTACGTGCTCGCGCTCGACGCGCCGCCGGGCAGCCCGGCGCTGCTCAACGTGTTCGGAGGCAAGATCACGACGTTCCGCCGCCTCGCCGAAGCCGCCCTCGACAAGATGTCGCCGTACCTGCCGCCCGCCGCGGCGAGCCGGGTCGGTTGGTCGGGCCGGACGGCGCTGCCCGGCGGCGATTTCCCGGTCGATGGCTTGCCGCCGCTGGTCGCCGCGTTGCGCAAGGCCCATCCCTATCTGGCTGCCGAGCACGCGCAGCGGCTGGCGCGCGCCTACGGCACGCGGGCCACGATGATCCTCGCCGGCGCGCGCGCGAGCACCGATTTGGGGCAACGCTTCGGCGCGGATCTCACCGAGCGCGAGGTCGCCTATCTCATCGACCACGAATGGGCGGAGACCGCGCCGGACGTAGTCTGGCGCCGTTCCAAGCTCGGCCTGCGGATGGCGCCCGCAGAGACCGCGACTCTCGATGCCTGGATGGCGTCGCGAATGCAGGCTGCAACAGCGCGCCCGGAGCGAACGCCTGTCGGAGCGCAATCATGACGCGAATGCTCGAGAATGACGCTGCGTTATGCCTGGACTTCGAATGGTGCTAAGTTTCCGTCATAGAAGCGTCACGGCTCTGTCGTCGCCGGGCAACGGCATGAGCCTTAATGAACTGCATGCTCAACTCACCTAGGGAGGACTAAATGATATCCCGCCGAATCCTACTTTCCACTGTCGCCGGCTTATTGTTCGCCGCCGGCTCGGCCGCGCAGGCCCAGCAGCCGATCGAGATTCAATGGTGGCACGCGATGACCGGCGCCAACAACGACGTCGTCGTCAAGCTGGCCGAGGACTTCAACAAGACTCAAAGCCAGTACAAAGTGGTCGCCACCTACAAAGGCAGCTATCCCGATACGATGAATGCCGGCATCGCCGCCTTCCGCGCCGGCAACGCGCCGCACATCATGCAGGTGTTCGAGGTCGGCACGGCGACGATGATGGCGGCCAAGGGCGCCGTCATGCCGGTCTATCAGATGATGAAGGATGCGGGCGAGAAGTTCGATCCAAACGCCTATCTGCCCACCGTCACCGGCTATTATTCGACGACCAAGGGCGAGATGCTGTCGATGCCGTTCAACAGCTCGACGGCGATCATGTGGTACAACAAGGACGCCTTCAAGAAAGCCGGTCTCGACCCCGCCAAGCCGCCCAAGACCTGGCCGGAGGTGTTCGACTATGCCAAGAAGTTGAAGGCCAGCGGCTACAACGCCTGCGGCTTCTCGGTGGCGTGGACGACCTGGCTGCTGCTTGAGCAGTTCAGCGCCTGGCACGATCTGCCGCTCGCCTCCAAGGCCAACGGCATGGATGGGTTCGACACGGTTCTGCAGTTCAACAGCCCGCTGCATGTCAAGCTGATCAACGAATTGATCCAGCTGCAGAAAGACAAGACCTATGACTATAGCGGCCGGACCAATACCGGCGAGGGCCGCTATACCAGCGGCGAATGCCCGATCTTCATGACCTCGTCGGCGTTTTACGGCAACGTCAAGGCCAATGCGAAGTTCGATTTCGGCATGGCCCCGCTGCCGTATTTCTCGGATGCCAAGGGCGCGCCGCAGAACAGCATCATCGGCGGCGCCAGCTTGTGGGTGATGGGCGGCAAGAAGCTCGAAGAGTACAAGGGCGTCGCCAAGTTCTTCACCTTCCTCTCCGATACCGACCGCCAGGTGTGGCTGCACAAGGAGAGCGGTTACCTGCCGATCACCAAGGCGGCCTACGAGAAGACCAAGGCCTCGGGCTTCTACGAGCAGAACCCCGGCCGCGAAGTGCCGCTGATCCAGATGGCCGGCAAGGCGCCGACCGAGAACTCGCGCGGCCTGCGTCTCGGCAACATGGTGCAGCTCCGCGACATCTGGTCGGAGGAGCTCGAGTCGGCATTCGCCGGCAAGAAGAGCGCGAAAGAAGCGCTCGACACGGCGGTGGAACGCGGCAACGCGACGCTGCGCCAGTTCGAGCGCACGGTCGTCCGCTGATCGACGCTTGACGGTCCCGGGGACGTCCGCGCGCCAGCATCGCGCGGACGTCCCGGAATATCGGCCATGGAAAAGCGCGCGATCTATAACAACAGGGTACTGCCGTACCTGCTGCTGACGCCGCAGCTTCTGGTTACCCTGATCTTCTTTTACTGGCCGGCTCTCCAGGTGGTCCACCAATCGTTCCTGCTCGAAGACGCGTTCGGCCTGCAATCCAGCTACGTCTGGTTCGAGAATTTCCAACGGCTGTTCGCCGATCCCGATTACGGCCGCGCCTTCGGCGTTACCGTCATATTCAGCACCGTGGTCGCCTTCCTGTCGCTGGCGATCGCATTGCTGTTGGCGGTGATGGCCGATCGCCAGATTCGCGGCGCCAATGCCTACAAGACGCTGTTGATGTGGCCCTACGCCGTGGCGCCGGCGGTCGCCGGCGTGCTGTGGCTGTTCATGTTCCAGCCGTCGCTCGGCGTCGTGGCGCAAAGCGTCAAACGCATGGGGCTGGACTGGAATCCGCTGCTCAATGGCACGCACGCGATGACTCTGGTGGTCTTGGCCGGCACCTGGAAGCAGATCAGCTACAACTTCCTGTTCTTCCTCGCGGGGCTCCAGGCGATCCCGCGCTCGGTGATCGAGGCGGCGGCGATCGACGGCGCCAGCGCCACGCGGCGCTTCTGGACGATCATCTTTCCGCTGCTGTCGCCGACGACGTTCTTCCTTCTCGTCGTCAATATCGTCTACGTGTTCTTCGACACCTTCGGCATCATCGACGCGGTGACCGGCGGCGGCCCGGCGCGCGCCACCACCACGCTCGTTTACAAGGTTTATGACGACGGCCGGCTCGGCGGCGATCTCGGCGGCTCGGCGGCACAGTCGGCAATCTTGATGTTCATCGTCGTCGCGCTCACCGCGGTTCAATTCAAGTATGTCGAGCGCAGGGTTCACTATTGATGATCGAACATCGCCCGCTGGCAAATTTGATCGCGCATATAGTCTTGTGGATCGGCATCGCCATCGTCGCCTTCCCGGTCTACCTGACGTTTGTCGCCTCGACGCACGAGCCGACGATCATCTCCAACGGTCAGATGCCGCTGACGCCGGGATCCCATTTCCTCGAGAACTACGAACGCACGATCTTCATCGGCCCGTCGAGCACGACCCGCACGCCGGTCGGCCGCATGATGTTCAACAGCCTGGTCATGGCGGTGGCGATTGCGGTGGGCAAGATCGCGATCTCGATCATTTCCGCCTATGCGGTGGTTTATTTCCGCTTTCCGCTGCGCAAGACCATTTTCTGGTTGATCTTCATGACGCTGATGCTGCCGGTCGAGGTGCGTATCTACTCCACTTACAAGGTGGTGGCCGATCTCGGCATGCTCAACTCCTTCGCCGGGCTCACCATCCCGCTGATCGCCTCGGCGACGGCGACGCTCCTGTTCCGGCAGTTCTTCCTCACCGTTCCCGACGAGCTGGTCGAGGCGGCGAAGATCGACGGCGCCGGGCCGCTGCGCTTCTTCTGGGACACCATCGTGCCGCTGTCGCGCACCAACATGGCGGCGCTGTTCGTAATTCTGTTCATCTACGGCTGGAACCAATATCTGTGGCCGCTGCTGATCACCACCAGCGGCGACATGCAGACGATCGTCATCGGCATCAAGAAGATGATCGTCACCTCCGACGCGCTGACCGAATGGCAGATCGCCATGGCGACGACCATGCTTGCCATGCTGCCGCCGGTCGCCGTCGTGGTGTTCATGCAGCGTTGGTTCATCAAGGGCCTGGTTGAAACCGAGAAGTGAAGGGATAGAGGCGCCATGGCCGAGGTGAACATCGAGGGCATCACGAAGGCGTTCGGCGAGGTCAAGGTCATCCACGGCGTCGACTGCCGCATTGCCGACGGCGAGTTCATCGTCATCCTCGGGCCGTCGGGTTGCGGCAAGTCGACGCTGCTGCGCATCGTCGCCGGGCTGGAGACCGCGACATCCGGACGGATCGAGATCGGCGGCAAGGTCGTGACGAACGTCGAGCCCAAGGACCGCAACATCGCCATGGTGTTCCAGAACTACGCCCTCTATCCGCATATGAGCGTCTACGACAACATGGCCTACGGTCTGCGCGTGCGCGGCATGCCGAAGCCCGAGATCGAGGCGCGGGTGCGCAAGGCCGGCGGCATCCTCAATCTCGATGGCCTGCTCGACCGCAAGCCGCGGCAGCTCTCCGGCGGCCAGCGCCAGCGCGTGGCGATGGGCCGCGCCATCGTCCGCGAGCCGGCGGTCTTCCTGTTCGACGAACCGCTGTCCAATCTCGACGCCAAGCTGCGCGTGCAGATGCGCGTCGAGATCAAGAAGCTGCATCAAACGATCAAGACCACCAGCATCTACGTGACGCACGATCAGGTGGAGGCAATGACGCTGGCCGATCGCCTGATCGTCATGAATGCCGGCCGGGCCGAGCAGATCGGCTCGCCGATGGAGATCTATGCCCGTCCGGCGACCGTCTTCGTCGCCGGCTTCATCGGCTCTCCCGCCATGAACCTGCTGCCGGGGCGGCTGAACGGCGACGGCGCCGCGGTCGAGCTTCCCGGCGGCAACCGGCTGCCGCTCGCCAGGCCGCCGGCCGGCGCCGGCGGGCGCCAGGTGATGCTGGGCGTGCGGCCGGAGCACGTGACGGTGGCGCGCGAAGGGCAGGGCGCGCTCACCCTCGCCGTCGATCTCGTCGAGGCCCTTGGGGCGGATACCGTCGTCTACGGCGCGCTCGGCGGCAGTTCCGGTCTGACGGTGCGTTTGCCAGGCGCCATGCGCGTCGCCGAAGGCGACCGGCTGCCGCTGGCAGTGCCGGCCGAGAGTATCCACCTGTTCGATGCCGAGTCCGGCGCCAGGCTTTGACGGAGACTGAGGGCGGGGCGCGCCAACGTCACGGCCTGCCGCTCGCTATTCTTCTCTTTCTCGGCACGAATTGGGGTCTCGCCTTCTCGCTCGCGCGGTTTGGCGCGCTCGGCGGCGTGCCGCCGCTGGGCTATGCGTTATGGCAGACGGCGGGCGCGGGGGCGATCCTGCTGGCCGTCGCCGCCATCCGCGGCATGTCGCTGCCGCTGTCGCCGGCGCATCTGCGCTATTACACGATCAGCGCCCTGGTCGGGGTCGCCGTCCCCTCGGTCAACACCGTGGTCGTCGCCGGCC
>JACQDQ010000135.1 GCA_016201015.1 Pseudomonadota bacterium | reverse complement strand
GCGCCGAATTGGCAGCGGCGAAGAAATCCGACTACGGGCACGCCGCGGACGGTCGGGGACGCCTATTGGGCCAAGTAGAGGACAAGATCGCGATCGTCACCGGCGCCGCGTCGGGGATCGGCTACGTGACGGCGAGGCTGCTGCTCGAGGAGGGTGCCAGCGTCGTGCTCACGGACATCGCGGCGTCGGAAGGCGCGCGCGCGGCGGCCGGGCTCGGCCCGCGGGCGGCATTCCATCTCCTCGACGTGACGCGCGAGGATCATTGGATCGCGGCGGTCGATGCGGCGGTCCACCGCTTCGGCCGGCTCGACATCCTGGTCAACAATGCGGGCATCGCCGTGCTCAAGGATGTCGAAGCGACGACGCTCGACGACTGGCGCCGGGTAATGGCGGTCAACCTCGACGGGCCGTTCCTCGGCTGCAAGCATGCCGTGCGGGCGATGAAGAAGAGCGGCGGCGGATCGATTGTCAATGTTTCATCGATCGCCGGCATGGTCGGCCATCACAGCCTTGCCGCCTACTGCGCGAGCAAGGGCGGCGTAAGGCTGTTGACCAAATCGGTGGCACTGCACTGCGCCCGCCAGGGTTATGAAATCCGTTGCAACTCGGTTCACCCGTCGTTCGCCGACACGCCGATGGTGGCGGCGATGGTCGCCGCCGCGCGCGATCCCGAGAAGATGCGCGGGCGCCTGTCGGCCGCGGCGCCGCTCGGCCGGCTCGCCACGCCGCTCGACGTGGCGCGGACGATCCTGTTCCTGGCCAGCGACGCGGCCGCATTTACGACTGGTGCCGAGATCGTCGTCGACGGCGGCGCGACGGCGGCGTGACCTCCAACCTAACCCGAAGGAAGGCGCGATGACTCGCAGCAGCCTGTTCGATCTTACCGGCAAGGTGGCGCTGATCACGGGCTCGAGCCGCGGCATCGGCAAGGCGATCGCCGAGGCCATGGCCGAGGCGGGCGCGCGGGTGGTGATCTCCAGCCGCAAGGCCGAAATCTGCCAGACGGTGGCGCGGGAATTGAAGGAGCGTGGCCTCGACGCCATCGCCGTGCCATGCAACGTGTCCTCGAAGGAGGAGCTGCAGCGCCTGGTCGATGCGACGATCGCGCGCTGGGAACGAATCGACATCCTCGTCTGCAATGCTGCAACCAATCCGGTCTTTGGCCCGGCGTCGCAGGTGCCGGACTCGGCCTTCGACAAGGTCATGGGCACCAACGTGCGCAGTACCTTCTGGCTGTGCAATATGGTGATCCCGCAGATGGCGGCGCGGCGCGACGGCGCGGTGATCCTCCTCGCCAGTATCGCCGGGTTGAAGGGCAACGGGGTGATCGGCACCTATGGCATCTCCAAGGCCGCCGAGATGCAGCTCGCCCGCAATCTTGCCGTCGAATGGGGTCCGCACAACGTGCGGGTCAACTCGATCGCGCCCGGAGTCGTTAAGACGGACTTCGCCCGCGCGCTGTGGGAGGACCCGGAGCGCCGTGAGCGCACCGAGGCGCGGGCGCCGCTCCGTCGCATCGGCGAGCCGCGCGATATCGCCGGCATCGCCGTGTTCCTCGCCGCGGCCGCCGGTGCCTTCGTGACCGGCCAGGTGATCGTGGCCGATGGCGGCGCGACGATCGCCGAGACCCTATAGCCGGCGCGGCCTCGGGAAAGATCGTCGTGTCGGACGTCGTCGAGCTCATCGCGGTCCGTGAGCAGCATCGCTTCGACGAAGCGCGGCTTGCCGTCTATCTCGGCACGCATCTGCCGGGCTTTGCCGGGGCGATGACCACACGGCAGTTCCAGGGCGGCCAGTCGAACCCCACGTTTCTTGTCGAGGCCGGCGGCGGGCGCTGGGTGCTGCGCAAGAAGCCGCCGGGCAGGCTGCTGCCGTCCGCGCATATGGTGGAGCGTGAATATCGCGTCATACGCGCGCTGGCCGACACCGCGGTGCCGGTGCCGCCGGCGCGCCTGCTGTGTGAGGACGCCGACGTCATTGGCACGCCGTTCTATGTCATGGATTACGTCGCCGGGCGCGTGTTCGTGGCGCCGGCGCTGCCCGACCTGGCGCCCGGCGAGCGTGCGGCGATCTACGATTCGATGGGTGACACGCTGGCCAAGCTGCATGCGGTCGACTTGCGCGCCGTCGGTCTCGCCGATTTCGGCCGGCCGGAGAATTACGTCGCGCGACAGATCGCGCGATGGTCGAAGCAGTACGAGGCTTCCAAGACCGGCGACATTCCCGCCATGGACCGGCTGGTGGACTGGTTGCCGCGCCATATCCCGCCCAGGGACGAGACGACGCTCGCCCACGGCGATTTCCGGCTCGGCAATCTAATCTTTCACCCGAGCGAGCCGCGCGTGGTTGCCGTGCTCGACTGGGAGCTGTCGACGCTTGGCCACCCGCTATCCGATCTCGCCTACAATTGTATGACGTACCATCTGCCGGCCGATCTGCCGACGGTGCGCGGCTTCGGAACCGCCGACCTCGGCAAGATCGGTATCCCGGATGAGCGAGCCTATATCGCCGCCTATGCCCGGCGCACCGGCCGCGATCCCGGCGCCGACTGGGCGTTCTTCATGGCCTTCTCGCTGTTTCGCTACGCGGCGATCGTCCAGGGCGTTTACGCCCGCGCGCTGCAAGGCAATGCGAGCTCGGCGAGCGCCGGGCAGCTCGGCCGCACGGCGCCTCGTCTCGCCGAGATCGGCTGGGCGTTGGTGGAGCGCGGCGCCTGACCGGTTCGAAACAACCAGCCCGACTAGTTCCTGCCGAGCTCCATCTTGGCGATCGCTTCGAGGTGGACCTCGTCGGGGCCGTCGACGATGCGCAGCGTGCGGGCGTGGGCATAGGCCGCGGCGAGATCGAAATCGCCGCTGATCCCGGCCGCGCCGTGGGCCTGGATGGCGCGGTCGATCACGCGCAGCGCCATGCTGGGCGCCGCCACCTTGATCATCGCGATCTCCTTGCGCGCCGCCTTGTTGCCATGGTTGTCCATCACTTGCGCCGCATGCAGCGTAAGCAGCCGCGCCTCGTCGATCTCGATGCGCGACTGCGCGATCTGATGGCGGATGACGCCTTGCTCGGAGAGCGGCCTGCCAAAGGCCACGCGCTGCCGGACGCGATGGATCATCGCCTCGAGCGACCGTTCGGCCAAGCCGATCGCGCGCATGCAGTGATGGATGCGGCCCGGCCCGAGCCGCCCCTGAGCGATCTCGAAGCCGCGGCCCTCGCCGAGCAGAATGTTGCTCGCCGGTACGCGCACGTTCTCGAACACGACATCGCCGTGGCCGTGCGGCGCGTGGTCGTAGCCGAAGACGGTAAGCGGGCGAACCACCTTCACGCCCGGCGTATCCATCGGCACCAGGATCATCGATTGCTGCAGGTGGCGCGGTCCGTTGGGATCGGTCTTGCCCATGAAGATCGATATCTTGCAGCGCGGGTCGGGGGCGCCGGTCGTCCACCATTTATGGCCGTTGATCACGTAGTGCTCGCCGTCGCGCACGATACGGGATTGGATATTTGTCGCGTCGGACGAGGCGACGTCGGGCTCGGTCATGGCGAAGCAGGAGCGAATTTCGCCGGCCAGCAGCGGCTTCAGCCACCGCTCTTTCTGCGCTGCGGTGCCGTACTTGACCAGCACCTCCATGTTGCCGGTGTCGGGCGCCGAGCAATTGAAGATTTCGGGTGCAATCGGCGAGCGGCCCATCACCTCGCAAAGCGGCGCATAGTCGAAGTTGCTGAGGCCGGCGCCGCCGTCGCCATGGGGCAGAAACATGTTCCAAAGTCCCGCCGCCCGCGCCTTGGCCTTGAGCTCCTCCATGACCGGCGGAATCTGCCAGCGCGACGATAGGCGCTCCAGCTGCTCATGATAGACGCGCTCATTCGGATAGATGTGCGCATCCATGAATTCCATCAGCCTCTCGCGAAGCCGAAGCGAATGCTCGGAGAACTCGATTTCCATTCCTCTATCACCCGCCGATTGGACTTTGTGGCAACGATCTTAGCCGACCGCAGCTGCGCTGCGCAGCAGAGACCCGCAATATTCGGGGCGCCTCGTATATAATGCCTGCGGTGGCGGAAATCGTAATCGTTTTCGTAAATTCCGACCTGCGGAATTGCGTTCCATTTTTTTGATGCTAGAATGACCGCAGGCTGAATTACGCCGTGGCCGAATTGATCACCCGGCGAGTTCGGTAGACGATAAGCAACAAGAAGCGTACGGGGAGGACCATGTGAGGGACACCAGTCGCCCGCCGGCGCCGGCCGGGCGTCACATATCCATGTCGACGCAATTTTGTCCAGGCGGACCGGTGGCCGGATGACACTTGCGACCGCGGCTCAGGGCCAGCCCATAATTCTCGGCATCGAGGGGCTGTCGGTTCGCTTTGGCGGGATCGTCGCCCTCGACGGCGTGTCGTTCGACGTGCACAAGGGTCAGATCTGCGGTCTTATCGGCCCCAACGGCGCCGGAAAGACGACATTGTTCAACTGTCTGAGCCGCCTCTACGCCAGCGACGCGGGCGACATCCGCTTCCAGGGCAGGTCGCTCGTCAACCTGCCCCGTCACGCCGTCGCCGCGCTCGGCGTCGGGCGCACCTTTCAAAATCTGGCGTTGTTTCGAACCATGACCGTTCTCGAAAACGTCATGGTCGGAGGGCATTGCCGCGCGCGCAGCGGATTCCTGGCCGACGCTCTGCGCGCGCCGAGCGTCGCACCCGAGGAGCGTGCGATACGGGCGCTGGCATGGGAGTTGATCGAGTTTCTCAATCTGGCGTCCGTGGCATCGACGCAAGTGGTTGAGCTGCCCTTCGGCACGCAAAAACGGGTCGAACTTGCGCGCGCGCTCGCCGGTGCGCCGCAGCTCCTGCTTCTCGACGAGCCGGCCGGCGGCCTCAATCACGAGGAAGTCGAGGCGCTCGGCGCGCTGATCCGACAGGTACGCGATGCGCGCGATGTCACGGTGGTCTTGGTCGAGCATCACATGAATTTGGTGATGCGCGTATCGGACAAGGTGGTGGCGCTTCACCTCGGACGGAAAATCGCCGACGGCACGCCAGCCGAAGTTCAACGCAACCCCGATGTCATTCGCAGCTATCTCGGGAAGGCGGCGTAATGGGCGCGTTACTCGAGATTCGCGGACTCGAGGCCTTTTACGGCGCGACCAAGGCGCTGCACGGTCTCGATCTGGCGCTCGATGCCGGCGGCATCACCGCGGTCCTCGGCGCCAATGGCGCCGGCAAGACGACGACACTGCGCGGCTTGTGCGGGATGATCAAGACGGCGGGCGAGGTCCGGTTTTGCGGCGAACGCATCGATGGCTGGGCGACGGAGGACATCGTCCGCCTG
>JACQDQ010000134.1 GCA_016201015.1 Pseudomonadota bacterium | reverse complement strand
CGGCGATACTGCGCCCGCTGGGCGGCAGCGCGACCGCATAGAGCGAGCCCTCGGCGCCCGGGGCGATCGGCACGCGCAAAGTGTCGAGCAGCCGGCCATCGGCCAGCGACCACAGCCGCGCCGTCTTGTCGTCGGAGACGGTGACGAGCTGGCCGTTCGCCTCGCTAAGCGCAAGCTTATTGATTGCCGCGGCGTGCATCCCCGTTTCGATGCGCAGGATCGGCGCCGTGCTCGGGCTCTCCTGTGCGTCCGCGAAGGCCGCACCAAACAGCCCGGCAAGCGCGCCAACGAAAAGGGCTAGCAGCCGCAAAGCCAGCATCTGCCTTTACTCACCTGCTGTCCGCACGCTACCACACAATCACTGAGCGGCGGCCGGTCCCGGGCCTGCCGGCAGGGACCTTAGCCCAGTCGGGTCGGTGCGCTCCGCCATGGCGCCTGGGTCACAGGGGCGTCGAGGTCGAACGCCGGACCGGCTGCGACTTTCTTGGATTCGCCGACATCGTCGCTGAAGGCCTTGCGCTTGAACTGGTTACTGTCGGTGAGGGCGGCAACCGTCGTGGGTTCGCTGGGGGTCGTGGCCCGCGGCGCCGGCGGCGTGGCGCGCGCGGTGGCCGCGGCGGGCGCCGTGCCGGGCTCGCCGAGCAGCCGCGTCGCCACATAGCCGGTTCGACCATCGTCCATCCGCACCTGAGTCCACTCGGATTTGGCATTGAGTGGCGCGGCCAGCCCGACGCGCGCGCCCGGGGCCAGCGACGTGAGCGTCTTGCCGTCGGCCGACGGCTGCTCGCGCACCCGCGCCGCTACGGTGGCGACGGCAGCGTTGCTGGCAGGCGCGGCGGTCGGCCCCGCCGGGGGTGGCACGGCCGCCTGGCTGGGGTCGATCTTCAGTACCTCGGTCGTGGCCTGGCGATATTGATCGCCACGCTCGCCCATCTTCGCCCCCAGCCCTTCGGCGTAAGCGACATCTTCCTGGAACAGCACTTTGACCTTGGCCATGCGCTTGGCCGCCTCGTCGCGGTCGATCTTGCCGGCGGCGAAATCGGCCTTGATTCCGCGCGCCTGCTCGAAGCGGCAGGTGCGCAGCCGGCGGAACGCCGCGGTCGTGCGGTCGACTTGTTGGTTCTCGTTGGTGATGTCGGAGCTGATCGACTGAACGAGCTCGGCGTTGCTCTTCGCCGCTTGCTGCCTGGCCTGATAATAGCCGGCGAAGCCGCCGACCACGGCACCGGTTGCGGCGCCGGCCAATACAGCGCTGCCGCGTCCGCCGCCGATGATTGCCCCGGCGAGCCCGCCGGCAACCGCGCCGGCGACCGCGCCCTGGATCATCGACCGCGTGAAGAAGTCCTCGACCGATTTGAGCTCGGTCCGCTCCGCGCGGCAGACATCGTCTGCCGCGACGGTGTAGCCGCTGAAGCCGGGGGCGAAGCCCCCTTCCGCGCAGCCCTGGAGTGCCAGGGCGAGGGTCGTCAGCGCTACCACCGTCGGCCGCCAGCCTTTTGCTTTGGGATACATCACCCTGTCCATTCGTTAAATTGCGGCGATGGCACGCACGGCCGCGGGGATGTCGACTTTACGGCCGACCGCCGGTTTGCTGCAAGAGTTGCCACTGCCCCACCGCGGCGGCACCGTGGTCGCCATCGTTCGCCCTCGCGCCGGCGGGCCTTTCTGTTAGGATGCGACAAGACAATCGAGAATCGATTGGAAGGGGGGTGCGCGTGGCGGCGAGGAAGCTTTCGGCCTCAGAGGTAGGGCTGCCGCGTTTCGAACCGGGATGGAACGAAGACGGCGAGGCCTTCGACCTGTCGAGCCATAAGCGCGCACGCGAGGCGCTCGAGTTCGGCATTTCGATCGCCGATCTCGGCTTCAATATCTTCGTCATCGGCGAGGATCGCAGCGGGCGAATGACCGCCTCCGTCGAGTTCCTGCGAAAGATGGTGGCGACGCGCCCGCCGCCGGGCGACTGGCTCTACCTGAACAATTTCAGCCGGCCGCATCGGCCGCGGCCGGCGCGCGTGCCGGCCGGCATCGGCCGTCGCTTCAGCACGCGGATGACGGAACTGGTGCCGCAACTGCGCGAGGCGTTGAGCCGCGCCTTCACCCAGGACGACTACATCGCGAAAGCGCGCGGCGAGGGCGAGAAGGTGCGGGGCGAGGTCACGGGCCGCCTCGAGGCGGTGCGACGGGAGGCGCAGCAGCACGGCCTCGACATCGTGCAATCGCCGCGCGGACCGATGATCGTCCCGGCCGGCGGCGAGGGTGTCGAACTGACGCCCGAACAGCACGAAGCACTCGAGGAGATCGGCCACCGCTTTGCCGACGAACTTATCGAAATCAACCGTTGGGCGGTCCGTCGCCAGGCCGAGCTCAATGCCTGGATGAAGGACTTCGATCGCCAAATGGCCAATCAGGCGATCAGCGCGATTCTCGACGACATCGTCACCGAGTTTTCGCCCCATTCCAACCTCGGGCGCTGGTTGACGGAAATGCGCGAGGACGTGCTCGACCACATCGACATCTTCCACCCCTCGGCGGCGGAGAGCGGGGCGGAGCCGCCGGAGCGGCGCTACGCCGTCAACCTGCTCGTCGATCACGCCGGCGAGCCGCATCCGCCCGTGGTGCTCGACGCCAACCCCACCTATGAGAATCTGTTCGGCCGCATCTCTTACCGCCAAGTGGGCGGCGGGCTGCTAACCGACTTTACGATGATCCGCGCCGGTTCGCTGCATCGCGCCAATGGCGGCGTTCTGGTGCTGCGCGCCGAGGCGCTGGCCGGCAATCCGACGGTTTGGGACTTCCTCAAGGGCGCGCTGCGCGATCACGAGGTTCGCGTGGAGGAATTGCACCGCGAGGGTGCCGTGCCCGTCACCGGCGCGCCGCGGCCCAAGCCCATTCCGCTCGACGTCAAAGTGGTGATCGTCGGCGCGCCGCGCTGGCACGCCGCGTTTTTCACCATCGATCCCGACTTTCAGACCTATTTCAAGGTGAAGGCGGAGATCGATCCCGACATGGACGCGACGCCGGAGAACGTCGCCTGCTATGCCGGCATGATCCGTCGCATGGCGCGCCAGCGCGGCAAGGCCCGCTGCGCGCCCGAGGCGGTGCAGCGCCTGCTCGGCATCGCCGCGCGCTGGGCGATGCGCCGCGACAAGCTGAGCTCGCGCTTCGAGGTGATCGAGGATGTGATGAGCGAGGCCGTGCTGCACGCGAACGACGGCGGCGACACGGTGAGCGAGGCGTCGGTG
This sequence comes from Pseudomonadota bacterium, assembly GCA_016201015.1. GTDB lineage: Bacteria > Pseudomonadota > Alphaproteobacteria > CACIAM-22H2 > CACIAM-22H2 > JACQDQ01. The sequence goes on along the minus strand of JACQDQ010000134.1, from coordinate 4,098 downwards.
ATCGCGGCCATGGACAACCGGCGACGCCGCAACGCGCGCACCGAGGATCGCCTGCTCGAGGCGATCGCACGCAAGACGCTGATGATCGATACCAGCGGCGCGGTCATCGGCCAGGTCAACGCGCTCACCGTGCGCGATGTCGGCGACCACGTCTTCGGCACGCCGGCGCGCGTCACCGCGCGCGCCTCGGTGGGACGGCGCGGCGTCATCAATATCGAGCGCGATGTGGCGCTCGGCGGCCCGATCCAGCAAAAGGGCGCGATGGTGCTGCAGGGCTTCCTCGCCGGCCATTTCGCCCGGCGCATCCCGCTCTCCTTCAATTGCTCGATCACCTTCGAGCAGAGCTATGGCGGCGTCGAAGGCGACAGCGCGTCCTTGGCCGAGCTCTGCGCCACCCTTTCCGATCTTTCGGGCCTGAAGCTGCGCCAGGACCTCGCGATCACCGGCTCGGTCAACCAGCGGGGTCAGTCGCAGGCGGTGGGCGGCGTCCACCATAAGGTCGAGGGCTTTTTCCGCACCTGTGTCGAGGCCGGCGGCCTCACCGGCACGCAAGGCGTGATCATGCCGGAGGCGAATGCCGTCAACCTCGTGCTGCGCGACGACGTAACGGCGGCGATCGCTGCCGGCAAGTTCCACCTGTGGTCGGTGGCGACCATCGACGAGGCGATCGAGCTGTTCACCGGCACGCCGGCAGGTGTACCCGATGCCAAGGGCAACTACCCGGCAGACACGATCTACGGGCGCGTCGCCGCGCAGCTCGCCGAGTTCGATACAATCCTCACTCAGCGCGAGATCGCGGAATCAGCCGCCGGCTGATTACCGTCCGCCGGTCTCGGCGGCGATCGGGCGGACGAATTGCGGCTCGGTGTCCCAGGGGAACATGATCCAGGTGTCCTGGCTCACCTCGGTCACGTAGGTGTCGACGCCCGGCTTGCCGGCGGGTTTGGCATAGACCGTTGCGAAATGGGCGCCGGGCAGCAGCTCGCGCACCGCGCGCGCGGTGGCGCCGGTATCGACCAGATCGTCGACGATCAGCCAGCGCTCCTTGCCGGTGGTCTTCGCCGCCGCCTCCGGCGATAGGCCCTTGATGATGCGCACGCTGCCGCGATCCATGTGGTCGTAGCTGGCGATCGACACCGTATCGACGATGCGCACGTCGAGTTCGCGGGCGACGATGGCGGCCGGCACCAAGCCGCCGCGCGTCACCGCGACGATGCCCTTCCAGGGGCCGCCGACGACCAGCTTCCAGGCAAGTGCCTTGGCGTCGCGGTGCAGCTCCTGCCACGACACCGGAAATGTCTTCTTGTACGGCGTGTCGGATTGCGCGGTCATGCGGGCCCCACCTCTCTTTGCGCTGCCGGCGGCTTACACCGCCCGTGCGCGTCCTGGCAAGAGCTGGCAGCCGTTGATCCGCCACACACCGTCGGGTTGGCGCTGCATCTCATAGGCGGCAACCGCCGGCAGGCCATCGGGGCCAATGAGATCGACGAGTTGGATGAGCGTGCCGTTGACGTCGAGCAGCTCGCCGAACTCCACCGCGCGGGGGCGGTAGACCGGCGCATAGCCGCGTCGCACCATCTCCATGAAGTTGTCCGGCGAGCCGAACATCGCCTGGATCGTCGGCGAGGCGAAGCCGAAGGCGGTGCCGCCGTCGTCGCGCTGGAAGGCCGCGATCTGATCCTCGATGACGCCGTGGATCGCGGCGCGGTCACTGGCGCTTGCGCCGGTCGCCGGCGTCTGCGCGGCCGCCGCCGTCGCCAGCAGCATCGCCAGGCAAAGACCGGCAAGGAACCTGACGATCATGCGGGCCTCATCGCGCTTTACGCAGCGACGCCAAGATTGGCCGAACCATCGCCCGTCTCATCGCGACCGCCATGCCCTAACTCATACGCGCGTCGAGCCGCCGGCGGATCACATGGACGGCCGCACGCTTAGCGCACGAAGAGATGAACTTCGTTCGTCTGAACGTTGCCGCTGGTGGTCGCCGACAGGTTGATGCGATCGGGCGTCAATCCCATGTTGGTGAGCGAGCGGAGCACCGTTTCGGCCTGGCGCTTGGCGTTGGTCGAAGCAAGCGCGACTTGGGCCTGATTGCCGCGGCCGGGGCTCACGGCGACGAGGTCGAAGGCCGCCTCTGGACGGCGCTCCAGCGCCCGGCTCACCGCCGTGTACAGCGCCTGCTCATAGGATGGATTCGGGCGATCGAAGCGGATGACGACGAGCGGGCGGTTGCCGACCGCAGCGCTTGCCGGGTTGGCGGTGCGCGGGGTCTGGCCGGGCGCGGCGCCGAGGCGCGCCGGCGAGCCGTCGGCCGGCGCCACGGCAGCGAAGGGGCGGTTGTTGAGGCCAGTGCCGAACAATTCGCCGTTCTTGATCGCCACGGACAGCGCCGTCATGTTGCTGCGCTCGCGGCCGACATAGGCAGTTTGGCGATTGACGTCCTCACTGAGTTCGTTGAGCTGCCGATCGATCGAGACGACTGTGCGATTGACTTCGTCTTCGAGCGTGGCCAGCGCGCGATGATCCTCCTCGACCGCACCCGACAGGCTGTAGGCGGCGCGCGTCGACTCAAGGAGGAAGGAGGCAGTCGCCGCATCCGCAGCCACCTGATTCGACAGCTGAGACATGCGGCCGATCTCGGTCGCAATGCGTTCGAGCTCCTGATTTGCCTGATTCCACTGACCCTGCAGGTTCGGATTGCCCGGCGTCGTACCGACCTGCAGCCGCGCGTTGATGCCGGCGACGATGCCGTAATAGCGCTGTGCGATCTGCACCTGCTCGGCGCGGAACTGCTGCAGCTGCGTGCTGCGGCCATTGACCGAGCCCTGCAGGCGCTGCACGTCGTCGCGCATCTGGGTGGCGCGTTGGCCGACGGCAGTGGCGGTAATCGGCGCGGGCGTAGGCGCCTGTGCGATGGCGCCACGGCCGCTGGCCGTACCGCCGGCCGGCGACATCGTCGGTTGCGGATTTTGCTCGGCCGAAGACGGTGGAATCGCGACGCGTTGGGCCTGACTGCCGCCGCTGCGCGGATCGCTGCCAGACAGGCTCGGCCACAGCGTATCGGAGGCGAAGGAGCAGCCGCCGAGCATGGCGAGCGCGGCGGCCGAAATCGCCCACGCCGGCGCCCGACGCCGAATCGACTGGGGGGCCGCATAAGGAGCTGAGCTCAATCCAGATCTCCCGAAAAAACAACGGATTGCATGGCCGTTGTCGTGCCGGCCGATGATCGGGGCGAGATGGTAACCAATGGCTGAGTCTCCGACAAGGTTTAATCGCCGAGGCGCGCGCAAGACGGCGACATTGCGCCCCGCCGGCAGCCGAGTCGCGGCCCTTGCCAGTGCGGGGCGTTATTGAGTAGGGTCCGCCCGCTTTCGGCGATGCGGCAAGCATGTCGCCGCCCGCCGTCGCCTATGCGCCCGTAGCTCAACTGGATAGAGCACCAGACTACGGATCTGGGGGTTAGGGGTTCGAATCCTCTCGGGCGCGCCACTTCGGTATAAAACTGCGAACGCCAGCAGCCGCCGACTCTACGCACGCAGCGGCGACAAGTGTCCGTAGCAGTTCGGTTTTCGTACCGAGGATGCGAATCTCGCTCGGGTCGACGACTTCGACGCGCTGGGCAAGCGCACGCAAGTGGTCCCGACGATAAGTTCCATCTTCGTTCCGCAGCTTGTGTCGAGCGGCGAGAGCGAACCGCCGCAAGCTGTCCGACGTGATCGCCGGCCCGAGTCGCTCCACCGCGGACGTTGCGCGTTCCGCGTCAGCCTGCGCTTGGTCGCGCACCGCGGTGAGTTTTGCGATGCGATCTTTCAGCGACGGGTCGGCCATGTCGACCACGCCGTTCTCGATCGCTTCATAGAGACGCCTCAACTTCGCTTCCGCTTCGGCGGCGCGCTTGCGCACCTCCGCGATGTGTCCGCGACGGCGTTCATTCCATTCCTCACGCCGCTCCAGCAATTGATCCATCATCCATCCATCAAAGGCCCAACAAAAGGAAAAGAATTGATCTGAATAGGCTATTTCCTCTTCATCAGGGTAAAGAAACTCTGCCGCATTGTTTGTCGTGAATGATTCGTTTGGAAAGTCCCTCCAGAGTTT
>JACQDQ010000155.1 GCA_016201015.1 Pseudomonadota bacterium | reverse complement strand
TGCGCGCGGAGACGAGGGCGGCGAGCTTGCCCTCCATTTGATTATGGGCGCCAAAATTGATGCCGCCGTCGAGCGCGCGATCGATCGCCGCGCGGATCACCGGGTGCGAATGGCCGTAGATGCCGGCGGTGTATTCGCCGAGCACGTCGACATAGCGATGGCCGTCGGCGTCCCACAGATAGGCGCCCTCGCCGCGCAGCATGGTCAACGGGAACGGCGAATAGAACAGCACCGTGCGCGTGTTGCCGCCGGGCAGCGCGGCGCAGGCTTCCGTGTAGCGCGCGAAGCTTTGCGGGTTGGCGGCGATGTAGCGCTGGCGCGCTTCGACCAGCGCGGAGTCGACATCGATGTTGGGCGCAAGCTGTGTCGCCATGGCGGTTCCCTCGCGGTGAGACCGCAATGACGTAGCACGAGCGCAATGGCGCCGCCAATGCGCAGCGGCCGCGGCTTGCGCCGCGCCGCTACACTACGCGTGATTTGTTCTTTGACTCGCCGGGCGCGCGAGGCCGCGGCGCGGACCCGCGTCTAGCGAACGATCCGCCAGACGCCGTCAGGCTGCAGGCAGGCCGTGCCGTAGACCGGCTGCGAGACGCCGCCGACGACGGCGTTGGTCTGATACTCGCGGCAGGTCTGGCCGTTGGCGGCGGTGTAGGGCGCCGATGTTGGCTGCGCTGCAATCGGTGCCGGCTGCACGGCGACCGGAGCCGGCGCGTAGATCACCGGCGGCGGCGCATAGACGATCGGCGGCGGCGCATAGTACACGGGCGGCCCCCAGTAGGGTCCGTAATACGGCCCATAATAGGGGTGGCCATAATAGGGGCCGTAGTAAGGCCCGATGCCGACGCCGACGCTGACGAAGGTGCGGGTGCGCGCCGAGGCGGCCGTGACCGACAACGGCACCAGGATGAGCGCGAGCAGCGCTGCGGCGAAGATGCTCCGGAAAGCAGTCGTTTTCAGCATGGTGGTCTCTCCTCGACCGTGCTCAAGCGCCACAATCACTATAGCATACACTTTGAATAGTGGGCCTGGTCCTATCGATGATTCAAGGACACCGGCCCGGCGCCGATGCCCCGCGGCACCTCCCGGCGTCTGTGCCACGCCTCACATGGATTATCTTAAGATATTGATTCAGTATATAAATTCGTTCAACTGCGAGGCGGCTTGGGAACCTGGTAGCGGATCGCTCCGGCCAATTTTGTCACATATTTTGTGGTCGGAACTTGCCGCCGAATGTCGGCCCGGTGAATTCGCATTCTCGTCGCCCGCCGGACCACGACAACCCAGATGCGAATATCGGCAAATGTTCCGCATTGGTTCCGAATCGGGCGCGACTCGGGTATTTTGTGGAGAACGCCGTTCTCCACCACTAGATGCGGAGGGAGCCAACCTACTCTTATACTTGTACATTAAGAGTCGCCGGGATATTGTTGTTTTTGGTTTGTACTCCGCCCTCACGCATCCAGTGCGGGGGGTCTTGTCGTGCGAGACTCATGCTTAACGCCGGTCTTGGCCAACTCAACGACTATCCGTTCGGCCGCTTGCGCGAGCTGTTGGCCAACGTCGCGCCCCGCGCCAACCAGCCTCCCGTCGTCATGTCGGTCGGCGAGCCGCAGCATCAGCCGCCGCCCTTCGTCCATCAGATCATCAGCGGTCGCTCCGACACCTGGAACCGCTATCCGCCGATCGAGGGCACGCCCGAATTCCGCGCCGCCTGCGCCGGCTGGCTGGTGCGGCGCTACGGCCTGAGGAACGGCGCGATCGATCCGGACACGCAGATCGCGCCGGCTGCCGGCACGCGCGAGAGCCTGTTTCTTGCGCGCCAGCCGCACTACCGGTTTCCTGCCCGCGCTCGAGGCGATCGACGGCGCGACGCTGGCGCGCACGCAGATCATGTATCTCTGCTCGCCGGCCAATCCGCAGGGCGCCGTCGCCGATCTCGCCTATCTCAAGGCGGCGCTCACCCTCGCCCGCCGCCACGACTTCCTGCTGGTGCTCGACGAGTGCTATGCGGAGATCTACACCACCGACGCCAAGCCGGCCGGCGGGCTCGAGGCGGCGGCGGCGCTGGGTCCCGGCCCGCAGGGCCACTGGCTCGACAATCTTCTGTGTCGCACACCTTGTCGAAGCGCTCGAGTTCGCCGGGGCTGCGCTCCGGATTTGCGGCGGGATCGCCGGCCACCATCGCCATGTTCAACCGGTTGCGCTCCTATAGCTGCGCGGCAACGCCGCTGCCGATCATGGAGGCCGCCGTGGCGCTGTGGAACGACGAGGCGCATGTCGTCGAGAACCGTGCCCTGTACCGCGCCAAGTTCGACATCGCCGCGCGCCTGTTCGGCGACCGCTTCGGCTTCTATCGGCCGGCCGGCGGATTCTATCTGTGGCTCGACGTCGGCGACGGCGAGGCGGCGACGCGGCGGCTGTGGCAGGAGGCCGGCATCCGCACGCTGCCCGGCGCCTATCTGACGCGCCCCGACGCCGATGGCACCAATTTCGGCAAACCCTATATCCGCATCGCGCTGGTCAACGACATCGAGACGACCGAGCGCGCGCTCGCCCGCATCGTGCAAGTGTTGTGAGGGAACGATGATGTCCGCCTCGCGACTGACGATAAAGTTCACGCTGCTGCCCGACGGCTTCGGTGGACTCGTCCGCCGGCGCCTGATCGAGCTGGGCGGGGTCGTGCTGATCGCGCTCGGGCTGATGCTTGGCCTGGCACTCGTCAGCTATTCGCCGGAAGATCCCTCGCTCAACCATGCGACCGGGATTCCGGTCGCCAATCTGATGGGCCGGCCCGGCGCCATCACCGTCGACATTCTGCTGCAGACCGTCGGTCTCGCCGCCGGACTGATCGCGCTGTTGCTCGCCGCCTGGGGCTGGCGGCTGCTTCGCGTCCGCCAGCTGCGCTGGTGGTGGCTGCGCGTCGCGCTGCTGCCGGCCGTGGTGATGCTGGCGGCGATGGCGCTGTCGACGCTGTCGGCGCCGCCGGACTGGCCGCGCCCGCTCGATGCCTATCCCGGCGGCTTCGTCGGCCGCATGTTCCTTGCCGCGCTGCTGCCGCAGCTCAGCGCCTATGATGTCACCGCCGACATCGTGGCGACGGTGTCGGCGACGATCGCCGCGATCTGCTGCCTGTTCGCGCTCGCCGTCTCGTGGAGCGAGTGGCGGACGCTGGCCCGCGCCATCCGCTGGCTGATGGCGGCGTTGGCGCGCGTCATCCGCCGCTTCCACGCCTGGCGCGCCGGGCCGGGCGATCCGGCGTTGCGCCGCACCCAGGCCAAGCAGGCGACGCGCCGCGAGCGCATCGAGCCGGCCCTCGGCAGCGACGACTCCGCGGCGGGTGCCGGGTCCCCGCGCCTGCGGCCGCCCGATCTCGTCGCCTGGCGGCCGGCCGAAATCAGCGTGCCCAAGCGCGTCGTGCCGAAGAAGCAGGGCAGCCTCGATCTCGGGTCGGGCGGCAAGTATCGCCTGCCGCCGCTCGACCTCCTCTCCACGGCCAAGCGCGAGCAACGCCACGCGGCGATCGACGAGGCGGCGCTCGCCCAGAACGCACGCCTGCTCGAATCGGTGCTCGACGATTTCGGCGTCAACGGCCAGATCGTCAAGGTGCGGCCCGGCCCGGTGGTGACGCTTTACGAGCTCGAGCCCGCGCCCGGCACCAAGACCAGCCGGGTCATCGGCCTCGCCGACGACATCGCGCGCTCGATGAGCGCCGTCTCGGTGCGCGTCGCGGTAATACCGGGGCGCAACGTGATCGGCATCGAGCTGCCCAATGCCGGGCGCGAGACGGTCTATCTGCGCGAGCTGCTCGCCAGCGAGATGGGCGAGCCCGATCCCACGACGCTCAAGCTGGCGCTCGGCAAGGATATCGGCGGCACGCCGGCGGTAGTCGATCTCGCGCGCATGCCGCATCTGCTGATCGCCGGCACCACCGGCTCCGGCAAGTCGGTGGCGATCAACACCATGATCCTATCGCTGCTCTACCGCCTGTCGCCGGCCGATTGCCGCTTCATCATGATCGATCCGAAGATGCTGGAGCTGTCGGTCTATGACGGCATCCCGCATCTGCTGACGCCGGTCGTCACCGAGCCGAAGAAGGCCATCGTCGCCCTCAAATGGGTGGTGCGCGAGATGGAGGAGCGCTACCGCGCGATGTCGAAGCTGGGCGTGCGCAACATCGCCGGCTACAACGCGCGTCTCGGCGAAGCCAAGCGCAAGGGCGAGGTGCTGCTGCGCAAGGTGCAGACCGGCTTCGACGAGAGCGGCCAGCCGATGTTCGAGGATCAGCCGCTCAACCTCGACCGCCTGCCGTTCATCGTCGTCGTCGTCGACGAGATGGCCGACCTGATGATGGTCGCCGGCAAGGAGATCGAATGGGCGGTGCAGCGCCTGGCGCAGATGGCGCGCGCCGCCGGCATTCATCTGATCATGGCGACGCAGCGCCCGTCGGTCGACGTCATCACCGGCACGATCAAGGCGAATTTTCCGACGCGCATCTCGTTCCAGGTGACCTCGCGCATCGACAGCCGCACCATCCTCGGCGAGCAGGGGGCCGAGCAACTCTTGGGCCAGGGCGACATGCTGTACATGGCCGGCGGCGGCCGCATCCTGCGCGTGCACGGCCCGTTCGTCAGCGACACCGAGGTTGAGCAGGTGGTCAAGCACCTGAAGGCGGAGGCGACGCCCGACTATGTCGAGGACGTGACCGTCGAGGAGGAGGATCCCGGCGAGATGCTCGGCGCCGGCGGCGAGGGCGGCGCGACCGACGAGCTCTACGACCAGGCGGTGGCGCTGGTCGCGCGCGAGCGCAAGGCCTCGACCAGCTTCATCCAGCGCCATCTGCAGATCGGCTACAACCGCGCGGCGCGCATCGTCGAGCGCATGGAGGCGGAAGGCGTGGTCGGCGCCGCCAACCATGTCGGCAAGCGCGAGGTGCTGGCGCCGAAGGGCGACTACAATGCGTAATCCTTTCCAGGCCTAGGACGGCTGCTGGAATTTCGGTAGTATTGACTTACAGGTTTCCTGGAGCACGGCGCCACCATGTCCAGCCGAAAAAATTCCTTGGCGGCCATCCGCATCGGGGCCGCCCGTGATGCTCGCCTCGAACGTCTGGCGGCGACGACCGATCGACCAAAGTCCAAGCTGCTCAACGAGGCGATCGACAACTATCTCGACTTGCAGCAATGGCAACTTGAGCACATCCGGCAAGGCATCAAGGAACTCGACGACGGCAAATATGTGGACCACGATGTTGTGATGGCCGATTTCGCTCGCCTGCGGCGGAGCGGCAAGCCGAAAGCACGGGCCAGAAAATCACCGCGTCCGTGAATGTCAGATGGTCGCCGACGGCGCGGCGCGACTTCGCGGACATCTTTACATTTATCGATCAACGAAATCCTCCGGCGGCGCTCCGTGTCGGCAAGCGCGAGGTGCTGGCGCCGAAGGTGGATTACGACAACTGACGCCAAACGCTGTGGCGGATAGGGCCGCCTCGCGTGGTTATCCCGCCCCGCGGCTCTCCGTCGCGCCACCAAGGCCAAGCAGGAACGCGGCGATTCCCGACAGGTCGCGGTCGCGCTGCGGGTAGCCGATCAGTTGGACGCCGACCGGCAGGTTCCCGACCCGCAGCAGCGGCAGCGACAGGGCCGGGGTGCGCAGCGCGGATCCCGGATGGTTGAAGACGGCATCGCCGGTCGAGTCGATGCCGAGCGGGGCCGGGCCGGGAGAGGCCAGCGTGATGCAAGCGTCGATATCGCCGGCGAGGGATTGCAGCATCTCGCGCATGGTATCGCGGCGGCGCAGCAGGGAGTGGTATTCATCCGGCGTCATCGCCCGGCCGGCGGCGATGTCCTTGCGCAGACCAGGGCTGAGGCCGGCGCCGGCGCGGTGATCGAGTTCCGCCAACGGCCAGAGTTTTTCCCAATCGTTGATGCGGCGCGAGACCTCGGTTGCTTCGGCGATGGCTTGTTCCAGTCGTTCGACGCGGCGCGAGCTGCGGCGGTTGACCAGGGCGACGCCGGCGGCGGAAAGCACGCCGAGGTAGGCTTCGAAGGCGGCCTTGGCGCCGACGTCCGCTACCGGCCAACCGGCGGTTTCGAGCACGGCGAGCGTGTCGGGGCGGCGCGGGCCGGCGGGGATCGGGCCGCCGGCGAACGGCGGGAAACCGGGATCGCCGCCGACGCGCAGCGCGATTTCGTGGCAGACGGCCCAGGCGTCGGCGAGAGTGAGCGACAGCGTGCCCAGGCAGTTCTGGCTGAAATTGTCGCTCATGCCGCCGCGGTTGAGGGCGCCGAACGTAGGCTTGAAGCCGATCACGCCGCAAAAGCTGGCCGGACGGATGATCGAGCCGCCGACCTGGGTGCCGATCGCGACCGGCACCATGCCATGACCCGCCAGGAGTGCGCGTGGGATCGAGCGGGTTGCGCGTCGGGCCGGGCGCGGTGCCGGCGAATTCGGTGGTAACGGCTTTGCCGACGATGACGGCGCCGGCCTGGCGCAGGGCATAGGCGGCGGCGGCGTCGCGCCCGCCGCGCCAGCCCACGAAAAGCGAACTGCCGAATTCGGTGGGCAGGTCGGCGGTTTCGATGATGTCCTTGAGGGCGATCGGCATGCCGTCGATCGGCGAGAGCGGAGCCCGGTCGCGGTAGCGTTGGCTGGCCGCGTCCGCAGCCTGGCGCGCGCCTTCGACGTTCATGGCGACGAAGGCCCGGACGGTCGGCTCACGCTCATCGATGCGCCGCAGGCACCGTTCGAGAAAGTCGCGAGGGGAGTCCTGTCCGGCGCCGAAGCGGTCGCGCGCGGCGACGAACCCGGGTTCGTCCCTAGCGTGGCCTTCGTGATGGCGATCCGGTCGATTCATGATCTTCTCTTCGCGCGACTTCTTGTTACGACCGCCCTTGCCGATGATCGTCGCAGCCCTCTGCCGCCGCGTCGCTCAGGTTCCCACTTCGACCGCGCCGCAAGCCAACAAGGTACCGGCAACCGGGGTCGAAGGTCGAATCGGCGCTAGACATTCGGCGGCGGTCCGGCGTCCGCTCGCGCTTGCCGCCGTCCGGCGCCTTCCCTATATCTTGTCCAGCAATCTCGTGGAGCGCTCGTTGATCCACCGCCGCCATCTGCTTGCCGCGCTCGGCCTCATCCTTGCCGCGCCGGCCCGTGCCGTGACGCCGCTCACTCCGCGCGCGCCGACGGCGGCCGATCGGCCGGACCTCGCCCGCGTCGAGACCTATCTCAACGAACTCAAGACGCTGCACGCGCGCTTCCTGCAGGTGGCGGAGAACGGCCAGTCGGCCGAAGGCGACCTCTATCTGGCACGGCCCGGCCGCTTGCGCGTCGAATACGACCCGCCGAACCCCATCCTGCTCGTCACCGTCGGCGATCAGCTTGTCCATTACGACAAGGCCCTCAAGGCGGTCACCTACCTGCCGCTCGATTCGACGCCGGCCGGCTTCCTGGTGCGCGAGCGCGTCGCGCTTTCGGGCGACGTGACCGTGAGTGCGATCGAGCATGGGCCGGCGGTGCTGCGCGTCACCTTGACGCAGACCAAGGACCCGCGCGCCGGCAAGCTGACTTTGGCATTCAGCGAGCGCCCCTTCGCGCTCACCAACTGGCAAGTCGTCGACGCGCAAGGCGTGGCGACGCGCGTGACGCTGGTCGATCCGCAGGTCGGCCTCGCCCTCGATCCGACTTTGTTCCGCTTCGTCGATCCCAATCTGCCCAAATGACCGCTCCGCTCATCGGCATCCCGGCCTGCGTCGAAGCCGACGGCAAGCTCGCCTATCACTGGGTGGCCGAGCAATATATTCGCGCGGTGACCGACGGCGCCGGCGGCGTGCCGGTGCTGCTGCCGGCGATCGGCGCCCCGGCCGATATCACCAACCTCGTCGCCCGGCTCGACGGCCTGCTGCTGTCCGGCAGCGCTTCCAATGTCGAACCGCAGCACTATGCCGGCCCGCCGTCGCGGCCCGGAACGCGCCATGACCCCGCGCGCGACGCGACGACCCTGCCACTGATCCGCGCAGCGCTCGCCGACGGGCTGCCGCTGATCGCGTTGTGCCGCGGGCACCAGGAGCTCAACGTCGCGCTCGGCGGCACGCTGCATCAGCATGTCGAGGAATTGCCCGGCACCCGCGATCATCGCGCGCCGCGCGGCCTGCCGACGGAGTTGCGCTACGCCCCGGCGCACGATGTCAATCTCGTCGCCGGCGGGCTGCTCGCCCGGCTGGCCGGCGCCGCCTTGGCGAAGGTCAACTCGCTGCACGGGCAGGCGATCGATCGCTTGGCGCCGGGGCTGATCGTCGAGGCGACGTCGCCCGACGGCGTGGTCGAGGCCGTGCGCGTCGCGGAGGCCAAGAGCTTTGCCCTCGGCCTGCAATGGCATCCCGAGTGGAGCATCGGCGACAACGATTTCTCGCGCGCGATTTTCGCCGCCTTCGGCGATGCCGCGCGCGCCCGTGCCGCGCGCCGCGATGGCGGCGCCCGCATCGCCTCCTGAGCTGCCGGCATTCGCCTACGAACAAGTGGGCGATGCCGTGCGCTCCGCCGCAGTCAACTGTGCGTTGTGCCCGGCGGCGACCGCATTGTGGCGCAGCGGTGATGGCATTGTGGCAGAGTTGCGCACGTCGTTCACATTCGCGTTATGGCCTGCGGCGACGCCTGGCGACTATCGCTAAAGCCTTTATCGGACAGATTCTTTTCTGCACTCGCAGCGGTCCGGACGGGGTCTTGTTTCGTCCTGCCAGCGACCCATATAGGAGGCCAGAAGCGATCGGTCTTTACGATCGGTCGTTCGGGGGCGGCTCCCCTGACGCTCCCGGGCTCCTAGCGGGGCTTCCAGCGCCCGGTCATCCCCCCCGACCGGGCGCTTTTAATTTGTGCGCCGCAAATATGCGCGCGATGCAATCCCGCATTCGACGATCTGGCACTTGACCAACGCTGCGCGCTGGCTCAAGAAGTTCGCGACGTCGCGTACAACAAGCAGCGCCCCATCATGCTTCGTGCCAATCGTCGGCCGGCCGCGACAGTGCAGCCTGGCCCCTACGCCGTCGACAAGCTGCCGCGCGCGCCGGGCCGGCGCGGCTTGCGCATCGCCACCTGGAATATCAATTCCGTGCGGTTGCGCCTGCCGCTCATTCGCCGTCTCATCGAAGCGGCGGCGCCCGATATTTTGTGCCTGCAGGAAACCAAGGCCGAAGACGTGCATTTCCCGACACAGGCGCTCGCCGAGCTCGGCTTCGAGCATCAGATGATCTCCGGCATGAAGGGCTACAACGGCGTGGCGATCCTGTCGCGCCGGGAGCTGCGCAGCACGGGCACGCGCTCCTGGTGCGAGAAGAACGATTCACGCCACGTCCACGCCGACATCGATGGCGGCATCGAGCTGCATTGCGTCTACGTGCCGGCCGGCGGCGACATTCCCGATCCTGATGCCAATTCCAAGTTCGCGCATAAGTTGCGGTTCGTGCGCGAACAGGCGGAATGGTGGGCGCGGCAGCCGACGCGCGCGGCGCGCCGCCTGCTGGTCGGCGACCTCAACATCGCGCCGCTCGAGAACGACGTGTGGTCGCACAAGCAACTGCTCGATGTCGTCAGCCACACGCCGATCGAAGTGGACCTGCTGCGCCGCATGCAGGAGGCCCATGGCTGGGTCGACGCCGTCCGCTATTTCGCCCCCGAACCGCAGCGGCTCTATACGTGGTGGAGCTACCGCAATCGGGATTGGCAGGCCTCCGACCGCGGCCGGCGGCTCGACCACATCTGGGTGACGCCGGCGCTCGTTCCCAACCTGCGCGCGGTCCACATATTCAAAGGCGCCCGCGATTGGCCGACCCCCTCGGATCATGTGCCTGTCGTGGTCGATCTTCGCCTGTGACGCGCGGCGCCGGCAGGGGACCAGCCGCACCGCGACTCGTTTGAGATGCATTTGCCACGAATTTTGGAAAACCTGTAAATCAACGCGACAGCACGCGCCCGAATGGGCCCCGGCGATGGTCGCGCCAAGGCTGCTTGTTAACCAAGCTTTGCCCTTTATTCCAAGTATTTACATAGTGTCGCGGATTCTGTAAGATTCCCCGACAAGGTCGCGGTTGGCGGGGTCTTCCGCGCGGCTTGAAAAGAACGCTAAAAAGGCTTGGATATTAGAGATTTACCTTCGCCGACACGACCTCCGAGGTAGCCCCAATATTGTCAGATTCGGTTACACTTTCCTGTCACGAATCGCACCCGCTTCGTTTTCACGTCTGTCCATGTGAGGGAAAATACAAATAAGACAAACAGTTGGAAGACGATGGCCCGAAACTTGCTGCGCCATCTCCCAGGGAACAACGGTTCAGAAAGAACCGGCGTGGGGGAATTTGGCAGACTGAATGATTCATTTGTCATGTTTCAAATTTGTCACGTATTTGGTATGTCTGTGGTCGCCTCTACGCTAGTTCTTGTTGAGGAATGACGTGTGATGACTCCCAAGGACTTAGCTACCGAACTTGTAGAGCGATGGTATGAGCCGATTCAGACCCGCAACTGGCCGGGCCGTCTTGAGTTGCTGACGGACATCCACGAACAGCTACAGGTCGATATCGGCGACTTCGACATTTACAGCGAAGTATCGCCCCAGTTCATCGCCGGCCTGATCGAGCGGCTTGGCACGGACGAGATCGGCTGTATCGAGCAAGCCCATGTCTATTCCAATTCGGGCAACGACCGGCACCGCGAGATGGCCGGGTTGTGGCTTGGCGGCTACCATACCGCCATGCGCGAAGGCCGGCGCGTCGCCTTCGCGCGGCCAGTGGCGACCAAGGAGCAGCGGGCGACGCAGCGCCACGTCGTCAACCTGCCGACGCATCTCAAGCTGGGCGCGGAGCGCGTCGCCTGCCGCCTGCTCGACATTTCGGCCGGCGGCGCTCGCGTCTCTTCCGCGGCGCGATTGGCGATCGGCACGCAGGTCGCGCTCGAAATCCCGCGCCACGGCCAGGAGATCGCTTCGGTCGTGCGGGCGGCGCAGCCGCAATTCGGCCTCGCCTTCCCGACCAAGCTGCCGAAGGCCGTCACCGCCGTCACGATTCACTGACGACCGCTTCCTCGGCCTTCGCCCCGCGGATTGCATCGCGGCGGCAATCGCGACCGGTTGGGACGTCAGGAACTCCTGGAAATACTCCTCGACCGCGTGCCGCGCACTCGAAACGCCGTCCGCCGCGTGAATATTGGCGCCCATCGTGGGACGGGAACGGTCCGCGAGATCAAGGCAATGCCGATCGATTCAGACGCTGTCCCTTCTTGGGCGCCGCGTCCTTCGAAATGCTGGCGCCGCCGGTTCACGCACGACAGCTCTTATTGGTCAGACCTGCGGCCCGCGCCGCCTGAATCGGCGGGCAGGGCACGTCGCCGTATGAGCAGAACACGCAGCAATCGCCGGTCTTGGGACGGAGCACACGCCCGCAGCCCTGACAATCATAAAAGAACTGGCAGGCATCCGTGGGCATGGTCTCGGTGCGCCGGTGTCCGCAATGCGTGCAGGTGATCGTCGAGCGCAGAGAGATCGTCGCCATGTCGGTCATTGGACCACTTGCGCCGGATAGCCTGCCTTGGCGGTCGCCCGAGTCAGAGCCGCCGTAGATGTTAGCACATCATCGAAAATAACCGCTGCGGTCTTGGCCTCGAACGACACTTCGACCCGACGCACGCCGGGGATTCCAGCGAGCGTTTTCTTTACGACGTAGGGGCAGCTGGCGCAGGTCATGTTCTCTATCGCCAGGGTGACGGTGCGCTCGGTCGCCACGGCCGAGCCCGCGCCGAGACCGACGAGGAGTGCAATGGCGACAAGTGTAGGCTTCATGATCCATCGCCCCTAGTAGGCGAGGACGCGCGGAGCCACGAAGTCGAAGGCGACGGCGACGGCGATCATCACCGCCGCAAGCCAGAGCGCACCTTTTACCGATTGTGCGGAGATCGGCCGCGCACAGGCAGTGCCGTCGGCGCATGTCCCCGCGGGCGCACGATAGACGCGCCACAAGCCCATCCAGAGACAGGCGAGCGCCAGCGCCATGAATACCGGCTGATAGGGAGCCAGCGCCGTCAGGCTTCCGATCCAGGCGCCGCTGATCCCGAGGCTGAACAGCACCAGCGGCAGAATGCAACAGGACGAAGCGGCGAGCGCGCCGAGGATGCTGCCAACCGCCAAAAGACGCGGGGCAGTCCCTGCGCCAGCGTCGAGATCGGGTCGCCGCAACTGTGTCGCTTGGTCAGTTCGCGCCATGTGTGACATGATAACCTCTGTAGTCGCTACAGGGGCAAATGGAAAATGGCGCGCCTTGTCAAAAGCACTCGCAAATCCTCGACGTTCCCGATCGGAAAGCTGTCGGCCCGTACCGGCTGCAACATCGAGACCATCCGCTATTACGAGCGGATCAAAATCCTGCCGGCGCCGCCGCGTTCGCCGGCCGGGCAGCGGGTCTACGATGAATCGCATCTCAGGCGGCTACACTTCGTACGCCGCGCGCGCGAGTTGGGATTTCCGCTCGACCGGATCAGAGAGCTGCTCGCCATGGAGGACGGCGGCGTGACCACGTGCGGCGAGGTGCAGCGGATCACGCTCGATCACCTGGCCGAGATCGGCCGCAAGATCGCCGATCTCCGGCGACTCGAACGAACGCTACGGGACACCGCGGCGAAGTGCGTGGGTGGCGCCATGCCCGAATGTCCGGTGATCGAGGCGCTGGCAAAACCCACGCTCCGGGCGCCTCAATAACAGACCCTTTGGAACGCGCCAGACGGCCGGCGGCGTTGTCCGCTCGTCCTGGCGGCGATGGCCGAAGCGCGTCGTCGATCTAGGACGTCAGGAACTCCTGGAAATACTCCTCGACGCTGACGCGCCGGCTGGTGAGGCCCAGGAGATGGGCCTGCTCGCTGAACATCTCCAGGTTCGTCCGGTTCGGCTCGACGCCGTAGGGGTGGAAATCCTCGCCCATGACTCCGGCCGTCTCCTCCAGTTCCTCCTCCAGCCACGGCGTCGCATAGGGGAACTGGCGCTGCGCGGCAGTGAAATTGTCGTTGCAGCGGATGAAGGCGGCGGTCAGGGCGCGGGCGATCCATGTGTTCGCCTCCCACGCCGCGCGGCGGATGACGATGAGGTGCTGCGTCGGATAGGCGCCTGTCTTCCGGAAGTACTCGCGCTCGATCGTGCGGAAATTTGGGAACAAGCGGACGATCGGCCCGTCGCCTGGCTTGTAGCGCTGCGGCCGCGGTGGGCTCAGGATCGCGTCGAGCTCGCCGGCGATCAGCATCTCGCTTAGCGCCCGCCCGCCCGGCGGCGCCTTGACGCCAGGCGGGAGCTGGCTGCCGTGCGACTGCGAATAGGGCGTGTCGATGCTGCCGATCCACCATTGGAGCGACTTCAAATCGACGCCGAGATAGCGCAGCAGATGGCGGTACCAGACCGAGCCGCTGGCAGTATAGCTGTACATGCCGAGGCGCTTGCCGTTGCGATCGGCGGCGCTGCGCACCGAACCGTCCTTGCGCACATAGATGTCGCGCGCGGTGAAATTGCGCAGAGGAAAGACCGGCAGGCCGACATGGCTGCGGTCGCCCTTGTCGATGCGATAGAGATGCTGGGCAACCGAAGCCTCGCCGCCATGAACGTTCTTATCTTCCAGCGCGCGGCGCAGCATCTCGGCGCGCACCGGCCACGCGCCGCGGCTGCCGAGCAGCAGCGTGAGGGCGATGCCCTCGGGCTTCACGTCGCCGATGGCCAGCGGCATGACGCGGGCATAATCGGCGCAGGTGAGCGTGATGGGTATGTCGGCCATTGTCACTCCGTAGTTGTGTGAGCGCGGTAGCTGGCATGGGCGCCAATCAGCCGCGCTCCGGCTGGCGTTTGAGAGCCGCTACATCCGCGGGCTGCGATAGAGGAAATAGCGGCCGTGGGCCACCCCGGCGGGCAGCGCCACGGCGGTGCAGCCCGGCACGGCAAGCGGCTGATCCGACATGATGACCGCCCCGGCGGCGAGCACCGGCACCAGCGCCGGGCCAAGCCAAGCGGCAAGCGCGCGCGTCGCCTCGAGATCGCCGGTCCCGGTATCGGCATGGACGAGCGCCGCCGCGCGCGGATGCGTGCGGCCGAAGCGCGGCAGCGTGTCGCTGAGCTCCCCTTGCACGAAATGGGCCGGATCGGGAATGCAGGCCGGGTGCGCCGTGAGCTGACGATCGAAGGCGAAGATCTCGCGTGATTCGCCGACCAGCTCGCGCAGATGGTCATAGGTGCGGCCATTGCCAAGGCCTAGCTCAAGAACATGGCCCGGCACATTGCGCACCGCGCGCGCGCCAAAATCGAGGCAGGCGCGCTGCGCCTCGAGCCGCCGGACGAAGCTGTCGAGACGGCTCACGCCGACGCCGCGCCGACCCGGCTCATGCACTGGCGCAGCTGCTCCGTCGTCTTGTCGAGGCGGCGCGCCAGCTCGCGCATGATCTCCACGGCCATCTGTGGGAATTCGGTCACCAATCGGAAGAAAGTCTCCTTGTCGATGCGCAGCGTGGTCAACTTGGTATAGGCGATCACGGTCGCCGTGCGCGGTACGTCGCAGAGTATGGCAATCTCGCCGATGATCGCATTGCGCGCGAGCCGCGCCACCGCCACCTTGCCGTTCGCCGTGTCGACCAGAACATCGGCCTCGCCCTCGATCATGATATAGGCGGCGTCGCCCGGGTCGCCCTGGTTGAACAGCGCCTGCCCCGCCTCGAACGTCAGCCGCTCGCTGGTGAAGGCAAGCAGCTTCAGCTTCGCCGTATCGAGCTTGGCGAAAAGCGGAATGTTGCGCAGGACCTCGACTTCTTCTTTCATTGTCATGGCGATTCTCCCTGCCGGCGCGACTCACGCGGCGGCGAGCAACTCGGCGAACAGCGTACCCGGCCGCTCGAGCTCGGTGCTGCCGCCGGTCTCCGCTAAACGGCCGTCGGCGATCACCAACACGCGGTCGAAACGGCGGGCAAGGGCGACCTGGTGCAGCACCCAGATAAGGATGCGGCCCTCGCATTCGCGGAAGATGCCTTCGGTCACGGCCGCCTGGGCCTGCGTATCGAGCACGGTCGTCGCCTCGTTGACGATCATCACATCCGGCCGCTTGAGCAGGTTGCGCGCAATGGCGATCTTCTGGCGCTGGCCCGGGGGCAGCCGCGCGCCAGCCACGCCGACTTGATATTCGAGCCCGACCTCGAGCACCGCCGAGCGCAGCTTGAGCTGGTCGAGCAGCTCGACGATCAGGCCGCCGACCCGGGCGACGGCCTTGGCCTGCCCATAGGCCACCTTGCCGAACAGGATGTTGTCCTGCAGCGTTCCCGAGGCGTTGTAGGCGGCGGGATCGAAGAATTCGATCGCCCGGCGTCCGTCGGGCGACAGCTCGTCGCGGAAAATGCGCCGCGCCTCGAGGACGCGCGTTTTCAACCCCTCGTCGATGACCCCAAGGCGGTGCCGTGCCTCGATCACCTTGAACGGCAGCGTCAGCAGCCGCCGCCGATCGTTGGCGCCGATCTCCGCGCCAGCCTTGGCCGTGCGCGCCAGCAGCGCCTGGAACTCCGGCAAATCGTCGGAGGAGATGAAGCTGAATTGCTCGAAGAACTCGTGGCCGGGCGGCAGGCCGGCGAAGATTTCGACCATCGTTTCCGCCACCTGGCGGCCGACCTTCACCAGATCGTCGGTGAGTCCGACCTTGTCCAGCACCTTCAGCACGTCGGGATTCTCGGCCAGGCGATCGCTGTCGAAGGCCGGGCCCAGCGGCGTGCCGAACAGAAGATTCTCCGCCAGCGTCGCGTTGGTGTTGTAGCGTTCGGGATGGAACGGCTCGACGAGATTGCGCATGTCGTCGCTGGCCAGCCGTTCCTGCAGCGCGGCGCGGGCCTGCAGGATGGCCTTGGCAATGTCGGGGCGCGCCTTGGGATCGATCGTCCCGCGCAGCCCGAGCTGGAAGACATCTTCTTCCATGTCGACGGCAGACAATACCTCGACCAGGCGTTGGGTCAGCTCGGCCGGGCCGGCGACGCCGGCCGCCTGGTAGTCGACCCAATCCGCCTCGATATCGAGGTCGAGATTGCCGGCACGCCGACTCTCCGCGTGCCATCCGCGCCGGATGCGCTCGACGGCCTCGTCGCGCTGGCGCGGCGAGATTGGCCGTTGGCGCAGGCCGTAGACCAGATTGTCGCGCACGCTCGCCGAGAACAGATAGGCGTTGTGGCTGACATAGCCGACGCGGGCGCCGATCACGTGCTCGTGCAGGGTCGTGAAATCCTTGGCGCCGATCATGATCTTGCCGCCATCGGGAAAGGCCAGGCGCGCGACCAGCAAGGCCAGCACCTCCTTGCCGCCGCCGGTGCGGCCGACGATCGCCACCTTCTCCCCCGGCTTGACCGTGAAGCTAATGCTTTCGAGCAGCTTGATGTGCCCATCCTCGGAGTAGGACACGTTGGCGAAGGCGAGCGGCCCGTCCAGCGGCGCCGCCGGACCCTCGGCGACGGACAGCAGCTCCTCGGGGAACATGTTCTCCGGGCGGAACTGCTCGGTCACTTGCTCGTACTTGATCTTAGAATCCTGCGTTTGCTGGTAGTAGTCGAGCAGCTCCTTCCACGGCGCCGACATGTCCTTGTTGGCGGTGAGCGCCGCGGCAAGCGCGCCGGCGGTAAGGTCGCCATGGATCACCAGATAGCCGCCGATCGAATAAAACAGCAGCGGCGCCATCTGATTGAGGAAGTTGTTGATGAACTTCACCATCGACTTGCGCTGGAAGATTTCGAAGCGGATGCGGTAGACAAGACCGAGCCGCTCCGAGAAATCCGCGCGTTCGTAGCCGCTGGCGCCGTGGGTATGGATCTCCTGCGCGCCGGCGACCGATTCGCCGATGCGCTCGGAGACCTTGCGCATCGCCCGCACCCGCTCCTTGCCGAGCTGGTTCACGCGGCGTTGCAGCTTGGGAATGATGTAGCCCTGGATCGGATAGAGGGCGATGGCGGCGAGTCCCATGATCGGATTCTGCACGAACAGAAACGTCACCACCGTGAGCAGCGTGCCCGCCTGAATCAGCGGCTGCGCGAAGGCGTCGCCCATATAGCCGCCGAGCGGCTCGACTTCCGCCGTTATCATCGGTATCAACTCGCCGGCCGACACTTTACGGAAATGCGGCAGCGGGAAGCGCATGATGCGCACGATGAGCTCGAAGCGCAGCCGCCGCAGTAGCCGTTCGCCGAGCCGGCCCTTGAGCGTGTTGATGTACTGCTTGATGCCGCCGTTGATGATGACGAGCAGCAGGAACCAAACGCAGAGCAGGAACAGATAGCCGACCTGGGAGAACGAGGCGCCGAACAGCTCGGTCGGAAACTTGATGTTCTTGCCGAGGATCGCCTGGTTGAAGATGTTCTTCGGGACGTCAAGCGAAAGATAGTAGAAGGGCAGCGAGGCAATCGTCAGCACGCACACCGCGGCGGTCTCGCGCGGCGCATATTTGAAGATGAAACGTTGGAGGATGATTTCCATCGGCCGGATTGGCGGTGTGTGACGTTCCCCGTCCTTCGTCGCGCGAGCCGCGCGCTGGTTTGACCTTATTAGCCTATGCGTTAAGACGGAGCAAACCGCCGCTCAATGCTGCGGCCGCTCCTCGACAAGTACCTCGACTGCGATCGCGCCGGTGCCGACAAGCCGGAGCGCAAGTGGAAAGCGATCGCCAGCGGCGAGCCGCCGGCCGAGGCCGGTGAGCCGCAGATGCCGGCCGCCCGGCCGCAGCGCCACCGGCGTATTTGGCGGCAGCGCGATGTCATCGAGCCGGCGCAGGGCGCCGGCGACAAGTTCGACGATTTCGACCCGTGCGGCAATGTCGCTGGTCGCGGCAACGAGGCGATCCGCCATCCGCCCACGATTGACGATGGCGAAGTAAACGGAAGTGGTATCGGCGCCGGCACCGGCTGGCGGCGCCCAGGGATGGCCGATTTGCACGTCGCCCTGCTTGTAGTCATGCGCCGTGGCAGCGGCTGCACCGACAGCCATCGCCGCGCCGAAGATGAGCGCCGCCCGCCGCGTCCAGCACAATACCAATTCCGGACCAGTGTGACTTTTTGGCATCGCATACCCATTTTAATCGAGTCCTGCTCCAAGACATATATATGATTGAAATCATATTTTCTGCACATCACGCCGGGTTCGTATGAGGACTTGCCCCCAGGGTTTGGTGGATCGGCACGGAATGCCACAATATTTTGTATTCACCACCTTGCAAAGCCCTCTCATTGAGACAAGCTAAGTCCCCTCGGCATCGATCGAATTCGCGCTTTCTGGACGGACCGGCTCTATGCCATAGTTCGCCCCTCGGGGAGTGCTGATACGGGGGAGCCAACCCTTGAGCAAACTGGGACAGCCGGCGTCGCGCCGTGGGCCTCGTATTCTCATATACAGCCACGACACGATGGGGCTCGGCCATCTGCGCCGGTGCCGCACCATCGCCCACGCGTTGGTCGAGCGCGATCAGTCGCTATCGGTGCTGATTCTCTCGGGTTCGCCGATCATCGGCAGCATCGACATCCAGCAGACTCTCGACATCCGCGCCTCGATCATCCGCCACACCGCCGAGGCCTTCCAGCCGGATTTGTTCCTCGTCGACAAAGAGCCGCTTGGCCTGCGCGGCGAGGTCGCCGACACGCTCGCCATGCTCAAGAGCAAGGGCGTGCCGCTGGTTCTCGGCCTGCGCGATGTGATGGACGACCCGGCGTTGCTCGATCCCGAATGGAAGCGCAAGAACGCCATGCCGGCGCTGCGCGACCTTTATGACGATATCTGGGTCTATGGCCTGCCGCAGATTTGCGACCCGCTGAACGGCCTGGCCGTGCCGAAATCGGTCAAGCGCAAGATCAGCTATACCGGCTATCTGCATCGCGCGCTGCCGCCGGCGCCGCCGCCGAGCAAGCACGCCCATCTCGTCACCGGACCCTATATTCTGGTCACTACCGGCGGCGGCGGCGATGGCGAGGCGCTGATCGACTGGACGCTGCGCGCCTATGAATACGATGCGAATCTGCCCCACCGTGCCCTGCTCGTGCTCGGCCCGTTCATGCATTCGGAACGGCAGGCAGAGTTCCTGCAGCGCGCCGCCCGTTTGCCTGCGGTCGAGGCGATCACCTTCGACGCCCATCTCGAACCGCTGATGGCCGGCGCCGCCGGCGTCGTGGCGATGGGCGGCCTCGAAAACGTCAACCGCCTGGTCGGCCGCTGGCTGACCGTGCCGGTCGAGGCGCCGCGCAAGCTCGCCATCGTGCCGGCGGAGTAACGAATTCTCTCCGCCCGCCTGCCCGGCGGCAAATAGCGATCGTGGGTATTGGGGAGAGCGCGTAGAGGCGGGTTTCAAACCCGCCCCTACGCTCATAGAATGTCGCGATGCCGATGCCTCCCCACGATCGTCCTGCCATCGCCGTCGTCGTCAAGGGCTGGCCGCGCCTGTCCGAGACTTTCATTGCCCAGGAGCTGGTGGCGCTTGAGCAGCGCGGCCTGGCGCTGCGGCTCTTTTCGCTGCGCTTTCCCGCCGATCGCAAGGTCCATCCGCTCGCTCGCGCGCTCGCCGCGCCGGTCACCTATTTGCCCGAATATCTGTGGCGCGAACCGGCACGGCTGTGGCGCGGCTGGCGCGCGGCACGCCAGCTTCCCGGCTACCCGGCGGCGCGCGCGCGCTGGCTCGCCGACTGGCGGCGCGATCCCACGCCCAATCGCGGCCGCCGCTTC
>JACQDQ010000154.1 GCA_016201015.1 Pseudomonadota bacterium | reverse complement strand
GACTCAATGTTATTGGGCAGATCAGGGAAAAATGTAACGTTCTTGAATCCCAGCCGACGCAGATTCTCGTCGCGGGCCGCGTTGGCATATTGCAATTGTTGATGGCCGCCACCGAAATGGGTTTCAAGCGCATCGATGCCTTCATAGCGGACCGGAATGCTTCCACGCGTATTGAAGTTGGGGCCCCTGCCCGACAGCCACGGCAGCTTGTGCACCAGTGTCGGATCGTCCGGCTGGAAGGTGATTGTATCTCCATCCGGTTGAGGTCCTTGTTTCGGTTTGTCGGGATACCGAATCCAGTATTTCCCCTTGATCAGGGCGTATCGCGACATCTTCGGTTTTTTCATTTGCGTTCCTCGCCGTTCGAGTTTTCGCAGGGCCGGGAACTGTGGGTCGGCGGTCAGCATCAGCAGATCGCGACGACGGTAAGGCCTTGTGGCCTCCATCCCCGCGTGGAGAAAACCTCAAGCGCAACAGCCTCTTTAGTCGAACTCGGTAGTATTCTATATATACTCTACAACCTTAGAATAATGTCACTAATTTCTAGCGTCAACACGCCGAACTTGCATGACTCGATCCCGACGCCGCAAGACTCATTCAAGCTGATCCGCTTTCCCTCCCTCCCCTCGTTGACATCCGCCCCCCGGTCCCCCGATACTGGTCGTTTCCCGCGGGAATCCGCGGCAGACATGGGGTCTGCCGGCAGGACCCGCGGGCTATTGTGAGGAGACCTTTCGTGAGCGCCGCCATCCACAACGGGCCAATGCCGCCCGTGATGCCGACCTACAACCGGGCCGATCTCGCCTTCGAGCGGGGCGAGGGAGCCTATTTGTACGCGACGGATGGCCGACGTTACCTCGATTTCGCCTGCGGCATCGCCGTCACCGGCCTCGGCCACGCCCACCCGCATCTGGTCAAGGCGCTGACCGACCAGGCGCAGAAGCTGTGGCACAATTCCAACCTGTTCCGCATCCCGGGGCAGGAGAAGCTGGCCAAGCGCCTGACCGAAGCGAGTTTCGCCGACACGGTGTTCTTCGGTAACTCCGGCGCCGAGGCGATGGAGTGCGGCATCAAGGTGGTGCGCAAATACCAGGCCGTTAACGGCAAGCCCGAGCGCTTCCGCCTGGTCACCTTCGAGGGCGCGTTCCACGGCCGCACCCTGGCGACGCTCGCCGCAGGCGGCCAGGCCAAATACCTCGAAGGCTTCGGGCCGAAGGTCGAAGGCTTCGACCAGGTGCCGTTCGGCGATCTCAAGGCGGTCAAGGCCGCCATCGGCCAAGCGACCGCCGGCATCCTGATCGAGCCGGTGCAGGGCGAGGGCGGCATCCGCCCGGTGCCACCGATGTTCCTGCGCGCCTTGCGCGAGCTGTGCGACGAGCACGGCCTGCTGCTGTTCCTGGACGAGATCCAGACCGGCATGGGCCGCACCGGCAAGCTGTTCGCCCATGAGTGGTCCGGCGTCACGCCCGATGTCATGGCCATCGCCAAGGCGATCGGCGGCGGCTTCCCGCTCGGCGCCTGCCTGGCCACGGCCAAGGCGGCCAGCGGCATGACATCAGGCACCCACGGCTCGACCTATGGCGGCAATCCGCTGGCCATGGCGGTCGGCAACGCCGTGCTCGACGTCATGCTCGCCGACGGCTTCCTCGATCGCGTGCAGCAAAGCGCCAGCCATCTGCGCCAGCAACTGGCGATGCTGACCGAGCGCAACGGCGACATCTTCGAGGAGGTGCGCGGCGAGGGGCTGCTGCTCGGCCTCAAATGCCGGCCGCCCAACACCGAGGTCAACGCCGCTTTGCGCGCCCGCGGCCTGCTGACGGCAATGGCCGGCGACAATGTCGTGCGCCTGCTGCCGCCGCTGATCGTCGAGGCGGCGCAGATCAGCGAGGCCACGCAGATCATCGACAGCGCCTGCGCCGATCTGAGAAAGCAGGCGCAGCGGAAAGTCGGGTGACTCCATGGGCGAGCCGCGCCATTTCCTCGACCTCGACCGCTTCGACACCTCGACGCTCCGGGGCATGCTCAAGATCGGCCTGGCCTATAAGCGCCGGCAGCCGCCGGACGGCAATGCAAAGCCGCTCGCCGGCAAGACGCTGGCGATGATCTTCGAGAAGCCGTCGACGCGCACCCGCGTGTCGTTCGAGGTGGCGGTGCGCCAGCTCGGCGGCGACGCCATCATGCTGACCGACACCTCGACCCAGCTCGGCCGCGGCGAGAGCGTCGCCGACACCGCGCGCGTGCTGTCGCGCTATGTCGATGCGATCCTGCTGCGCACCACCTCGCAGGCCAGGCTGCTCGAGATGGCCCGCCACGCCACCGTGCCGGTGATCAACGGCCTGACCGACAGCACGCATCCCTGCCAGGTGATGGCCGACGTCATGACCTATGAGGAGCATCGCGGCCCGATCGGCGGAAAGATCGTCGCCTGGTCGGGCGACGGCAACAACATGGCGGGCACCTGGATCCAGGCGGCGGCGCGCTTCGACTTCGATCTGCGGCTGGCCTGTCCCGATCAACTGACGCCGCGCCCGGAGATCTTGAACTGGGCGCGCGGCGAGGGTGCCCGCATCTCGATCACCGACGACCCGCTCAAGGCGGTGACCGGCGCCGATTGCGTCGTCACCGACACCTGGGTCTCGATGGACAACGAAAGCGACAGCCCGCGCAGCAGCCGCGAGAAGCGCCACAATCTGCTGGCGCCGTTCCGGGTCGATGCCCGCCTGATGTCCAGCGCCAAGCCGGACGCCGTGTTCATGCACTGCCTGCCGGCCCATCGCGGCGAGGAAGTGACCGCCGACGTGATCGACGGCAAGCAGTCGATCGTCTGGGACGAGGCGGAAAACCGCCTGCATGCGCAGAAGGGCATTCTGACCTGGTGCATGGCCTGAGGGTCCGCCCGGAAAGACGACTTGTCGCTTGCAGGCGCCGGTCCGGCTGCCGCATGGTTCGAGACGCGTCGCTGTGCGACGCTCCTCACCATGAGGTATTCGGAAATTCGCCTCATCCTTATATGGGCGATTTGCAGTCAAGGGGTGTGATTGGCTGTGTCGACATCGCTGCGAGTAGCAGGTGAGGCGCGTGGCATGGGACGCTGGGCCGTTGTTGCGAGAGAGCGGGGTTAGCCGCATCACCTTATATCCGGTC
>JACQDQ010000054.1 GCA_016201015.1 Pseudomonadota bacterium | reverse complement strand
CCCAAAGCCAAACACGGAACCTACGAGCACACGAGCCGCGGCGATACCGGCGCCGCGATGGCTTGCCGTTGTGGCCGTCGGCGCGGCGGTCGCTGCATTGGCGCTGGCTGGGTGGCAGGCGAATCTGCCGAAGGGTGACGAGGCGGCCGCGCTCGGTCAGCGGCTGGAACCGCGACTCGGCGATTTGGAGCGCAGACTTGGCGACATCGAGCGCAAGCTTGGCGAGAGCGCCGCGGCGCAGGGGCCGGCGCGCGCCGAGATCGAGCGCCGCCTGGCCGCGCTCGCCGAGCGGATCGCGGCGTCGGAAGCCGGTCTCGCCGCGCGTCCGGTGGCTGACCCGGGACAGCTCGCGATGCTTGCCGCCAGGCGGCCGGTGCCCTGCTGCCGCCGCTCGCCGAGCGTGCCGAGCGCGGGGTGGCGACGCGCGACGGCCTGCGCGCGAGCTTTGCGCCGGTGGCGGCCGAGGTGGTGCGTGCCGCGCGCCGCGCGGAGAGCGGCGAATGGTGGCGGCCGGTCCTCGACGCGCTCGGCATCTTCGTATCGGTGCGGCCGGTCGGCGAGGTGCAGGGCGATGCGCCGTCGGCGCTGGTGGCGCGCGCGGAAATGCGGCTCGCGGCCGGCGATCTCGCGGGCGCGCTTGAGGCGGTGACGCGGCTCAATGACGCGTCGGCGGCAGCGGCGGCCGGCTGGCTTGCCGAGGCGCGCGCGCGGCTCCGCGTCGAGCGGGCGCTGGCCGAGCTCTCGGCGCTCGCGCTCAGGACGTCCGGCCAGACGCCGTGATCCGCGCCCTTGGTTTCCTTGGCCTGCTCGCGGCGGTAATGCTCGTCGTCGCCTGGTTCGCCGAGCGGCCAGGCGACGTTACCATCGTCTGGCAGGGTTGGCGGATCGACACTTCGGCCGGCGCGCTGGTCATCGCGGCGGCCGCGGCGGCCGTGGCGGCCGCCGGCATCCTTGGGCTGTGGCGCGGCCTTGTCGGCGCGCCGCGCAAGTTCACGCGCTGGCGGCGCGACAGCCGGCGCCGGCGCGGCTACGTGGCCCTGACGCAAGGGCTGGTCGCCGTCGCCGCCGGCGACCCGATCGAAGCGCGGCGGCAGGCGCGCCGGGCCGACGTGCTGCTCAACGAGCCGCCGCTGACAATGCTGCTATCGGCGCAGGCGGCGCAGCTCTCGGGTGACGAGCCGACGGCCAAGACCCACTACACGGCAATGCTGGCGCGGCCGGAGACGGAGTTTCTCGGCGTGCGCGGCCTGCTCGTTCAAGCGATGAAGGCGGGCGACCGCGCGCGCGCCACCGAGCTCGCGCGCCGTGCACGGACGCTGCAGCCCAAGACGCCCTGGGTGCTCACCACGCTATTCGAGCTCGAGACGGCCATGGGTGAATGGCGCGACGCGGCGATTACGTTGCAAAGCGTGCAGCGGGCGGGTGCGCTGGCGCCCGCGGCCGTCAAGCGGCACCAGGCGGCGGTGCTGATCGAGCTGTCGCGCCAGGCGGCGGAGCGCGGGGAGCCGCGCGAAGCCGTGCGCTATGCCGAGCAAGCCTATCGCGCCGAGACCGATCATCCGGCCGCGGCGACGTGGCTCGCCCGCAGCTATGCCGCGGCCGGCGATCAGCGCAAGGCCGGCCACCTGGTCGAGCAGGAATGGGCGCGCCGGCCGCACCCGGAGCTGCTTGCCGCCTATCGCTTGGCGCGTCCGGTGGCGCAGCCGCTGCAGTGGGTCAAGCAGGTGGAACGACTGGCGCGTCTGGCGCCGACCCATCGCGACAGCCTGGAGGCGCTGGGAACGGCCGCGCTCGACGCCGGATTGTGGGGCGAGGCGCGACGCCATCTGACGGCGGCCGTGGCCGCGGCCGGGGATCGGCCAGGCGCCGGACTTTGCCGCCTGATGGCGCGGCTCGAGGAGGAGGAAAAGAACGATGCAACCGCCATGCGCCGCTGGCTGCAGCAAGCCGCCGAGGCGCCTGCCGACGCTGGATGGATCTGCGAGTCGTGCGGTGCGGCGCATGGGCGCTGGCAGGCGAACTGCACGCGGTGCGGGGCCTTCGATCGGATGATCTGGCGCGCCCCCGACCGCGCGCAACCGGCTTTGGTTGCCGTCGCCCCGGAAGCGGCGCCGCCCTAAGGGTCTCCTTCGTTGGCAGATACAGAACCGTCTGCCTTGCTCCGCCTCCGGAAATCAGAGCAATTTTTACGTCGCTGGACGTGGCGTCCGTCCACCCTTGAATGACTAAACCGTTCATCCAAAACGACTGGGCCTTCTTGAATACAGTTCGAATCGCTCGGTTCGAGCAATACTGGCGTTGACAATTTCCCGAAAAACCTTAGCTACTGCTGCCAACCATGTCGACCCTGCCTGCATTTACCCTTCCCGCGCGGGCCCACGCCATTGTCCGTCTGGCCCTGCGGCTGGCCTGCTTAGCCGGGATTTTCCTGCTGCTTGCTGTGGCGAACATGCCCCTGGCACATGCGCTGACGCCGGAGGAGGCGACCCGTGTTGGGGGTGATTTGACCAAGGTTGTCGGCGCGGTGAGTGCAGCTAATGACCGGCTTGCGGCATTTCGGACGGCGGCCGCAGAAATTGTCGAAGCCGCACCGCACGTGGGCGAAGAGCTTGCGAAAGCGTGGCAACAGATAAAGAACAGCCAAGGCCAGCGCGACTTCGCGGCCACGTTAGCCCTGGGCGCGGTCTGTATACTTGCTTTGGTGGGCTTGAGTTTGATTTTTCGCCGGGCGACAGCACGGTGGCGCAGCTTGTTCATGGCCAGCGAAGTACGCGCGCGTGGTGCCGTCGGTCTATTCGCGCTGGACGCAGGACAGTGGGCGGTGGTTGCGACAGGCGCCTATCTGTCCGTCAAGTTCTACTTCGACAGTGAAGACCCGCTAGCCTTGATGGTGGTCGCTAATCTTTGGACGCTGGTACGCTGGCTGCTTCTCATGCTGCTCCTGGAAATCACTTTGCGACCGGGGGTGCCGGCTTTTCGCCTGATTGCGATGTCGGATCGTGCTGCGCGCCAGGTCAAGCTGCTCTTTGGGTCAGCGACACTGATTGGCATCTTTGGTATCTCCCTCATGCCGGTGCTGCTGCGCGCCGGGTTACCCATCCCCACTGGCCAGGCAATCGTGCTGTTGCAAGGATTGGTGGTGGCAATCGGATGTGCCTTAGGCCTGTGGCGTTATCGGGCATCTCACCCTAGACCCGAGCGGGCGCAGCGATTGTGGCTCTGGTCGGGCGGCGTGACGATCCCGTTGGTCTGGCTCGTGTGGAGCGTTTCGGTGGTTGCTCTCGAGTTTTCCGTTTACCGCTCGCTACAGTACTCGCTGCGTATTGCCTTGATCGCCTACGTCGTACACGCCTTGCTCAACCTTTCAGCGGACGCGTATTGGTGGGTCCGGTTGGCGCAACATTCGACGAACGTGGGCGTAGTCCTGGCGCTCTCGATCACGCTGGCCGAGTTGTGGCTTGTCGAGCGACTGGCACTGGTGCCGTTGTCAGCGTGGGAGCCCGTTCGCCGCTCGTTGGTGGCCACGGCTGTGACGCTGTTCGTCGGTTTTGTCGCCTGGCGTTACCTCGACCTCTGGACTGAGCAGCGACTGCGTGCTGCATCACCGGGCCTGGCGCCTGGCATTGATGACGACGTAGCTGCAGTGCCAGCGTCAAGACTCACCACCTTGCTGCCCATGGTGCGGGTGACGGTTGGCGTGGCGATCCTGGTGCTGGTGGCGTTTCTGGGGTTGTCGCAACTCGGGGCGGACGTCACCACGCTGCTGGCCGGCGCAGGCGTATTTGGTCTGGCGCTCAGCTTCGGCTCCCAAGCGCTGGTGCGCGATATCGTGTCCGGCATCTTCTTCATGTCGGACGATGCGTTTCGCGTCGGCGAGTACATTGATACCGGACGCCTGAAGGGCACGGTCGAGCGAGTCACCTTGCGATCCGTTCGACTGCGCCATCAAAACGGCCAGATCCACACCATTCCGTTCGGCCAGCTCAGCGCGATTACCAATTTCAGCCGCGACTGGCAAACGGTGAAATTCAACCTGCGCCTGTCGCGCGACACCGATATCGAGAAGACCCGCAAGACCGTCAAACGGGTAGGCCAGGAGATGCGTCAGGACCCAGAGTTTGGCAAGGAATTCCTGCTGCCACTCAAACTTCAGGGCATAGCGGAGATTACCGATAGCGCAATGGTTGTTCGGCTCAAGTTCACGGTGCGGCCCAGCAATCCCAGCGTGGTACAGCGCGAGGCACTCAAGCGGCTGCACCGCGCGTTTGCGCAGGACGGGATCGAGTTCGCAGCCGGCGTGATCACGGTCCAGCCAGCCGGCGCTACCGCTCTACCGCTTGGGCTTGGCGCCGCAGCTGCTACCGCATTGGTCGATCCGCCGAACGCAACGTGAAACGGATCAGACTGTAAAATCGCGTCCAACCGCGACCCCTCTCGGACGCTTGATCTCACAGCACTATCAAGGACGTAGTGCCGCCTTGATAGTGGGGTCACGGTTGGAGGCGACTTTACAATTTGGCTCGCCGAGGCGGGCGCTGATCGTCCCTGGGTTTCGCGCCGGCTCGGCACAGTCGTGCGACGACGGCGGAATCACGCCGCGGAGCGTCTGTTTGTCATTGACGGGCCGATTCTGGCCGCGCCATTGCCGATTGCCTGAAGGCCAAGCCGCTCAGTTCTTCTTCTGCGGCGTTTGCTCTTTCTCGGCGGGCTCGTCGTCCGCCGGCGGTTCCTTGGCCCGACGCTCCGCTTCCAACTCATCCTCGGTCGGCGCGAAATCCTGCGGCGTCGTTGGCTCCTCGATGACGGGTCCCCGAAGCGGTTGTCCGGTCGGCGAAACGTCCTCCGAGATGTTGCCGTAGAGGTAGTCGGGCAGCCAGGTCGCCAGCCCGGGGAATACGTAGAGCGCCACCATGCAGACGATAACGATGTACATGAACGGCATGACGCCGGCGAAGATCTGGTTGATCGTCACATGTGGCGGCGCGACGCCCTTGAGGTAGAACGTCGCCATGGCCACTGGCGGCGAGAGGAACGAGGTCTGCAGGTTGAGCGCCACCATCACGCCGAAAAACATCGGGTCGATGTTGAACGGCTTCAGCAGCGGCAGGAAGATCGGCAGGAAGATGATGATGATCTCCGTCCACTCGAGCGGCCAGCCCAGAATGAAGATGATGAGCTGGGCCATGATCATGAAGGTGATGGAGTTGAGATTGAGGCCGAGAACGAACTCCTCCACCACCGACTGGCCGCCGAGATAGCCGAACACGGCCGAGAACAGGAATGACCCGACAAACAGCCAGCACACCATCGCGGTCGTGCGGGCGGTGAGGATCACCGATTCCTTGAGCTTCTCGATCGTGAGCGCGCCATAGCCGATGGCGAGCAGCAGAGCGCCGAGCGAGCCCATGGCCGCCGCCTCGGACGGTGTGGCGAGCCCGAGGATGATCGCGCCGAGCACCATGACGATCAGTGCGGCGAGCGGCAGGAACGAGGTGATCAGCGCCCAGATGACCTGGACAAGCGGCACGTTGAGCTGCTCCGGCGGCAGCTTCGGCGCCAGCTTCGGATTGATGATCGCCACGCCCATCGTGTAGACGATATACATCCCGGCGAGCATGAAGCCCGGAATGAAGGCGCCGGCATAGAGGCGCACCACCGACACGCCGGCGGTGGCGCCATAGAGAATCAGCATGATCGACGGTGGGATGAGGATGCCGAGGCAGCCGCCGGCGCAGACCACGCCGGCCGACAGCCTGACGTCATAGCCTGCCCGCAGCATCGCCGGGAAGGCGAGCAGGCCCATCAGCGTCACCACCGCGCCGACGATGCCGGTCGCCGTCGCGAACAGAGCGCAGGTGGCGAGCGTGGCTACCGCCAGCGATGCCGGAATGTTGCCGGAGGCGAGCTGCAGGCTGCGGAATAATCGGTCGAGGATGTTGGCGCGTTCGACGACGTAGCCCATGAAGACGAACAGCGGCACCGAGATCAGCACCTCGTTCGCCATCACCGCGTAGGTACGCTGGACGAACAGATTGAAGACGATATCGCCCATGCCGAGATAGCCGAAGAACAGGCCCAGGGCCATGAGCGTGAACGCGATCGGGAAGCCGAGCAGGATCGCAAAGACGAACAGGCTCAACATCAAGATCCCGAGTTGAGGGTCGCTCATTGGGACGCGCCGCTCTTGGCTTTGGCGGCCTCGGCCTGCTCGAGAATCAGCTTCTCCATTTCCTCCACGTCATGAAGCCTTTGCGGCCACTCGCCGGTCTTGAGGCACTGTATGCACCGGATGACCTCAGCGATTCCCTGCAGGAACATGAAGCAGCCGACGAACGGGATGAGGAACTTGAAGGGCCAAATCGGCGGCCCCGCCGGGCTCGCCGACGAGTGCTCGTTGGTCAGGAACGAGAGCCAGAAATAGGCCCATCCCGAAAGGATGAAGGCGAGCACCGCCGGGAAGAAGAAGAGGAAATAGAGAATGAGATCGAGCCAGGCCTGGCGGCGAACCGGAAACGCCCGGTAGATGAAGTCGCCGCGCACATGACCGTTGCGGGCCAGCGCATAGGGCCCGGCCATCATGAACAGGGTGCCGTAGAGGATGTATTCCGCGTCGTAGGCCCAGGTCGTGGGATCGCTCAGCACATAGCGGCGGAACACTTCGTAGCAGATGGCAAAGGTCAGCAGCAGGATGGTCCAGGCAAAGGTCTTGCCCAGCCAAGTACTGATCTCGTCGACCAACAAGAGAAATCGTTGCACGCAGTGACACTCCTGTTGCGGCGAGTCCTAGGCCGCCGCGCCGGGTTCTGTTGTAGCGACGGCGCATTCCGCAAGGAATGCGCCGTCCGGCGGAAAGATGGGCGGCTGCCCGCGAGCCAGCCGTCCTGTGGCTCGATCCTGTCTAGGTCTTCTTGCCGAAGAAGTGGTTATAGGCCGGCGTGATCGGCGACTGATATTCGCGGAAGAAGTCGATCATGCGCCGTCCCCACGCTTTCGACAGGTCGGCGATGACCTTGTCCCAGGCCAGGAGCTGGGCCGCGAGCAACGATGCCGGTGTCGTGTAAGTCTTGACGCCCTGGCGCGTGCGCATTTCGGCCAGATCCTTGACGTAACGGTCGTGCGCCTTCCAGACCATGTCCGCCGACGCCGCTTCTGCCGCGTAACGGAGGATGGCTTTTTGCTCGGCCGGGAGTGCGTCGAACTTCGGCTTGTTGAAGGTGACCTCGAAGCACTCGGTATTCTGGTGATAGCTCTGCAGCATGTAGACTTTGGCGACGTCCGGGAAGCCGAGCGCGCGGTCCGATGACGGGTTGTTGAACTCGGCGCCGTCGATGAGGCCGCGGTCGATCGCCGGCACGATTTCGCCGCCCGGGAGGATGGTGACCGCCGCGCCGAACTCCTTCATCAGGTCCGCGGCGAGGCCGACCGTGCGGTACTTCATGTTCCTGACGTCTTCGGCCTTCTCGATGCGCTTCTTGAACCAGCCGAACGGCTGCGTCGGCATCGGGCCGGTGAGGTACGAGACGACGTTGGCCTTGACGATGTTGTAGAGCAGCTCGTTATAAAGCGCTTCGCCACCACCGTAATAGTACCAGCTGAGAAGCTGGTTAGCCTCGCCGAAGAACGGCGGCGCCGTACCGAATAGCGAATACGCCTTGTTCTTGCCGTACCAGTAGGCGCACACGCCGTGGCCGCCGTCGAGGGCGCCGGAGTGGACCGCGTCCTGCATCTGGAAGGCGCCCACGACCGCGCCGGCCGCCAGCACGTCGAGCTTCAGCCGCCCGCCCGCCATGTCGTTCACGCGCTTGGCGT
>JACQDQ010000152.1 GCA_016201015.1 Pseudomonadota bacterium | reverse complement strand
GCCGCGGCACGGACCACGCGTTCCTCCTCGCCCTCGGCGAAGACGACGCGGCGCGGCATGTTGCGCACTTGCTCGTAAATGAGGTCGAGGCTCGCCGCGGTCGGATCGCGGCGCGTCGACAGCGTCCGCGTGTAACCGCGCATGTCCTGGATCGGCTTGCGGGCAACGCCGGAGTCCATGGCGGCCCTGGCGACCGCCGCCGGCACCACCGAGATGAGGCGGGGGTCGAACGGCACCGGAATGATGTATTCCGGGCCGTAGCGCAGCCGCTTGCCGGCGTAGGCGGCGTCGAGCTCGTCGGGCACGTCCTCGCGCGCCAGCATGGCAAGCGCGTTGGCCGCGGCGATCTTCATCTCGTCGTTGATCGTCGAGGCGCGGACATCGAGCGCGCCGCGGAAGATGTAGGGGAAGCCGAGGACGTTGTTGACCTGGTTCGGATAGTCCGAGCGGCCGGTGGCGATGATGGCATCCGAGCGTGTCGCGCGCACTTCCTCCGGCGTGATCTCGGGATCGGGGTTGGCCATGGCGAAGATGATCGGCTTGCCGGCCATCGACTTCACCATGTCGCGGTCGACCACGTCCTTGGCCGACAAGCCGACGAGGATATCCGCCCCCTTCATCGCGTCGCGCAGCGTGCGCGCCTTGGTTTCGGCGGCGTGCGCCGACTTCCATTGGTTCATCGACTCCGTGCGGCCCTGGTAGATGACGCCCTTGGTATCGCACAGGATGGCCTGATTGTGCGGCAGGCCCATGCTCTTCAGAAGCTCGACGCAGGCGATCGAGGCCGCGCCGGCGCCGTTCACCACCATCTTGACGTCCTTGAGCTTGCGGCCGGTGACGTCAAGCGCGTTGAGCAGGCCGGCAGTGGTGACGATGGCGGTGCCGTGCTGATCGTCATGAAAGACCGGGATGTCGAGCAGCTCGCGCAGCCGCTGCTCGATGATGAAGCACTCGGGCGCCTTGATGTCCTCGAGGTTGATGCCACCGAAGGCCTTGCCGATGAAGCGGACGCAGTTGACGAATTCGTCGACATTTTTGGTGTCGACCTCGATATCGAAGGCGTCGACATCGGCGAAACGCTTGAACAGGCAGGCCTTGCCCTCCATTACCGGCTTCGCGGCGAGCGCGCCGATGTCGCCCAAGCCGAGCACCGCCGTGCCGTTGGTGATGACGGCGACGACATTGCCCTTGGCCGTGTAGTCGTAGGCGAGGTCCGCATTCTTGGCGATGTGGAGGCACGGCCAGGCCACGCCCGGCGAGTAAGCGAGGGTGAGATCGCGCTGGGTCGTCAGCGGTTTGGTCGGGAGGAGAGAGATCTTCCCCGGCTGTCCCTGGGAGTGGAAGGCGAGGGCGTCTTCCTCAAGCTTATGCGCGATATCGTTGGGCATGGATGGTCTCGATTTTCGGCGTTTCCCCGCGGGCCGTTCGGCCCTTCGCGCGCATGGTAGGGCGTGACCGACCGCGCGTCAAAGTTTCGCCAGCGCGCTTGTCCAGCGATTTCGCTGCGCTGCAGCGAAGGGCGCCCGTGCCGATGCCATGGCCCTGTGCTACCGTCCCCGCGCCGCCATGAA
The DNA here is from genome assembly GCA_016201015.1 of Pseudomonadota bacterium. Taxonomy (GTDB): domain Bacteria; phylum Pseudomonadota; class Alphaproteobacteria; order CACIAM-22H2; family CACIAM-22H2; genus JACQDQ01. The sequence goes on along the minus strand of JACQDQ010000152.1, from coordinate 5,226 downwards.
CGAGACTGCTTCTTCGCACCCCGCCGCCGCGCCCGAGGGCGCCGACGTGACGCCGATGATGGCCCAGTATCTGGAGATCAAGCGGGCGCATCCCGGCTGCCTGCTGTTCTTCCGCTTGGGCGATTTCTACGAGCTGTTTTTCGACGACGCCCTGGTCGCGGCAAAGGCGCTCGACTTGACGCTCACCCGGCGCGGCCGGCACGGCGAGTCCGAGGTGCCGATGTGCGGCGTGCCCTACCACGCCAGCGACGCCTATCTCGCGCGTCTCATCCGCCAGGGCTTCCGCGTCGCGATCTGCGACCAGATGGAGGATCCCGCCACTGCCAAGAAGCGCGGCGCCAAGGCGGTCGTGCGCCGCGATGTGGTGCGCGTGATCACGCCCGGCACGCTCACCGAGGACACGCTGCTCGACGCACGCCGCCACAACTACCTTGCCGCGCTGGGCGAGGCCGGCGGGGCGCTGGCGCTCGCCTGGCTCGACATGTCGACCGGCGATTTCCGGCTGCAGACTCTGGCAGCGACGGAACTCCCCGGCGCGCTGGCACGCGTGGCACACGGGGAAATCCTCGTGACGGAGCGGCTCTTGCAGCAGAGCGAGCTGTTCGAGGTTCTGCAGGCATGGAAGGCGGCGCTCACGCCACAGCCGTCGGCGCGATTCGACAGCGAGAGTGGCCGACGGCGGCTCGAGGCCTTCTACGGCGTGAAGGCGCTCGACGCGTTCGGCAGCTTCGGCCGCGCCGAGCTCGCCGCCGGCGGTGCGCTCATCGACTATGTCGAACTCACGCAGAAGGGCCGGCTGCCACGCCTGGCGCCGCCGCAGCGCGTGGCGGAGGCGGGGTTTCTTGAGATCGACCCGGCGACCCGCGGCAATCTCGAGCTCATGCGAAGCCTAGCGGGCGAGCACAAGGGCTCGCTGCTGGCGGCGATCGACCGCACCCTCACCGGCGCCGGCGCGCGGCGGCTGTCCGCCGATCTCGCCGCGCCGCTCACCGATCCCGCGGCGATCGATCGCCGGCTCGACATGGTCCAGTTCTTCGTCGACGATGCGCCGCGCCGCGCGGCGCTGCGCCAGGCGCTGAAGGGCCTGCCCGACATCGAGCGCGCATTGTCGCGCCTGACCCTCGGGCGCGGCGGTCCCCGCGACCTCGCGGCGCTGCGCGATGGGCTCGGCGCCGTGCCGGCCTTGCGCGACATCCTGTCGACGCCGGACCTGGGCGGCACGCCGGATGGCATCGCCGCCGCGGCGCGCGATCTCGGCGATCACGCCGTGCTGATCGATCGTCTGACGCGCGCCCTGGGCCCCGACCTGCCGCTGCTGGCGCGCGATGGCGGCTTCATTGCCGCAGGCTATGCCCCGGGGCTCGACGAGCTGCGCCGGCTGCGCGACGACAGCCGGCGTCTCATCGCCGCGCTGCAGACGCGCTATGCGGGCGAGACCAACGTGCCGTCGCTCAAGATCCGGCACAACAATGTGCTCGGCTACTACATCGAGGTGACGCAGATCCATGCCGAGAAATTGGGCATGCGGGGCGGCGCCAAAGACGACAAGTCGCCGTTCATTCACCGCCAGACCATGGCGGGGGCGATGCGCTTCACCACCGTCGAGCTTGGTGAGCTCGAATCGAAGATCATGACGGCGGCGGACAAGGCCCTCGCTCTCGAAGAGACGATGTTCGCCGATCTGGTAAAAGAGGCTTCTGCGCGGGCCGGCGAGATCGCCCGCGCGGCAGCGGCGATCGCCGCGCTCGATGTGGCGTCCGGGCTCGCCGAGCTTGCGGTCGAACGCGGCTATTGCCGGCCGCGCGTCGACGCGTCCCGCGCCTTCGCCATCGGCGGCGGCCGGCACCCGGTGGTCGAAGCGGCGCTGGCCGCGGCGGGGCAATCGGCCTTCGTCGCCAATGATTGCATGCTGGGCGATGTCGACACCGGAGAAGGAACCGGAAGGCGCATCTGGCTCATCACCGGTCCCAACATGGCCGGCAAATCGACCTTCCTGCGTCAGAACGCGCTCATCGTCATCCTCGCCCAGATGGGCTCCTACGTGCCGGCTGGCGCGGCGCATATCGGCGTCGTCGATCGGCTGTTCAGCCGCGTCGGCGCCGCCGATGACCTGGCGCGCGGGCGATCGACGTTCATGGTCGAGATGGTGGAGACGGCGGCGATCCTCAACCGCGCGACGCCGCGCTCGCTCGTCATTCTCGACGAGATCGGCCGCGGCACGGCCACCTTCGACGGCTTGTCGATCGCCTGGGCGACGGTCGAGCATCTGCACGAAGTGAACCGATGCCGCGCGCTGTTCGCTACCCATTTCCACGAACTCACCGCGCTTGCGGCGAAGCTGCCGGGGCTCGCCTGCTGGACGATGCGGGTCAAGGAATGGCAGGGCGACGTCGTGTTTCTGCACGAGGTTGCGCCCGGCGTCGCCGATCGCTCCTACGGCATCCATGTGGCGCAGCTCGCCGGCCTGCCGCCGGCGGTGACCGCGCGGGCGCAGCAGGTGCTGCAGAGCCTGGAGACGGGCAACCAAGCCGACGCCGTGGCGCGCCTTGCCGACGACTTGCCGCTGTTTGCCGCGGCGCGGCCCAAGGGCGGTCTGCCCGGCGCGACCGCGCCCTCCGCCGCGGAGCAGGCGTTGCGCGCGGTCAAGCCGGACGAGTTGACGCCCAAGCAGGCGCTGGAGGAGCTCTATCGGCTGAAGGGACTGCTGCCGAAGGAGTGAGCGCGAAGAGCGGTGCCGGCCGGTTTGACAAAGCTGCTCTTGCGTGTCAAATTATGACTAGTCAGACTAGTTGGAATTCTAGGTCATGGACGATACGTGGCAATTGCAGAAGGCGAAGGCGGAATTTAGCAAGCTCATCGACATGAGCATCCGCCTGGGGCCGCAAATCGTGACGCGGCACGGCCGGCCCGCCGCGGTCGTGCTCAGCGTCGAGAGCTATCGCAAGCTCCGGCGTCGGGCAGGGAACTTCAAGACGTTTCTGCGGCAGGCGAAACTCTACGAACTCGATTTGCGGCGCAGCCGGGATACCGGCCGCCGGGTCGATTTGTGAGTTTTGTTCTCGACGCCTGCGCGCTGTCGGAGCTGTCGCGGCCGAGGCCCGATCCTGGGTTCGTCGCATGGTTCGACCGGCAGGTGCCGGAGAGCTTGTTCATCAGCGCCCTGACGGTGGGTGAGATCGAGAAGGGCGTGGCCGCTCTGGCTTCGGGCCGCAAGAGGACGGCGCTTGCCGGCTGGCTAGCGACGCTGCGATCGGAGTACGGTGCGCGCATCATTTCGATCGACGATGCCGCCGCGACGATCTGGGGACGTCTGTCGGCCGAAGCTGACAAGCGCGGCGTCAAGCTTGGCGTGGTCGACGGGCTCATTGCTGCTACCGCACAACAGCGCGGCTTTACCGTCGTCACGCGCAACGTTGCTGATTTTGCGCCGACGGGCGTCGCGGTGCTCAATCCTTGGGAACGATAGCCGTCGCTTAATGCCGGCGCGGGTCGGGCGCCGGGACCTCGGCGAGGCTCGTTTCGCCGGGCGCCGTGCCGAAGCGCAACCGGACCACGCTGCGCTCCCAGCTCAGCGCATAGGCATCGCCATCGAGAATCGGCAGGCGCGCCCGACTGCGTACGAGGCCGGGGGAAGGCGGTGGGCGCCTCCTGCTGCCGAAGAGGGGCAGCTCGATCGTGACGCCTTCGATGCCCTGGCTGCTGCCGCCGGATACGCCGACGCCGATGCCCTGCCGCTCGACCGTCGTGGTCGGCAAGGTCTCGCGCTCGATGCGCGCGGCCGGCGTCGTCGCGCCGGCCGGATCGACGAGCTCGGCGCTGGTCAGCGGCAAACGATTGATGGCGACGATTTCGATCAACGGTGCGGCGTCTTCGCCGGCGACGATGCTTGCCGTCACCGACGGCCGCTGCGGTTCGCGCTGCGGCGTGCGGCTGCAGGCGGCCAAAGTGGCCAGCAACAATGCCATCGACAGCAGCCATCGCCTTCGCGCAGTCGTCGACATGGAGCGCACTCGCAGCGCGGATTCGAACAATGTGTTGCCGCGCCGCCACGATAGACGCGCCGCGCGACTTGCGCGAGGGTTCTTCCCCTCCGCTCAGGCGGAGTCCAACCCCGGCCCGTGCAAATTGTCGATCAGCTCGATTTTCCGCACGCTTAACCGTAATCGACAGCCCTTGGCCAGAGCCGCCGGCACCCGCTGAGCCATGCAAAAAGCCGCGCCTTTGCTGCACCGCACGCTATATACTAGGTGGCCATGCAAGTCCGTTCCGTGACCGAGCCCCGGGCCGAGCCGGCGGCCACGCCGCGCGAGGTTCCGAATCAGCGGGACATCGTCGATCGGCGTGTGCTGAACGCCGCGCTGGAGCCGATCGCGCACGACGAGGCGCTGTCGCGCGAAGTGCAGCGCGTCCGCGTGCGCGAGGTGCTGAAGGACGCCTACGCCAAGGGGGCGGCCGAGATTCGCCGTCGCTTCGAGGAGCAGGCGGCGGGTGGGCGCGCCACCGTTCGCGCCATGAGCTTTCTGGTCGACCAGTTGATCCGCGTCGCCTACGACTTCGCCAGTACGCATGTCTATCAAGCGCCCAATCCAAGCGCGGCCGAGCGTCTTGTCATCATCGCGGTCGGCGGCTATGGGCGGGCCGAGCTTGCGCCCTGTTCCGACATCGACCTTTTATTCCTCCATCCTTACAAGCGCGCCCCGCGCGGTGAGCAGCTGGTCGAGTTCGTGCTCTATATGCTGTGGGATCTCGGCCTCAAGGTCGGCCACGCGACGCGCTCGATCGACGATTGCATCCGCTTGGCGCAGGCGGACATGACGATCCGCACGGCGTTGCTCGAGGCGCGCTATTTGTGCGGCGACGAGAAGCTCTACGCCGAGCTCAAGCAGCGCTTCCTCGCCAAGATCGTCAAGGGTACCGGGCGCGAATTCGCCGCGGCGAAGCTCGTCGAGCGCGGCGAGCGGCACAAGCGCATGGGCGATTCGCGCTACGTGGTCGAGCCCAACGTCAAGGAGGGCAAGGGCGGGCTGCGCGATCTCCACACATTGTTCTGGATCGCCAAGGACGCCCACCGCGTCGAGCGCATCGAGGACCTGGTGGGCAAGGGCGTGTTCGCCCGCGAGGAGGCGGCGACCTTCGCCAAGGCGCTCGACTTCCTGTGGACGGTGCGCTGCCACCTGCACTATCTCGCGCGCCGCGCCGAGGACCGCCTGACCTTCGACATGCAGG
>JACQDQ010000079.1 GCA_016201015.1 Pseudomonadota bacterium | reverse complement strand
CGTATCGGCGATCGGCGGCGCGGTCATCGGCTTTTTCATCGCCTATGCCGCGGTGGCGGGCGGCCTGCCGACATGGTTGCGGCCGATGGTGATGACGTTCTGCGGCGTCGCCTCCAATTTCGCGGGCGTGCCGCTGGCCTTCGCCTTTCTCGCCACGCTGGGACGCACCGGCCTGGTGACCGTGCTGCTGGTCAAGTATTTCGACTTCAATATCTACGGCACCGGATTCAACCTGCTCAGCTTCGTGGGCCTGGCGCTGACCTATCTCTATTTCCAGATTCCGCTGATGGTGCTGATCCTGACGCCGGCGCTGGATGGGCTGAAGCGCGAATGGCGCGAGGCCTCGTCCATCCTGGGCGCCAGCGCCGGGCAGTATTGGCGCTACGTCGCGCTGCCGGTGCTGTGGCCCAGCATCCTGGGCACCACCTTGCTGCTGTTCGCCAACGCCTTCGGCGCGATCGCCACCGCCTATGGCCTCACCGGCAGCTCGCTCAACATCGTCACCATCCTGCTCTACGCGCAGATCCGCGGCGACGTGCTGCACGATCAGAATCTCGGCTACGCGCTGGCGCTGGGGATGATCCTCATCACCGCGCTGTCGAACGGCGCCTATATTTGGCTCAGCGCGCGCAGCGCGAGGTGGCTCAGATGAAGCGCAGCAAGCTGGGTCCGTGGCTGGCGATCGCGCTGGGGGTGCTGTACTTCGTGGTGCCGCTGATCGGCACCTTCGAGTTCTCGCTGCGCATGCGCCGCGGCGAATACAGCTTCGACGCCTACCAGGTGGTGCTGGCCGATCCGCGGTTTCAGGCCACCTTCGCCTATTCGACGGTCCTGGCGCTGGCGACGATCGTGGTCGGCGTGCTGCTGGTCGTGCCGACGGCCTACTGGATCCAGCTTCGCCTGCCGAAGCTGCGGCCGGTCGTGGAGTTCATTACCTTGCTGCCGCTGGTAATTCCCGCGATCGTCCTGGTCTTCGGCTATCTGCGCATCTACAACAGCTCCTCGCTGCTGCCGATGACGGCCAGCGAGCGGGCCACCGACGTGCTGCTGACGTTCAGCTATGTCACGTTGGCATTGCCGTACATGTACCGCGCGGTCGATACCGGGCTCAGGGCGATCGACGTGCGCACCTTGACGGAAGCGGCGGAGAGCCTGGGCGCGAGCTGGGCGACGATCCTGTTCCGCGTGATCTTTCCGAATGTCCGCGTCGCCGTGCTGAGCGGCGCGTTCCTGACCTTCGCCATCGTCATCGGCGAATTCACCATGGCGAGCCTGCTCGACCGCCCGGCCTTCGGCCCCTATCTGCAGCTGATCGGCGCCAATCGCGCCTATGAGCCCTCGGCGCTCGCGGTCATCGCCTTCATCGTCACCTGGGCGTGCATGGGGTTGATTCAGGTCTTCGCGCGCGGCGCGCGCGGAATGTCGGCGGAGTCGCGCTAGCGCGCGACGCGTCAAACGGGGGCGGGAATGGCGTTTCTCGAGATTGCAAACCTGCGCAAGACGTTCGGGCCGCTCAGCGTCGTCCAGAACTTCGAGCTCGCGGTCGAGCGGGGCGAGTTCGTCTCGTTCCTCGGCCCCAGCGGCTGCGGCAAGACGACGACCCTGCGCATGGTCGCGGGCTTCGAGGGCCCGAGCTCGGGCACGATCCGCATCAACGGCCAGGATGTCACCCGCCTGCGCCCGAACCAGCGCAATGTCGGGATGGTATTCCAGTCCTACGCCCTCTTCCCCAACATGACGGTCGCCGAGAATGTCGGGTTCGGCCTCAAGGTGGCCAAGCGGCCGGCGGCGGAAATCGGCCCGCGGGTGGAGGAGATGCTGCGGCTGATCAAGCTGCCGACGCTCGGCGGTCGCTATCCCTACCAGCTCTCGGGCGGACAGCAGCAGCGGGTCGCGCTCGCCCGGGCGCTGGCCATCAAGCCGCAGGTGCTGCTGTTGGACGAGCCGCTGTCGGCGCTCGACGCCAAGATCCGCGTGTCGCTGCGCGAGGAGATTCGCGCGGTCCAGCGCAGCCTGGGCATCACCACGGTCTACGTGACGCACGACCAGGAAGAGGCGCTGTCGATGTCCGACCGCATCGTGGTGATGAGCGAAGGCCGCATCGAGCAGATCGGCACGCCCTTCGAAATCTACAACTTCCCGCGCACGCGGTTCGTCGCCTCGTTCGTCGGCACGTTGAACATTCTGCGCGGCCGGGTGGCCGATGCCGCGCAGGGCAGGATTGCGGTCGACGACCAGGAGATCGTCGCCGCGCGCGGCATCGCCGATGGCCAAGCCGGCCAGATTCGCTCGGTGGCGCTGCGCCCGGAGGCGGTGTCGCTGGCGGATGCGGGCGGCGAGCGGAACCGGATGCGCGGCACCATCGAAGAGGTGAACTTCCTGGGATCGGTCGTGCGCATCCGCGTGCGGTTCAAGGAGAACGCGATTTCGCTCGACACGTTCAACAATCCCAGCGTGGCGCCGCCCCAGCGCGGGCAGCCGGTGACGGTCAGTTTCGCCCGCGAGGACCTGCTCGTGCTTGAAGGAGCCGAGGCAGGTTGAAGCGCTCCTTGCGGCATCGTCATCGCGGCCGGCCGGTTCAGGGGCGCGAGGCGGGCTGATGCCGATCGACTATGACCGCCTGATGAATCGGCGCTTTCCGGAGATCGAGCAGGACTACCGCGAGAACGACACCATCCTCTATGCGCTGAGCGTGGGCCTCGGCTTCGAGCCTGATGACGGCAGCCAGCTCAGGTATGTCTACGAGGACGATCTGGAAGCCCTGCCGACCATGGCTGTGATCCTCGGCTACCCGGGCTTCTGGATGAAGGATCCCGACAGCGGCATCGACTGGCGCCGGGTGCTGCACGGGGAACAGGGGTTGACGATCCATCAACCGCTCGCGGCAGCCGGCAAGATAGTCGGCAAGACCCGCATCACCGAGATCGTCGACAAGGGGCGGGGCAAGGGGGCGCTGGTCTACGCGCATCGCGACATTTGCGATCGGCAGACGGGCAATTTGCTGTGCACGGTCACCCATACCGCGGTGTGTCGTGGGAATGGCGGTTTCGGTGGTCCCTCGCGCAGCACTCGCCCCGCGCATGAGCTGCCCGACCGGGCGCCGGATGCGATCTGCGAGCTTCCTACCTACGCTCACTCGGCGCTGCTCTATCGGCTGAATGGCGATCTCAACCCGTTGCATGCCGACCCCGATATCGCGCGACAGGCGGGTTTTCCCCGGCCCATACTGCATGGATTGTGTACGTTCGGCGTGGCGGGACACGCTTTGCTGCGGGCGCTTTGCGGCTATGATGCCGCGCGGTTGCGCCGGATGGAGGTGCGCTTCTCGGCGCCGGTGTTTCCGGGCGAGACGATACGGACGGAGATTTGGCGCGAGGCGCCCGGTCGGGCCGGATTTCGCTGCGGCGTGAAGGAGCGGAACATCGTCGTCATCAATAGCGGCCTCGCCGAGTACGTCGTCTGAGCCGCAGGAGGGCAAGAGAGTGGCTGACATGGTCGTGGCCGAAGTGCGAAGCGAGCGGCGCGGCGGGATCGCCGTCCTCACCCTCGACTATCCGCCGGTCAACGCGTTGGGCGTTCCGCTGCTGACGGCGCTTGCCGCGCGCATCGCGGCCGGCCTCGCCGATCCGGGCATCGCCGCCTTCGTGCTGACCGGCGCCGGCCGCGCCTTCGTCGGCGGCGCCGACATCCGCGAATTCGGCAAGCCGCGGCCGCCGGACGCGCCGTCGCTGCGCGACGTGATCGAGCGGATCGAAAGCGCGCCAAAGCCCTTCGTCGCCGCCATCAACGGCGCCTGCGCCGGCGGCGGTCTCGAACTTGCGCTCGGCTGCCATATGCGTATCGCCTCGTCCAAGGCCCGCATCGGCCTGCCCGAGGTCAAGCTCGGCCTCATTCCGGGTGCCGGCGGCACCCAGCGTCTGCCGCGCCTGATCGGCGTCGAGCCGGCGCTCGATCTCATCGTCTCGGGCGAATTGGTGCCGGGCGAGCGCGCCTTGAAGCTTGGCATCGTCACGGCGGTGGCCGACGACGATCTGGTGGCCGCGGCGGTGGTGTGCGCGGAAACGCTGGTCGGCAAGCCGATGCGCCGGGTGAGCGCGCTTGCCGACAAGATCGAGGCGGCGCGGGCCAGGCCCGATCTCTTCGCCGCGTACCGCAAGGAGACGGCGCGGCGGTTCAGGGGCTACGACGCGCCGCAGCGCTGTATCGATTGCGTCGAGGCCGCCGTCGCGCTGCCGTTCGCCGAGGGACTCAAGAAGGAGCGCGAGATATTCGCCGCCTGCGTCGCCTCGGAGCAGAGCAAGGCGCTGCGCCACGTCTTCTTCGCCGAACGCGAGGTCGGCAAGATCCCCGACGTGCCGGCGGACACGCCCACCCTGCCGATCCGCCAGGCGGCAGTGATCGGCTGCGGCACCATGGGCGGCGGCATCGCGATGAACTTCGCCAACGCCGGCATCCCCGTTACCGTCGTCGAATCCTCGCGCGAGCTGCTCGACCGGGGGCTTGGCATCATCGGCAAGAACTACGCGGCGACCGTGGCAAGGGGTCGGTTGAGCGAGGCGGAGATGCTGCGGCGGATCGGCCTGATCAAAGGCACGGCCTCCTACGACGATATCAAGGACGCCGATATCGTGATCGAGGCGGTGTTCGAGGAGATGGACATCAAGAAGGAGGTCATGAAGAAGCTCGATGCCCTGTGCAAGCCGGAGGCGATTCTCGCCACCAACACCTCGACCCTCGACGTCGATGCGATTGCCGCCGTCACCAAGCGCCCGGAGAAGGTGATCGGCACCCATTTCTTCAGTCCGGCCAACGTCATGCGTCTCCTGGAGAACGTGCGGGGCAAGAAGTCGTCGAAGCAGACCGTGGCGACCGTGATGGGGCTCGCCAAGACCATCGGCAAGGTGGGCGTGCTGGTCGGGGTGTGCGACGGTTTCGTCGGCAACCGCATGCTCTACGCCTATACGCGTCAGTCGAACGCGCTCATCCTCGAGGGCGCGCTGCCGCAGGATGTCGACAAGGTCGTCTACGATTTTGGCTTCCCCATGGGCCCGTTCGCCATGAACGATCTCGCCGGCATCGACGTCGGCTGGCGCATCCGCAAGCGCCGCGCGGCCGAGAGCGGAGGGAATTTCGAGAGCGCCATCGTCGCCGATAAGCTTGCCGAAATGTCCCGCTTCGGTCAGAAGACGGGGGCCGGCTGGTATCGTTACGAGCCGGGCAGCCGCGCGCCGGTTGCCGATCCCATGGTCGAGGAGCTGATCCTCAAGACCGCGGCCGAGATGGGCATCAAGCGCCGCAAGATCGAGGCTCAGGAGATTCTCGAGCGGTGCATGTATCCGCTGATCAACGAAGGGGCCAGAATCCTGGAGGAGGGGCTGGCCCTGCGTGCGAGCGATATCGACGTGATCTGGATCAACGGCTATGGCTTTCCTGCATATCGCGGCGGACCCATGTTCTTTGCCGACCAGGTGGGCTTGGCCAAGGTCTGCGCGGTGATGCGGAAGCTGCACGAGCAGCAAGGAGAGCGCCTTCGCCACGCCCCGCTGCTCGAAAATCTGGCCAAAGAAGGCAAGGGCTTCCATGGCCGGTGAGGCGGGCGTGCCCGGGCGTCCGAACAATTCCTTCGCGTGACGCGAGGGCAAGGAGGAAGTCATGCGTGAAGCCGTCATCGTCTCGACCGCGCGGACGCCGATCGGCAGGGCCTATCGCGGCGGTTTCAACCTGACCCACGGCGCCGCGCTCGCCGGCCACGCCATCGGCCACGCGGTCGCGCGCGCCAAGGTTGACCCGGCCGAGATCGAGGACTGCGTCTTCGGCTGCGCCATGCCCGAGGGCGCCACCGGCGGCAACATCGCGCGCCAGGCGGCGATCCGCGCCGGGCTTCCGGCGACCACGGCGGGCATGACCGTCAACCGCTTCTGCAGCTCGGGCCTGCAGACGATTGCGATCGCCGCGCAGCGCGTCGTGATGGAGCAGGTGCCGGTCGCCGTTGCCGGTGGCGTCGAATCGATCTCGCTCGTGCAGAACGAGCATCAGAACCGGCATCACTACAACGACGACTGGATCATGAAGCATAAGCCCGAAATCTACCTGTCAATGATCGAGACGGCAGATATCGTGGCCAAGCGCTACAACGTGAGCCGCGCCAAGCAGGACGAATACGCTCTTTCAAGTCAACTGCGCTACGCCGCCGCCCAGCAGGCCGGCCGGCTCGACGACGAGATCGTCCCGCTGACGACCACCAAGCTCGTGGCCGACAAGGATAGCGGCAAGACTTGGACCGAGGAGGTGACGGTCGAGCGCGACGAAGGCAACCGCCCGGACACCAACATGGCGGGTCTCGCCAAGCTGAAGCCGGTGCGCGGCGACGACCAGTTCATCACGGCGGGCAATGCCAGCCAGCTCTCGGACGGGGCGTCGGCCTGCGTGGTGATGGAGCGCAAGGAGGCGGAAAAGCGGGGACTCCATCCGCTCGGCGTCTTCCGCGGCTTCACCGTCGCCGGCTGCGAGCCCGATGAGATGGGCATCGGCCCGGTCTTCGCCGTGCCGCGTCTGCTGCAGCGCCACGGGCTCAAGATGGACGACGTCGGCCTGTGGGAGCTCAACGAGGCATTCGCCGTGCAGGTCGTCTACTGCCGCGACCGGCTCGGCATTCCGCACGAGAATCTCAATGTCGACGGCGGCGCGATCGCGATCGGGCATCCCTACGGCATGTCGGGCGCGCGTCTCACCGGCCACGCGCTGATCGAGGGCAAGCGGCGCGGCGCCAAGTATTGCGTCGTCACCATGTGCATTGGCGGCGGCATGGGTGCTGCCGGCTTGTTCGAGCTGGCCTGAACGAATACAAAGGATCGGCTACCGGGAGAAATGCCATGCGGATCAAGCTGGATGCGGCGCACGCGAGGTTTCGCGACGAGGTGCGGCAGTTCCTCGACCAAAATCTGCCCGCGGACATTCGCGACAAGTGCGAGGATGGCAAGCGGGTTGCCAAGGAGGATTATGTCCGCTGGCAGCGCATTCTCTACAAGAAGGGCTGGATCGCGCCGAGTTGGCCGGTGGAATACGGCGGCACGGGCTGGACGCCGCTGCAGCGTGCGATCTTCGACACCGAGCTAGGCGCGACCCCGGCGCCGCCGGTCATCGCCTTCGGCGTCACCATGGTCGGGCCGGTCATCTGCGCCTTCGGCAACGACGCGCAGAAGCGGCAATACCTGCCGCGCATCCTCGCCAGCGAGGATTGGTGGTGCCAGGGCTACTCCGAGTCCGAGGCAGGCTCCGATCTGGCTGGCCTCAAGACCCGTGCCGTCGCCGACGGCGACCATTATGTCGTCAACGGCTCCAAGACCTGGACGACCTACGCGCAATACGCCGACATGATGTTCTGCCTGGTCCGCACCGGCGGCGACGGCAAGAAGCAGGAGGGCATCTCCTTCCTGCTCATCGACATGCGCAGCCCTGGCGTCGCCGTGCATCCGATCGTCACCATCGATGGCGGGGCCGAGATCAACACCGTGTTCTTCGGCAACGTGCGGGTGCCCAAGTCCAACCTGATCGGCCAGGAGGGCAAGGGATGGACCTATGCCAAGTACCTGCTGGCGCACGAACGCACCAACATCGCGCGTGTCGGCCTGTCGTCGCGGCTCCTTGCCAGGCTCAAGCGGATCGCGGCGGCGGAGCAATCGGACGGTCGTCCGCTCATCGAAGATCCGATGTTTCGCGCCAAGATCGCCGCGGTCGAGATCGACCTCATGGCGCTCGAGGCGACGGTGGTCCAGATGGCCTCGGGCGAGAATAGCGGCAAGCCGCCGGGGCCGGAATCCTCGATCCTCAAGATCAAGGGCTCGCTCATCCAGCAGGATCTGACCGAGCTGATGACCGAGGCGGTCGGCGCCTACGCGCTGCCCTATCAGCCCGAGTGGTTCGAGCCGGGTTGGAACGGCGAGCCGGTCGGGCCGGACCACGCGCCGTCGCTTGCCTCGACCTACTTCAATTGGCGCAAGGTTTCGATCTACGGCGGTTCGAACGAGATCCAGCGCAACATCATCGCCAAACACATGCTTGGCATCTAGCGCGTCGGGAAGCCGACCATGGACCTTGCTCTCACCGAGGAGCAGCGGCTGCTCGCCGACAGCGTCGCGCATTTTCTCGAGAAGGAGTACGGGTTTCAGCGTCGCCACGCGTTGATTGAAAGTGAGCCCGGTTTCAGCCGCGACATCTGGGCGCGCTTCGCCGAGCTCGGCTGGCTAGGCGTCGGCGTGCCGGAGGAGTTCGGCGGGTTCGGCGGCGGCCCGGTCGAGACGATGATCATCATGGAGGGGATCGGCCGCCATCTGGTTGCCGAGCCCTACCTCGCCACCGTCGTGCTCGGCGGCGGACTCCTCCGCCGGGCTGGTGCCGGGATGGCCGACCTGCTGTCGGCGCTGGCCGCCGGCAGGCTGATGCTCGCCGTTGCGCATGGCGAGCCCAAGTCGCGCTTCGATCTTGCCCATGTCGAGACGCGGGCCGAGCGCGCGGGCGGCGCCTTCAGGCTCACCGGCCGCAAGGCGGTGGCGCTCCACGCGCAGACCGCCGACCATCTCATTGTCTCGGCGCGGACCGCCGGCGGCATCGCCGAAGCCGACGGCATCACGCTGTTCCTCGTGCCGCGCGGCGCGCCCGGGCTCACGCTGGCGCCCTACCGCACGGTCGACGGGCTGCGCGCGGCCGAGGTCAGGCTCGACGGCGTCGTGATCGAGGCGGGCGCGATCCTCGGCGCGCTCGATTGCGGCCATGCGCTCGTCGAACGCGTCGCCGAGGAGGCCATCGTCGCGCTTGCAGCCGAGGCGGTGGGGGCGATGGCAGCGCTGCTCTCGCTCACGCGCGACTACCTCAAGACGCGCAAGCAGTTCGGCGTGCCGATCGGCAGTTTCCAGGTGCTGCAGCATCGCCTCGTCGACATGTTCATGGCGCACGAGCTGGCGCGCTCGACGACCGCGGCGGCCGCGCGCGCGCTCGCCGACGATGATGCGCGCTATCGCGCCGGCGCCGCGGCGGCGGCCAAGGTGCAGGCGGGGCGCGCCGGCCGGCTGGTCGGCCAGGAGGCCGTGCAGCTTCACGGCGGCATGGGAATGACCGACGAGCTTGCGGTCGGCCACTATTTCAAGCGGCTTGCCGCGATCGACATGAGCTTCG
>JACQDQ010000142.1 GCA_016201015.1 Pseudomonadota bacterium | reverse complement strand
TCGTTGATCAGCTTCACCACGTCGCCGATCTTCTGCGCCGCCTGAGCGAGGCTCTGGACCTTGGCATCGGTGCCGTTCGCGTCCACCACGGCCTTGCCGGCGATGCGCGTTGAATTCGACGCCTGGCGTCCGATTTCGACGATCGACGCCGATAGCTGTTCCGAGGCCGCGGCCACGGTCTGGACATTGGCCGAAGCCTCTTCCGCGGCTGTCGCCACCGCCGTCGATTGCCGCGAAACATGCTCGGCGGTCCCCGACATCGCCTGCGACGACGCCTTCATCTCGGTGGCCGCCGAAGAGACGCTATCAACGATGCTGCGCACGGCAGAATCGAATTCGGTAATCGCCGCTTCCAGCGCCCGGCGACGTTCGGCGTCCGACTCGTGCGAGCGCTTCTGCTCGTCGGCCAGCCGGTCGGCATCGACGCTGTGCTGCTTAAGCACGTCGACGGCGCCGGCCATCTTGCCGAGCTCGTCCTTCTGGCCAAGCGCCGGGACCGGAACCGCATAGTCCTTCGCCGCGATCCGCGCGACGGCGCCGGCCATAGTGACGATCGGCACGGAGATGAGACGGCTGATGAAGAACGCCAGCGTCAGCGCGACAAGCACGACAATGCCGATCGCGGTCGCGAAGATCGCGCGGCCGTCCGCCATGTCGGCGTAGATCTGCTCAAGCCGCCGATCGCGCGCGGCTGCCAGCGTGGCGAGGATCTCGTCGAGCAGCTTGCTGACGTCGACGAATTTGCGTTGCGTTCCGCTCATGAACGCCATGGCCGTGCCGGCGTCGCCATCGGCCATCTCAATGACATTCTTGGCGGCCTTGATGTAGGCGCTGAATGCGCCCTCGAAGGCACCCACCTGCGCCGCCGGGATGCCCGCCTCGGCAAGCGCCGCTTTCAGCGCCGGAAGTTTTGCCGCGTATTTGGTCGTGTCTTGCAGCGCCGCCTTGGCCAACGCCTCGAGTTTCTTGGCGTCGGATTCATTCGCCGCGACCGAGGTGAGGCGATAGAGCCGCGACAGCGACTTCTCGGTCTCGTCGGAGAAGTCGAATGCGACGACAGTTTGCCGCAGCACACTGTCACTCAGTTCGCGCACGCGGATTTCATTGCCGTTCAGAAGGACGAATGCATAGACGCCCAGCCCGACGAGAAACACGGTCAACGCCAAGGGAATCGTCAGAACCTTGGCGCGGATCGATAGATTGCGAAGCATCGTGCGCATGCTATTGGCCTCCTCCATGGGCCGGCCGAGAGCCTAGTGGCAGCTGGGCCCCGGCGATGAACTGGTGTTAGGTGGTGCCGGTCGGCGCTACGACTTGTAGACGCCGCCGCATACGGCGACGTCGCTGAGTCGCTCGCAGTACATCCGCTTCGGCTCGACCTTCTTCGTCAGCGGGTCGGTGAACTTGTAGTCTTGCCAGAAGTTGCCCTGGCTCTTGGCCAGCTCGATCCGCTCCTTGACGAAATATTTGCCGTCGACGTCCTGGGCCTCGGACATATCCTTGCCGATGAGCTTCTCGTTCTGGCCGTGCGCGCGGACCACGCCGTCGAGACCGTAGACGACGATATAGAGATCGCGGTCGGTGAATTGGCCCTTCTTGTTGGTGAATTCGGCGTAGGCCTTCTCGGCCCCGTTGGCGTTGACGTAGGCAACGGCCTTCTTGACAAGCGCTTCGGCCTCGGCAGCGGTCGCACGCTCCGCCGCGTACGCGGCGCCAGCCGCACCAATCAGAGCCAGCGCTGCGCCGGCCATAAGATATCTGCGCATGCTATGTCCCTTTCCAATGTGTCGCCGCGGCATAGAAAGGCGGCAGGAGTTGTCGACAAACTAGGCAAAGTGGGTAAATGAAGAATAAAAGTCTTGGTCTTTAGGTGTACAAATTGCGCTCTTTCGCGGGATTTTGGACGCTCAGGGGCGCTGGCGCGTCGTCTGACGCCCCATTCATCCGCCCCGATTTCGTACGAACGACCGATCTTTGCGTGTCTGCGCCGCTCGCGGGTCCGGCTGGCGCTGGACCACGAGCCGCTTTCGAGCGACGCTGGCGGCTGCCAAAGCCGCCGTCCCAGTCCCTGCGTTCCCGGCCCGACCCCTGACGAAGCGAGTGACCCGCGTGACCGAATTGCACGACCTGAGCGCCCTCGAGCTGCTTGACCTTTACCGCCGCAAGGCCGCCTCCGCCGTCGAAGCGACCCAGGCCGTGTTGCGGCACATCGAGCGGTGGGAGCCGGCGCTGAAAGCGACCTATCGGCTCGATCCGGATGCCGCGCTGGCGGCGGCCAGGGCGTCCGAGGCGCGATGGCGGCAAGGCGCGCCGGTCGGCCCGCTCGACGGCGTGCCGGCCATGATCAAGGAAAACATCGCGACGCGGGGCGTGCCGATACCGCTTGGCACGGCCGCCACCGAACTGACCCCCGCCGCGGCCGATGCGCCGCCGGCCGCCCGCTTGCGCGAGGCCGGCGCGGTCATCCTCGGCAAGACGACGATGCCCGACTACGGCATGCTGTCATCGGGACTGTCGAGCTTCCATCCGCTGACCCGCAATCCGTGGGATCTCGGCAAGAACCCGGGCGGATCGAGCGCGGGCGCCGGCGCCGGCGCCGCCGCCGGCTATGGCCCCCAGCCTGTCGGCACCGATATCGGCGGGTCGGTGCGCCTGCCGGCCGGCTGGTGCGGGATCTTCGCGCTGAAGCCGAGCCTGGGGCGCATCCCGATCGATCCGCCCTATATCGGCCGCGTCGCCGGCCCGATGACGCGCAGTGTCGCCGACTCGGCGCTGCTGATGAGCGTGCTGTCGCTTCCGGATTGGCGCGACCACATGAGCCTGCCGTATCGGCAATTTGACTGGCTGAAGCTCGATCGCGATGTCAAGGGTCTGAGGATCGGCCTGTTGCTCGATGTCGGCTGCGGGCTCGCCGCCGAGCCGGAGATGCGCGCCGCGGTCGAGGCCGCCGCGCAGACCTTCGCGGCAGCCGGCGCGATCGTCGAACCGATGAAGCCGTTCCTGACCCGGGCGATGTTGGACGGCCTCGACAATTTCTGGCGCATGCGCGCGTGGTCTGACCTCGCGGCGCTGAGCGAGGAGCGGCGCGCCAAAATCCTACCGTTCATCGCCAACTGGGCGCGGGCAGCGGCGAGCCTCTCGGGCCCACAAGTGTTCCACGGCTTCAGCCAGATCATGGTGATGCGGGCGGCCACCAACGCCGCCTGCCAGCCTTACGACTACGTCCTATCGCCGACGGCGCCGATGCCGGCCTTCGCCGCCGAGCTGCCATGCCCGACCGACGACTTCACGCGGCCGTTCGAGCATATCGGCTTCACGGTGTCGTTCAACATGTCGGAGCAGCCGGCGGCCTCGATCAACTGCGGCTACAGCAAGAGCGGGCTGCCGCTCGGCCTGCAGATCGTCGGCCGGCGCTTCGACGATCTCGGCGTGCTGCAGGTTTCGCGGACATACGAGAAGATGCGGCCGGCGCAGCGCCCCTGGCCGCAGCCGCCGCGAGCGTGACGAGCGCGCGCGGTCGAACCGCGCGCGGCCTAGAAGATATTGGCGCGCTCGTATTGGACCGGCCACGGGACGGCAGCAGCCTTGAGCGCCTTGGCGGCATGCAACGGCCAATAGGGATCGTGGAGCAGGGCGCGGCCGAGCACGACGAAATCGGCGCGGCGGTTGGCGATCGCCTCCTCGGCCAGCTCCGGGGTACCGATCAGACCGACCGCCGCCGTGGCGATTCCCGCCTCGCGGCGGATCGTCTCGGCGAACGGCACCAGATACCCGGGATGCAACGGCGGCGCCTGGCGCGGGTCGATGCCGCCCGAGCTGCAGTCGACGACATCGACATCGCCGCGCGCCTTGAGCAGACGGCACAGCTCGATCGAGTCCGCCACGTCCCAGCCGCCCGGCATCCAATCGGTGATCGACAGCCGCACAAACAGCGGCAGTTGCGACGGCCACTCGCTGCGCACCGCATCAAGGGTCTGCAGCAACAGGCGTGTGCGATTGGCGAACGATCCGCCAAATTCGTCGTCGCGCCGGTTGCTGAGCGGCGACAGGAACTCGTGCAGCAGATAGCCGTGCGCACTGTGCAGCTCGATCACCTGGAAGCCAGCCTCGCGTGCGCGCCGCGTTGCCGCGGCGAAGGCGTCGACCACCTCGGCGATGAGGCCGCGGTCGACGGCGCGCGGCACGCCGTGGCCGGGCGCGTGCGGCAGGGCCGAGGGGCCGATCACCTCCCAGGCGCCCTCCTCCGGCTTGAGCGGCTTCGTCCCTTGCCACGGGCGCGACACCGACCCCTTGCGTCCGGCATGGGCAAGCTGGATCGCCGGCACCGCGCCGCGCGCGGCGACGAATTCGGCGATGCGGGCGAGCCGGTCGCGCTGCGCGTCGTTCCACAGCCCGACGCAGCCATGGGTGATGCGGCCGCGCGCCTCGACATGCGTCGCCTCGACGCAGACGATGCCGGCGCCGCCCACGGCGCGCGCGGCGAGATGCGCGAAGTGCCAATCATCGGTGAGGCCATCGCTCGCCGAGTACTGGCACATCGGCGACATCATGATGCGGTTCTTGACCGTGATCGAGCGCAGATCGATCGGCCGGAACAGATGCGGGGCGGGATCGCGCTGCAGGATGCGCCGCTCGTTCTCGCCGGCGGCCGGGCGGCCGGTCATCGCCGTCATGCGTCGGCCCGGCGTTGCCCGGACGATCGGAGGAAACGCATCTCGACGAAGATGATCATCGGCGGTAGTGCTCCTTGCTTCGGCTGACACGTCGCGCCGCGGGCGCGCACGGCCTCGACCCGGCCGCGCGAACTTAGCGCGCCGGCCAATCGGCCGGCAACCGATGGCGCGCGCCGGCGCGTCACATATCTATTGCGAGGAACCGCGGACGTCCAGGCGCTACGCGCGCGGCTGGCCGCCCGGCAGCGGTGCATCGGTTGCCGGAATCTTGGTGCGACGCAAATCGTACTGCAGCAAGTCGCGGTCGCTCGCTCCGGCCGGCAGCGGCTGCACGCCGTGGAACGACGTCGTGGTCTTGGGAAACGCGAACAGGGTATTGGGGCAGTACGGCATCGTCGCTACGTGGTCGAACTTGTCGAATTTGTAGTGCGGGCCGCCGGGGCAGGTGAAGCGGCGGTCCTTGGGCATGTAAAGCGCGGTGCCAAGATGCGGCCGGCTGTCATCTTCGGGCATGTAGAAGAGCAGCGAGACCAGTTTCGAGGGCGAATCCGAGTGTGGCCCCAGCGCATAGCTGGCGAGGTCGCGCACCAGGAGGATCTCGCTCATGGCTTGGATCGGGGGCGGACGATCGTCGCCGGGCTTGGCGAAGCGCGGCAGGATCGCCTGCGCAAACTTGCTGAGGATGACTTGGCCGAACTCCTCGGCCAGGAACGTCTTGAACGCGTCACGCCAGAATTGGCGGGTCGCTTCAGGCATCCGCGCATAGTGGTCGTCGCGCGGATAGAGCACGAGACGACTCGCGCTGTACTCGTTTGACACTTTGCCGGCGACATCAATCAGTCGCACATAACTGTCGGTCGGCGGCAGATTGCGCCGCAGGTCGGCGTAGAACTCGGGCGGAAACACCTCCTCGACATAGATGTGCGGAAAGGGGAAGGCGCGCACCGACGCGTTGGCGATCTGGTACATGACGTGCAGCATGACGGATGAAAGCATGTGCATCGGGCACCCGAATTGGCTCTTCCGTGAGTCGCGCGTTCAACCGACGCTACGCGCGCGGCTGGCCGCCCGGCGGTGCTTCCGTCGCCGGGCCGGCGGAGCCGAGCAAGTTGAACTGCAGCAGGTCGCGGTCGCTCGCCGTCTCCGGCAGCGGCGGCACGCCGTGGAACGAAGCCGCGGTCTTGGGAAACGCGAACAGGGTATTGGACCGGTAAGGCATCGTCACCACGTGGTCGAACTTGTCGAAATGGTGATGCGGGCCGCCGGGGCAGGTGAAGCGGCGGTCCTTGGGTACGTAAAGCGCCGTGCCGAGATGCGGCCGGCTGTCATCCTCGGGCAGGTAGAAAAGCAGCGAGACCAGTTTCGAGGGCGCATCCGAATGCGGCCCCAGCGCATAGCTGGCGAGGTCGCGCACCAGGGCGACCTCGCTGGAGCTGAGGATCGGCATCGGGCGATTGTCCCCGGGCTTGGCGAATCGTTGCGTGATCGTCGGCAGGAATTTGCCGAGGGTGACGCGGCCGAACTCCTTGTCCAGAAAGCCGTTCAACGTATCGCGCCAGAATTGGCGGAGCGACTCGGGCAATCGGGCGATATGGTCGTCCTTTGGAAAGAGCGTGAGACGGTTTTGGCTGTAGCCTTTCGTCACCAAGCCGGTGTCGATCAGGCGCACATAACCGTCATTCGGCGGCAGATTGCGCCTAAGCGTGGCATAGAAATCCGCCGGGAAGACGTCCTCGACATAGATATGCGGGAACGGGAAGGCACGGACCGGTGCGTTGGCGATCCGGTACATGACGTGCAGCATGACGGATGAAGACATATTCACCGGTCGCCCCAGTTGGCCCATTCGCGCGCCGCGTCCCGGCGATCGCCTGCTCATCTCCGCCCGCGGCTCTCTGCAATCTTTGCTTGTGCAATTGTGCCATCGCACTTGCGCCGAAGCTACCGGCGCCCAAGCGAGCGGCGCGGCCACAGCGGGGGCGACGCGCGCCGCGTCGACGACCGGCCCGAGTTGCGCGCCTTACGGCCGCGCCTGGCGGTCCTTGACCCAGTCGTCGACCGCCGGGAGAAACTGCGCGCGAAAATCCGCGGCCGCCAGGATGATCTCTTCGGCACGCGCCGCCACCATCCGTCCGCCCGATGTCGCGTGCGCCGGCGCGAAGCTGGCGAGCTCGGCGGCGCGTACCCGGTCGCTGAAGCTCGTCATCAGATTGGCCACGAAATAGTCGCGGAAGGCCGGGCCCTGCTTCACCGCCAGCGCGGCGAAATTCTCCCGGACGAACGCCCAGGCGAGCTCGGGATGCTCGCCCGCCCAGGCCACCTGCGAGATGAGGCCGCCGACCAGGTTGGTCGGCAGCTCGTCGGTGAGCGCGATGCGCAGCGTCGCCTCCGCCAGGGCGGGATCGAGGGCGCCGGCGGCCGCAAAATATAAGCGCACGCGCTCCTCGGTGCTTGTCGTCTGGCGGCCGAGCGCGCGCAGCGCATCGTAGGTCGCGCGATCGGCGGTACGGCCGGCGAGACGCGTGACCACGTCGCGCAGACTTGGGGGCAGCGACGCCGGGTCATTTTGAAAGGCGGCAAAGCGCCGCTTGGCCTCGGCCAGGATCTCTGGGTCGCCGAGATCGCCCAACACCCGGATCAGCCGCGACCGCAGGAACGCGGGATCGTCCGGCTCCGCCGGCGGCGGGTCCCAGCCCAGCCGATCGAATGCCGGCCGCAGCCGCGCCCGCGCATAGGCCTGAAAGGCCGGTCGTTCCGGCCGGCCCCGCTCCAGCTCGTCGAGGCGCGTCAGCGCGCGGATCGCCTGCTCCCACACCGCCCGGCTGTCTTCGTTGCCGACCGCGTCGATCAGCTCGAAAAGGCGCGCGGGCGCGATGCGGCCGGCTTCGACCAGGGCCCAGCTATCGGCGAGCAGGTTGACGCGGTCGGCCGGCGCCATCAACGCGATCGACTTGGCGAGCGCCGCGTGGGTTGCCGCGTCGTACTGCACCCGGTAGTAGCCGACATCGCCGCGATTGAGCTTGACCGGCTCGCCGCAGCGACCCGCCGCGACTTCCGCCGTGCCATCGAGCAGCGCGAATTCCGCCGGCTGCGCGGCATCCAAGGGGCCAAAGACGATCGGCACCTGCCAGCGCTGCGGCCGGGCGTCCGGATCGTGGATGGTGAAGCGGTCCTGCCGCAGAACGACGCGTTGGCGGCCGCCGACGCAGATCGCCTCGCTGACGACGAGCGGCACGCCGGCCTGCTCGGTGTAGCCGGCGGCGGTGGCTGTCACCGGCTCGCCCGACGCCGCCTGCAGCGCCAGCCAGAGATCGGTGGTCGTCGCGTTGCTGTAGGCGTGATCCTGCATGTATTGCCGGAGGCCGGCGCGGAACGTCTCCTCGCCGAGATAGCTTTCGAGCATGCGGATGAACGCCTGGCCCTTGCTGTAGGTGATGCCGTCGAACACTGCCATCGCCTCGCTCTCGTCGGCAACCGGAAGCTGGATCGGGTGCGACGTGCGACGCGCGTCCTCGCTCATCGCCCATTGCTTGCCGCCGCTGTCGTTGAGCCAGGTTTGCCAGTCCGGATGCAGTTGCTCCGCCGCCTTCACCTGCATCCAGGTGGCGAAGCCCTCGTTCAGCCAGAGATCGTCCCACCACGCCATGGTGACAAGATCGCCAAACCATTGATGCGCCATTTCATGGGCGAGGATGCTGAAGATGCGGCGGCGCTCGCCCGGCGGGCTCGACGCGGGATCGAAGAGCAGCCGGCTCTCGAAGAAGATGATGCCGCCCCAATTCTCCATGGCGCCGCTGTAGCCGCCCGGCACCGCGATCAGGTCGAGCTTGGGCAGCGGGTATTTCACGTCGAAATAGTCGTTGTAGTACTTGAGGAGGTCGATCGCGCTGGCGAGCGCGTATTGTCCGTGGGCGCGCTTGCCTGACGTCGTGACGACGCCGATCGTGACGCCGTCGGCCTCGCCGGTCAGGCGCTCCAACTCGCCCGCGGCCAGGACGAAGAGATAGCTCGACATCTTCGGCGTCGCCTGGAACGCGACGCGCTTCAAGTCGGAACCGACCGGCTCCTCGCGCGCGACCGGCATGTTGGACACCGCGACGAGGGCGCGCGGCAGTGTCACAGCCAGCTCGAAGCTCGCCTTGAACGCCGGCTCGTCCCAGCACGGGAAGATGCGGCGCGCATCCGCCGGCTCGAGATGGCTGGCGATCATCCGCTTGCGGCCGTGGTCGGTCGGATAGTCGACGGCAAACAGGCCGCGCCCGAAACTGTTGATGCGCGCGGCAAAGCCGATGCGCAGTTTGTGCCGCCCGGCATCAAGCGGCCGGGGGAAGGTCAGGGTCGCGGTCTGCGCCGCCGGGTCGAGCGCAACGGTTGCGATCTGCCCGTCCTCGCCGTCAAGGGCAACCGCGTCGAACCTGATGTTCACGGCGTTCAACACCAGCCGGTCGGTCGGCTGCAAGACGTCGACATCGACGACCTCGGAGCCGGCCAGGTCCGACGTCTCGAGATCAGGTCTCAGCTCGATGGCGTAATGGGTGGGCACCACCGTCTTCGGCAGCTTGCCCGGCGTCGTGGCGAAGGCGTAGGGCGGTTCGGCCGCCGCGGCGACACCGGCGATGAGCGCAACGATCAAGCTCGATACGGCGAGCATCGCGGCGCGACCGGCGATTTGAGCCATTTGGCGGCGGAGTCTCATGGTCGCGATTCTCAAATAAATAAAGTCAATGAAGGCATCGATCGAATTCAAACGAGCCGTGGCGACTGGCCCGATCGCGGTCTCGGCGCGCTTCTTCGCCGATCGAATCTCCGGACCGATGCGCCAATCCGCGGTCGGTCCGAATTCCTCGGAATCATAGCAACGGGCAGGCCGCAGCACCACCATTGCGGCTGTCCGTCCGTAGCAGACGATACGCCCGGGTTTTTGGCACGCGCACTGTCCGGAAAGTTCGCGCCCTGCTCTCGGCGGCGAATGCGACGGACGGTGCTATGGGCGACCTAATCGCAAGATGCGTTCGCGCATTGCCGCAGCCGCCGGCGGGGGCCGGCCGAGGCATAACACGCGACTGGACTGAGCCCGCGCGACCGGTTCGCGGGCGTTCAGGCTACCAGCATCAAGAGCCGCGACGATCGGCCGTCTCGCCCTGGGATAGTCCGGGCACGGCCCAGACCGCCAGTCGATGGGCGATGGCGCCGATCACCCACCATGTCGCCAGAAACGCGGCTGTCTCAAGCAGGAAGCTGTGGAACTTATAGAAGACCTCGGCCACCAGCAGCGCGGCGACGAGGCTCGCCGGCTCGCTGAGGTAGACGTGGCGGGAGCGCAGTGACTTCAGAAGCGTAAACACATCGGTTCTCCTTGTTGAAAATGTTTCGTTACGGGGCCACGGCCGGCCGCCGCGGCATTATCCGATCGTCGGCAGCTTCGCTTTGGCGATCATGGCATTGAGCGACGGCAGGGTCTCGTCCCGCGCCAGGCGCCAGCGGCCGGTCACGCGTTCGAGCCGGTCCGATAGCGCGGCAAAGACTTCGCGGGTCTGGCGGGCCGGCGCGAAATCCGCGCTGTCGACGGTGTCGAACAGCCCGTTGAGCTTCTCGTGCAGTTGGCTCGGCCAAAGCTGGGCCTGATTGAAATTCACGTCGATCAGCGCGCCGCGGATCGCCGTCAACTCCTTGCGCAGTTTGTCCACGCCTCTGCGCACAGCTGCCATTTTCGCCTGTTGTTTGACGCGCCGTTCCAGCACCGCGATCTGCGCCAGAACCGCGTCGACGTCGTTGATCGTCGTACAGACCGTGCCGATCTTGCCGAGGATATCCTTGAGGAAGACGAATTGCGCCTGCAAGTCGGCGGCGCTCGTCTTGACGCGGGGATCGGGCAAAATCTCGAAGGGATGGGTCTGGCTCTGACCGGCGACCGTAAGCCGCACCGCATAGCGGCCCGGCACCACCATCGGGCCATCGCTGCGATTCCAAGGTTCCAAATCGCTGGCGAGCACATTCGGCACGCCGGCAATCCGCCGGTTCCAGAGGAAGCGGTTGACGCCGGCCTGCGCCGGCAGCGCATTGCGCGCGCTCGTATAGGTCCGCAGCGTCCGCCCCTTGCCGTCGAGGAAGTCCAACGTCACGCCGTCGGCCGGCCGCCCGGCCAGGTAGTACTGCACGACGACGCCGTTTGGCGGGTTCTGTCCCGAGTCGAGGTGGAGCGCGTCGTACCCGCCGTCGGGCCGACGCACCGGCAGCACACGGTAGATGCTCGCGCCGGTGCGTGCGTAGTTGACCATGCCCGGCCATGCCGGCCCGCGGCTCGCGGTTTCCTGGGCCGCCACGCCCTGATAGCCGCCGACAATTCTCAGACGCACGGTCGCGCGCGGCTGGAACAGGTGCGCCGCGGCCTTGTCGCGGCCGCCGCGCGTTTTCCCCGTCAGCGCATCCTGGATCTGATGGAACGGGGTCAGGTCGTCGAGGATCCAGATCGAGCGGCCATGCGTCGCGACCACCATCTCGACGCCCTTGATGACGAGATCATGGATCGGCGCCACGGGCAGATTGCCGCCGAGCCGGTGCCAGTTTCCGCCATCGTCGAACGACACGTAAATGCCGGTCTCGGTGCCGCAGTAGAGGAGTCCCTTGCGGCTCGGGTCCTCGCGGATCGTCCGCGTGAACTCCCCGTCCGGCAGGCCGCCGACGATCTTGGTCCACGTCTTGCCGTAATCCGTCGTCTTGTAGAGATACGGCCGCGTGTCGTCATGCTTGTAGCGGGTGGCGGCAATGTAGACCGTGCCCTCGTCGTGCGGCGAGGGTTCGACGATGCTGATCAGCGCCCATTCCGGCAGCGCCGCGCGCGCGCCGCCCGCGACCTTACCGTGCTTGCCGTCGGGCGTGATGTTGGCCCAGCTACGGCCGCCATCCTCCGAGCGGTGGACGAGGCCGTCATCGGTGCCGCACCACAGAAGATTGCGACGTTGCGGCGATTCGGCCAGGGCGAAGATCGTGCAATAGACTTCCGCGCCCGTGTTGTCGCGGGTGACCGGCCCGCCGGACGGCCCGAGCTTGGACGGATCGTTGCGGGTGAGATCGGGGCTCAGCACCTCCCAGCTCGCGCCCTTGTCGGTCGAGCGGTGGAGATGCTGCGAGGCAACCCACAACACGTCGGGATCGTGGCGGCTGAAGTGAATCGGGAATGTCCACTGCAGGCGGTACTTGAGCGACTCGGCGCCGGCGCCCCAGCCGGTCAGCTCGGGCCAGACCGTGTTCTGCCAGTCCTGCTGCGTCTTGTGGTCGTAGAGATACATGATGTCGTTGGTGAAGCGCCGGCCGATCGGACCCGAGGCGACCACGAAATCGGGATCGTCGTGCTTGATGGCGATGTAGCCGCTCTCGCCGCCGCCGGGCTTGATCCAATCGCGCTCGGTGATGGCGCCGATCGGCGAGCAGCTCGGAATGCTGACCGCCGTGTTGTCCTGCTGCGAGGCATAGACGCGGTAGGGAAAACGATTGTCGGTGGTGACGTGGTAGAGCTGAGCGGTTGGCTGGTTGTAGATCGACGACCACGATTGGCCGCCATTGAACGAGACGCAGGCGCCGCCGTCATTGCCTTCGATCATGCGCCGCGGATTGCGCGGATCGATCCACAGCGCGTGGTCGTCGCCGTGCGGCGTCGGAATCTGCAGGAACGTCCGGCCGGCGTCGATCGACTTCCAAAGGCGGTAGTTCTGCACGTAGACCGTATCCGGATCCTTCGGATCGGGCGTCACATGCATGTAGTACCAGGGACGGGTCCGCAGCCCGGAGAACTCCGAGGCGCGCTCCCAGCTCGCGCCGCCGTCATCGGATCGAAACATCGCGCCGTCCTCGGCCTCGATGAGCGCCCAGACGCGGCCGAAGCCGCGCCCGCCGATCGGCTCCGGCGACACCGCGACGCCGATCTTGCCGAGCAGGCCCTTGGGCAGCCCGCGGCTGCGCGTGATGTCGGCCCAGTTGTCGCCGCCATCGGTCGAGCGCCACAGGCCGCATTCCTCGCCGCCGCTGATCAGCGCGTGCGGATGACGCTGCGCCTGCCAGATGGCGGCATAGAGGATGTGCGGGTTGAGCGGGTCCATGGCGACGTCGTGGCTGCCCGCCCGCTCGCTCCGGAACAGGATGTGCTCCCAGGTGCGACCGCCATCCTTCGTGCGAAAGACGCCGCGTTGCTTGCTCGGGCCCCAGGCATGGCCGAACGCCGCCACATAGACGAGGTTGGGGTCCTTCGGATGGATGACGATGCGGCCGATATGGCGCGAGTCGCCGAGGCCGACATTCGTCCAGGTCTTGCCGGCGTCGATGGATTTGTAGACGCCGTCGCCGTGCGACACGTCGTTGCGGATGCACGCCTCACCGGTACCCGCATAGATGACGCTGGGATCGGATGGTGCCACGGCGATGGCGCCGACCGCGGCGGTCTTGAAGACGCCGTCCGTCATGCAAAGCCAGGTCAGCCCCGCGTCGGTCGTCTTCCACACGCCGCCGGCGCAAGCGCCGAAATAGAAGGTCGTCGGGTCGACCGGGCAACCGGCGACCGCGACGACGCGCCCGCCGCGATGCGGACCGATGCAACGCCATTCCAGAGATCCGAGAAGGCTTGCTTGAATCTGTTGAACTAGGCTCGTCACGGCTGTTCTTCTCCCCTGCTCGGCGTGCCCAGCACGCCGCGTCCATACGAAAACCCGTCGGCGATGTGAAGATTACCTGCGATATCTGCGCTGAACGATGATGTTTGCGGCGGCAGTCAGAATCAGTGTGGCCGTCATCAGGATGAAAGCAACGGCGCCGCCGAACGGCCAGTTGCTCTTGCCTGCGAACTGCACATAGACGAGCGGTCCCATCATCACGAATTGCGGGCCGCCGAGCAGCACGGGCGTCGCGTAGGCATTCATCGTCAAGATGAAACAGAAGATGGCTCCGGCAATAAATCCTGGCATCGCCAGCGGCCATAGAATGCGCCGCGCCATGGTCCACGGACCGGCCCCAAGGCCGAACGCCGCCTCCTCGATGGTGCGGTCGATGCCCTCGATCACGCTTTGCAGCGTCAGGACGACGTAAGGCAGGTTCACCGCCGTGATGCCGACGATCACCGCGGTCTCGGTGTACATGATGCGGATCGGCTCGCTGGTCAGGCCGAGCCATTGCAGCGTGACGTTAAGAAAGCCTTTGTTGCCGAACAGCGTCATCCACCCTGCGGCGCGCACCGCATTGCCGACGAACAGCGGCAGCACGACCAGCATGATGAGCAGGTTCTTGTAACGGCTCTGGGTGCGGGCGAGCTTGTAGGCCAGCGGAAAGGAACAGACGACGCAGATCGCCGTCACCATGACGGCGACCCGCAGCGTTCTGTAGAAGGCGGCGGTGTAATAGGGGTCGGTGAAAAAGAGAACGTAGTTCTGCAGCGTCAACGCCTCGACCATCAGCTTGCCGGGGACGAAGGCATTGAGGCTGTAGCGGAACAGGATGAGGATCGGCAGCAGGAGACCGATGGTGATGAAGATCGTGGCCGGCCCGATCAGAAAGGCCGCGGTCGACAGCCGCCCGCCGCGCGTCTCCCGCGCGGCGAGCGAAACCAGGCTTTCGGCGGCGGCCGATGCGGTCATGCGATGGCTTGCCAGCCCTTAGTGGATCGACGCTAACAGATGTATCCCACGCTTTTTTGCATCGTCACCCCGGACGACCCCGGACTTTGATCCGGGGGAGATCCGGGGTCCATTTCGCCTGTGGCAGCCTGGACCCCGGCTCGCGCGGCTGCGCCGCTTGGCCGGGGTGACAACCGAAAAACCGTGAGATGGTTATCATCTGTCAGAGTCGCACCGCTAGGCCTTGAACTCCTTGTCCCAGAAATCCCGTAGCTCCGCACCGCGATTGGTGAGGAACTCGAGATCGGGATTGACCAGCAATTCCTGCTCGGCCGGCGTGAAGCCGATGCGCTGCCTGAGCTCCGGCGCCACCTTCGCGTTGCCGACGACCGGGTTATACCCCATGTCAACGGCGAATCCCTCCTGCGCCGACGGCTCGAGCGCCGCGTTGAGGAAGGCATAGGCGCCCGCCTTGTTGGGCGCATTCTTCGGAATGGTGAAGCCCGAGACGTAGGTGATGATGCCCTCTTTCGGCGCCACCGTCAGAATGTTTGCTCCGGCGTTCTGCCATTGCACCGCGCGCGCCTTCCACATGATGGCGAGGCCGACCTCCTCGGTCATCAATGCCTGGGCCAGCGCCTCGTTCGACGGATATATGCGCGGCTGCAGCTTCTTCAGATCCAACAACGCCTTTTTCGCCTTCTCGAAGTCGCCGGTCTTGCCGCCGGCCATCAACGCCGCCGCCATGGTCGTGTAGTTGTACTGGATGTCGACGACGCCCGCCTTGCCCTGGTTCGCCGGGTCCCACATGTCGGCGATTCCTGTCGGCACTTTCTTGATCAGCTTCGGATTGTAGAGGACGACCTTGCCGCTGTAGATGTGCGGGGAGAACAGCGGGGAATCGGCAATACTGAAGGTCTTGATGATGTTCCTGGCGTTCTTGAGTTTCGAAAGGTCGAGCTTCTCCAGCGTATCCGACGCAGTCATCTCGGCGACGTCGGTTGCCGTCAAC
>JACQDQ010000141.1 GCA_016201015.1 Pseudomonadota bacterium | reverse complement strand
CTCGCCCGAGCTCTTGCGCGTCATGGCGACCTTGATGTTGGTCTGCCGCTCGAAAGCGGTCACCATCGCCCGGCACCACTCCTCCTGCACCGTGCAGTAGACCACGAGACTTCCCTGCGCCTGGACCGGCGCCGGGCTCATGAGCGTTGCTGCTGCGACGCCGATGGCTGCCAGAGCGACGCGTCCCACAGTCGTCGAAACTTTCATGCCTTCCTCCCCAGTGAGGCCACGCATTCCGCTTAGGCGACGAGACGGAGCGTGTGCCTGAGTTCCATTACACTTTTGTGACAATTACCTTAGCATCCCGCTTGCATGGACCCAAGGGGTGACCTCGCTACCGGCCGATGCCGGTCGCCTGGACCAGCGCCTCCCGCAGCGCGGGCGTGCAAGCGAGCACCGGATTGCCGCGGGCCAAGCCGTCATTGGCCAGGAAGTCGTTCCCCCAGCCGCCGGCCTCTTCGACGAGCAGGAGCCCGGCCAGCGTGTCCCAAGAATTGATGTGCAGCTCGGCGTAACCGTCGATGCGGCCATCCGCGACATAGGCGAGGCCGAGCGCGCCCGAGCCCGAGCGGCGAAATCCGGCGCCGGTCGCGACGACGCGGCCGAGCATGGCAACGTAGTGTTCCATCGGTCGGCGCATCGACCAGCCAAGCTCGATCGTCGACTGCCGCATTTCCGCCGTCGCACTCACTTTCATCGCCCGACCGTTTAGCGTGGCGCCGCCGCCACGTCGCGCGGCGAAATGTTCGCCGGTCATCGGATTGCAGATGACGCCGATGGCAGTCGCGCCGTCGCGCACGAAGGCGATGGAGACGCAGAAATGCGGTATGCCGCGCGCAAAATTGGCGGTGCCGTCGATCGGGTCGATCACCCAGACCTGCGCGCTGAACTGCCCGCCGCCCTCCTCGCCGAAGACGGTGTCGCCCGGGAAGGCTTCGGCGATCCGCCGGGTGATGAGGCGTTCGACTTCGCCGTCGGCTTCCGTCAGGTAGTCCTGGTGGCCCTTGAGCTTGTAGGTGCCCGCCTCGCGTTCCTCGAAGCGCTGGCGCATGAGGTCGCCGGCTTCGCGCGCGATGGCGCTGGCGGCGAGGTAGCGCGCCTCCAATCCATGGCCAGTCATGCAGCAGTCCTTGTGTGCCAGAGTTCGACGACATGGGCGTAGGCGCGCGCCACTTTGTCCTGGGCTGCGGCATCATCGATGGAGCCTGCAAACCATGCTTCGGCGACCGGCCAGAAGATCGTTCGACCAATGGCAAAGCCCCGCACTGCCGGCTCCTTCGCCGCGGCGTCGAAGGCCCGCTTGAGCTCGTCGTCGCTTACCTCCTGGCCTAAAATAATGATCCCGCGGCAATGCGGGTCGTTGGCGCGAACGATGTCGCCGAGCCTGCGCCACGCGACGGGGTCGGGCATTGGCGGCAGCTTCCACCAGTCAGGCTGGACGCCGATGGCATAGAACCGTTCGACGGCCGCGACGACGGCGTCCGGGTCGTCGCCCGGCTTGCTGCGCGGCGGAATCACTTCGAGCAGGAATTCGTGGCCGGTCGCGATGCAGGCCCGGAAAAGCGTGGTGATGCGCTCCTCCTGCGCCGCGCGCAATTCGGCGGGATCGTCGGGTTGGTAGAAAATCAGAACTTTCACGACGTGCTCTGCCGGCCAGGCACGCAACGTGGCGAAGATGTCCGGCCCGTGCTCGAAGACCACCGGGACGCTGCGCGGCGCCTCGACCGGCCGCGCGATCCATAAGTCCTGCCCAGTCAGCGCATAGAGCGCTTCGCGGCCAAAGTGGTCGTCGAGAATGATGCCGGCCCCGCGCACGCCCTGACCGACGCGCTTCGCCGCTTCCGCGACAAGGCTCTTGAAGCGCGGAATCCGACTGGGGTCCGCCATATGGCGCTTGGCGAGATCCTCGAACTGCCAGCGGTGGTCGAACGCGAGCGCACATATTTGCGGCCACGGCCGCCGGCCCGTCGTGACACGATGGAGATAGGCGACGCGTGGGTCGTCATGCAGCCGCTTGGGGCCGCCGCCGGCCTGCGCGGCGCGTTCGAGGAAGTCGGCGAGTTCGATCCAGCTCGGCATCGCCGGTGCGCAGCCGTGGCGCGCGACGACGAGCGCACCGCAGGCGTTGGCGATGCGGCAGGCCTCAGGCCAGTCGGCGCCGCGCAGCCAGCCGCGCAGCAGCCCGGCCATGAAGCCGTCCCCGGCGCCAAGTACATTGAACACTTCGACGGGAAATCCCGGGCCGACGATGCCGTCCTCGAGCCGGTTGGGAATACGATCGGGGAATACGACGCACCCCTGGGACCCGCGCTTCAAGACAATCGTCGCTTTTGAAATCTCGCGCAGTCGGCGCAGCGCGCCCAGCGTGTCGGTCGAGCCCCCGGCAATGTGGACTTCCTCTTCGGTGCCAACGATCAGGTCGCAATGCGGCGCGATGGTTTGCAGGTGGGCCGATACGTTGTCCGAGGCGACGAAGCGGTTCTCGCCGAGGCCGTGGCTGGTGAGGCCCCACAGCACCGGCCGATAGTCGATGTCGAAAACGACCTTGGTGCCGGCCGCCTTGGCGCAGCGGATCGCGGCACGGCAGGTGGCGTCGATGTCGGGCCGCGAGAAATGCGTGCCGGTGACGACAAGCGCCTTCGCCGTGGCGATGAAGGCCTGGTCGAAATCGTCCGACGCGATCGCCATGTCGGCGCAGTCGGTCCGGTAGAAGATGAGGGGGAATGTGTCGTGGTCGCGGATGCCGAGAATGGCGAGCGCGGTGAGACGCTTGGGATCGGTCCCCACGTGGCTGACATCGACGCCCTCGGCAGCCAGGGTCTCGCGCACGAAGCGGCCCATATGCTCGTCGCCGACGCGCGTCAGCATCGCCGGCTTCAGGCCGAGGCGGGCGGCACCCACCGAGATGTTGGCCGGGCAGCCGCCGAGATATTTGGCGAAGGATGACATGTCCTCAAGCCGGCCGCCGATCTGCTCGCCGTACAGATCCACGGCGGCACGCCCCATGGCGATGAAGTCGAGCGCGCGGTCGGACCAAGCGGCGTCAGGCATCGTTGAGGCCCTTCGGCTGCCAGATCGTTGCGCCCTTCTCCATCGTCCAGCGGTGCTCCGCGGTGAACTCGGGCACGGTATAGGGATTGTTTGGCAGATGCCGGATAACCCAGGAGTAATACATGCCGTAGCCGGGCGCGGCGCACTGGGCGTGATCGTTGCCGGCGAGAATCTTCACCGTGTCGTACTGGCGGACCTTCAGCACTTGATCGCCATGCTCGGCGTGGCCGTAGCCCTGCGGATGGGTGAAGCGGTAGTGATAGATCTCCGGCTGCGCGTGGTGATGCGGCGGATAGCTCGACCAGCGCCCGGGCAAAGTGACCACTTCCCCGAGCACCAGTTCCGCATTGGCGTCGGCATTGTTGAGATCAAAGATGGTGCGCACGAGGCGTAGGCAGGCATCGCCGACCTGACCTTTGCCGCGGTGCTCGTCGGCGGTGTCGGCGGGGCGGAAGACGCGGGCCGGGAAGGCCCGACGATTGGCACAGCGGTAGATCGTGAACTCGGCTTCCGTCTTCGCCTCGACGCGCAGCTCGACGCCGGCTGGCAGGTGGGCGCAGCTCGGTGAATCATCGAACAACGAGGCTCGGCGGAGTTCCGCTCGTTGATTGCCGACGGTGACCGTGGTTGTCCCCGACATCAGCAGGAACGCCGTTTCGCTCGGCATTGTTTCGACATACGTGGCGCCGGCCTTCAGGACCAGAACGGACAGCGCGATGCCCGTCGCGTCCGCTGATTCGTCGATCGCCGTGACCGGGGTGACTCCCGGCTCAAACCCGTCCCGATTGCCGGTGATGTGGAGCGTCATGGCGGCGTCCTCCTCTTCGTGGAGAGCTGGTGGCCGAGGGCCACGACCAGCGACTGAGCAAGGCACAATGGTGCCACCAGCGAACGAAACGGCAAAGCCGAACTCTGGTCAATCTCAAAACAGGCCGTGCCGGCCGCGCCCGGCAGGTCGTGACGTTCGGCGTGCGACGCCAATCCGTCAGCCGTGCGCCGCCGCCGACTTGGCGTAAGGGTACTCGCTGATCCAATGCCGGGCGATGTCGACCCGCCGGCAGATCCACACATTGTCGTGGCGCTGGATGTGGTCGAGGAAGCGGGCGAGGCCGGCGATGCGGCCGGGCCGTCCGACCAGCCGCATGTGCATGCCGATCGACATCATCTTGGGCGCCGTCTCGCCCTCGCGATAGAGCGTGTCGAAGGCATCGCGCAGATATTTTAGATAATCCTCGCTGGTGTTGAAGCCCTGCGCGGTGCTGAATTTCATATCGTTATTGTCGAGCGTGTAGGGAATCACGAGATGCCCCTTGCCATCGACGGTGACCCAGTAGGGCAGGTCGTCGTTGTAGGCGTCGGAGTCGTAGAGGAAGCCGCCTTCCTCGACGACCAGCCGCCTGGTGTTCGGGCTGACTCGCCCGGTATACCAGCCGATGGGCCGCTGGCCGCAGGCCTCGGTGATTGCCTGTATGGCTAGGCGCATATGCTTGCGCTCCTCGGCGATGCTCATCTTCTGGTAATCGATCCAGCGCCAGCCATGGCTGGCGATCTCGTGCTCCGACTCGATAAGCGCCCGCGCGGCTTCCTTATGCCTGGCCAGGGCCATGCCGACCGCATAGGTCGTGAAGTGCAGGTTGCGCTCATTGAACAGCCGCAAGATGCGCCAGAATCCGGCGCGCGTGCCGTATTCATAGACCGACTCGACGACCTCGTCGCGGCGTCGCGGGCGCGGCACGAGGCCGACCACCTCGTGGAGATAGACTTCGGAGGTCTGGTCGCCATGCAGAGGCGAGGTCTCGCCGCCTTCCTCGAAATTGAGCACGAACTGAACGGCGACGCGCGCTTGGCCGGGCCAATGCGGATGCGGCGGGCGGCGGCCATAGCCGATCATGTCGCGTGGGTAGGGCTCAGTCCGTTTCGCCATCGGCCGCATCCTCGCCAGTTCGCCGCGACTCGAAGAATAGGGGAGAGTGCGCAGTCTGAGCAACGTGCGCCATCGTGTCCGGTACCGAATTTCGCGCTTGACCGGCACCCGGACGAATCGGCATGTTGCCATCAACGAAGAACAGCGCCATCAGCCCGGGCATCTGCATTGCCCCGGAAATTCTGGCAAGGGTGGTGAATGACGGAGGCGCATCGACCTATGCGGGTAGGGGGGCACCGCGTTCGCCCTCGCGCACGCATCTTTGCGGAACGGCAACTGATCCTCCGTTCGGGGGATTCGCTGCGCTATATGACTGTGTCGGCGCCGACGCAGCGCGGATTTTGCGTCGTGCTGTTTGTTCTTTTGGCGGCCATTTGCGGGCTTGCGGCGAGCCATTTCGACAGCTTGGCGCGTCTTGATCGCCACCGGGCTGAGTTCGCGCTGTTGACCGACGCGTACCAGAACGCGCTCGT
>JACQDQ010000140.1 GCA_016201015.1 Pseudomonadota bacterium | reverse complement strand
GCCGGGCTTTCCGAGTCTCGACTCGTTGAAGCTGATGCCGATGGACATGGCCGGCCTGCTGTCGTCGATTGAGGCAGACAAGAGGCGGTTTGCGCAGTCTTTCGGCCAGTAGGTAGGCAGGCCGCTCTCTCGGGTTCGAGGACTAACGCCGAATGGCGGGCGGGGACGTGAGGGCGGGCGCAGCGAGGCTGCGCCCGCCCGAGCCTGAGATTGTGCTGCTAGCGGTACTTGTCGGGATCACCGCGTTTCTTTCGGTCGTCCCGGTAGCGCGCCTGGTGCTGGAGGCAGCGGCGCCGTCCGGCGGCGGCGGTCCGGCGGTCGCAGTCCTCACGCAACCGACGACATGGGTCGCGGCCCGCCAGACGCTCGAGGTCACCATCGGCGGGACGGTCGTCGCCGCGATCCTCGGCATTGTGATGGCCCTGCTAGCGGCGCTCACCGACGTGCGGGCGAGGCCGGCCTTGGTTTTCGGTTTCGTGTTGCCCTTGATGATACCGCCTCAGGTCACGGCGATTGCGTGGCTGCAGGTCTTCGGCCCTTCGAGCCCGCTTCTCAAGATGCTCGACATGGCGCCTCCCATCGGGACGCGCAATCCGCTGTACTCCCGCGACGGCATCATTCTTCTGCTCGGAGTGCACTATGCGCCGCTCGTGTTTCTGACGCTTCGCGCCGGGTTGCGCCGGCTCCCGCGGGACTTTGTCGAGGCTGCCCTCGCGACAGGAGCGTCGCCCCTGAGGGTCGTCACGACAATCATCATGCCTATGATGCGCCCACCGCTCGTGGCAGGCGTGATACTGACGACGGTCTCCTGCCTCGGGAACTTCGGGATTCCGGCCCTGCTGGGGATTCCCGGCAGTTACACCGTGCTGACGACGCTGATCTATCAGCGGTTGGCCGGGCTGGGCCCTAGTGTCCTCGCCGACGTGGCGGCATTGTCGGTACTGCTCGGCATCCTGGTGTTGGCGGGCATCGCGCTGCAGAGCTGGATGCTGCGGCAGGGGGACTATCGCATCGCAGGCACCGCTGACGAACCGGCAAGGTTTGAGCTGGGCCGCTGGCGCGTGCCGGCCGAGCTTCTCGGCTGGTTGGTGGTGGTGTTCACCTTTGTGCTTCCGATGCTAGCGATGGTGCTGACATCTCTGGTGCCGGCGTATGGCGTCAAGCTGACCGCCGCGAATGCGACGCTCGACAACTATCGTTACATCATCGGCGCGCATGGCCCGACGCAGCGGGCGTTCGTAAATAGCTTTTTTCTCTCGGTCGGAGCGGCGCTGGCACTCGTGGCGCTGTGCATGCCGCTCGGCTATTTCGTGGCGTGGCGGAGCAACTCGCTTCTGCGTGGTCTGAGCTTTCTCGCCGAGATCCCTTACGCGCTGCCGGGTGTCGTGCTTGCGATTGCCTGCATCCTCCTGTTTCTGCGGCCGCTGCCGCTGCTTGGCTTCAGCCTCTACAACACCGTCTGGATCATTTTCGTGGCATACCTGATGCGGTTTCTGACCCTGGTGCTCAGGCCGATCGTCGGTGCGTTTCAGCAGCTCGATCGATCTTACGAGGAGGCCGCTCGGATGTCGGGTGCCGGTTTTGCCTTCCGGCAGCGGACGGTCACGCTGCCTATGGTCGCGCCGGCGGCGGCGGCAGGCGCTCTCATCGTGTTCCTCACCGCATTCAATGAACTCACCGTTTCGGCGCTGCTCTGGTCGTCCGGCGCAGAAACTTTGGGCGTCGCCGTGTTCAGTCTCGAACAGGGCGGGGATTCAACCTACGCGGCGGCGCTCGCGACGCTCAGCGTCATCGTGACGATCCTGCTGATGATTGCGGCATCGGCGCTCGGACGGCGGATGCCTCGGGGAGTGGTGCCATGGCGGGATTAGGTCTGGAGCGGGTGGTCAAGCAGTTCGGCAGCTTCGTCGCGGTCAACGAGGTGTCCCTGGACATCCGCGACGGCGAGTTCCTGGCCGTGCTCGGACCCTCCGGATGCGGCAAGACCACGATCCTGCGCCTGATCGCGGGGTTCGAGCGGGTCAGCCGTGGCACGATTCGCCTCGGTGAACATGTGGTGTCGACCGAGGAAGAACATATGCCTCCGGAGCGCCGGCGGGTCGGCGTCGTTTTCCAGTCTTACGCGTTGTGGCCGCATATGAACGTTGGAGAGAATGTCGGTTATCCTCTGCGCGTGGCGGGCCTGCGGCGCGAGCAGCGTAGCCGGCGGGTGGCGCAGGCACTGGAGACGGTAGGGCTTACGGGCTTCGGCGACCGACGTCCGGCCGACCTGAGCGGCGGCCAACGGCAACGCGTGGCGCTGGCGCGCTGCCTTGTGATGGATCCGCAGATCGTCCTCCTCGATGAGCCGCTGGCAAATTTGGACACGCATTTGCGCGGGTCGATGCAGCGTGAGTTCGACGAGTATCATCGGCGAACCGGAACGACGATGCTTTACATCACCCACGATCAGTCGGAAGCAATGGCGCTGGCCGATCGGGTCGCGGTGATGTCGCAGGGGCGTGTTGTCCAACTCGCGCCGCCGTCGCAGCTCTATCGGGAGCCTGCATCGAGGATGGTCGCCGAGTTCGTCGGACAGGCAAGCGTCGTGGAAGGAGATGTCTGGACCGCGGCCGAGGCTGGCCGAGTGCGAGCTCGCGTCCTGGGACGGGAGTGTCTGCTCCGAGCTGCGCCTGAGCAGCCGCCGCAACAGGCCGCCGCGATCTGCCTGAGGCCGGATGATGTGTCGGTCCGGCCCGCGGTCGCGGGGGATGCTGCCGGGACCGGCATCATTCGCCGGATGACCTACAAAGGCGGTTATTTCAGCCTTGAAATGGAGCCCGTGGATGCTCCGGGACGAATGCTCAAGCTGAACGTCCAGGAGCCCTGCAGCGTCGAGGTTGGCGGCCGCCTCGCCGTCGACATCCGTGACGGATGGGTGATCCCGGCCGCGTGACCGTCAGGCCGAATCGGCCAATAGCCGCTTCTCTGGGTAGACCTCGTCGACGACCGCATCAAGAACATGGTGAGTGAGCTCGAACCCCATGATTGGTCGTGTCACAACGCGGTCTTCGTGGAAAATGTGCTCGAGGAAACCCACTTCGCGGACGCCGCCGGAAATCTGTGGCTGCAAGGCGGTGCTGGCGACGAACGCCAAGGAGGGGCAGCAGACGATCTCGACATGCCGGTAGCGGCGCTGGAAATGCTCGTGCAAGTGGCCGCAACCGACAAGCCGCATGCGGGGATCGTCGA
Source organism: Pseudomonadota bacterium (assembly GCA_016201015.1). GTDB lineage: Bacteria > Pseudomonadota > Alphaproteobacteria > CACIAM-22H2 > CACIAM-22H2 > JACQDQ01. The sequence continues at coordinate 5,389 of JACQDQ010000140.1, read as the reverse complement.
TCAGGCTCAAGAGCAAGGATCGAGAGGCAGGGTCAATCGACCAATAGCTCAACTCTCGCTCATCCGGACTAGCGACGAATGGCGGCTTGTGCAGGAACAGCGCGAGCAGTCGCTCGCCGGCGCTCACGATCGCCTGCTGCAGCCAGCGCCATTGCTCCGTCTCGGCTCTCAGTTCGCTTCCCATGAGTAGAGAATTGACGCCGATCAGCCGCCAGCCGCCCAGGTCCTCGATCCAGCGGTCGGGACCGATCGCGTCGCGATACACCTGCAGCCGCGACTCCGTAATGGGTAGCCGGAATCCGCCGACGTTGGACAGGCGCGGATGGTCGCCGACATCGTGATTTCCCGGCAGCATCCGGCTTGCGACCGGCAGGGTGCGGTGCAGATCGGCAACTGCCACGAGGTCGGCGGGATGGCGGCATCCGGCGAGGGAGCAGTCGCCCGTGTTGATCACCAGCCGGGGCGGCACCGCGGCCATCGCCGCGCTGAAGCGGTACCAGTTATCGACGAAATGCGAACGCCGGTGACTGAGGTGGGTGTCCGAAACCTGCACCACTCGGATTGGTTCGAACACGGCGCCTCGCTTCAGCCCGACCAAAAAGACCTTCTACGCCGCACCGTACGGGCCGGCTGCCTAGTTGTTCTTTTGTGCTAACGATAATACGTTTGTTCCTCGTTGTCACGGCAGGCTGATGTTCCTAGGTTGGAATTCATGAACTTGACACCCTCGGCTCGGGCCTCTTCGCGCGTCGAGCGCCGCCCGAGCCGTGCCGTCTGGATCGGCGGCGTCAAGGTCGGCGGCGGCGCGCCGGTTGCCGTCGACGGCTGGGCGCCTTTCGACCCCGACAGGCCGGACGCCATTTCGGCTGTAGTGAGGACGGTGCAGGCGCTTGAGGCCGGAGGGGCGGGTCTCGTCAGCCTGCCTTGCGCATCCGTCCACGTGGCGCGGAGACTCGCCGACATCGTGCCCGCCTGCCCGGTGCCATTGTTGGCGGACATCGACGGCGGGAGCCCGGCAGTTGCCGCGGCTGCCGCGGAATCCGGTGCCCGCGGGCTCTGGCTGGCTCCGGGCGACTACGACGACGCCGGTCTGCAAGAGATCGCTGCGGTCGCCCTCGATTTCGACTGTGCCCTTGGGCTTGTCCTGCGTGAGCCGGTCGCGGAGCACGGGACGACTGCTCTTTCGGCGCCGGTCGCTTTCGCGCAGGCGGCGGCGCGGGAGGGCAGACGCCTCGAGGCTCTCGGTTGCCGCGACATCCTGATCGCGCTTCGTGTCAACGATCCAGTCCTGACAGTAGCGGCGGTCCGGGCGCTGGCACGCACTTGCGACTGGCCCATTGCCTTAGCTCCCGGACCGTCGACACCATCCGGTCCGCCGAGCGTGTCGTCGGCGCTGGCGATCGGTTTGCCGCTGACGTCCGGAATCGGAGACCTCGTGTGGCTGCCTCCGGCCGCCGATCCTGTCGCAGAGGTCAGAGCCGCAGTGATTGCCGTGAAGTCGCTCGGCCTACGCCCGCAGGGGGTCAGCGTCGCCGCCGATGGCGGCTTCCTGCGCGCCAGGCGCGATGCCGATCGGATCATCGCGGCGCTTGAGGATCGTTTGGCGCATGTCGTTCATTCCACCATTGCTGTGACGCTCAGCGCCGAACCATCGACAGATCAGAAGGAATTATCGGCGGAACTGGAAGAGCCCGCTCCAGGTTCCGGCAGCATGGCTGCGACCTACCGGCTGCGGATCGCCTGTACTGCCGGCCGGCACCTGACGGCCGACGAGTTGGTGGAAGATCTTGCCGCTCTGGTTGAGGACGCGGCCGCGGCGATACATGCGCGGCACCTTCATCATCTGGTTGATGATTTACGACGCCGTCATGACATCCCGGCCTCCCGAGGTCCCGCGTCGCCGTTGTGGATTGAAGCGGCTGTGGCGCTTTACACCATCTTTCGCGGACGCCCTGCCAAGATCGTCTGGGGCTCGGCTACCGGTGCTGCGGCTTATCAGCATCTCACGGGGCGTCGGCTACCGTGGCAGGTGCCGCGCAGTCGTACGCGAGGTGATACCGAGGGGGCGGACCGTACGGCGGGCGCGACGGCAGTATCGATCGCGCTCGGCCTGGCAATCGCTGCCCAGCAATCCAACGTCACGGAAGACGTCATCGCGGTTATCAATCCTTCGGCCCTTGAAAGTGGCGCGACGCTCGAAGCGATCCGGGCCGCGCGCTCCCAGCGGTCGCGCCTGTTGATTGTGTTGCTCGACCCAGCCCAGGCGGGTGAGGGTCTGACCGCCAGCCTCGCAGCTCAGTTTTCGCGTCTCGTTTCCTCCCGACCATACTTTACGATCAGGGATCTCGGAAAGCAGATCGTCCGAAACCTGCCCGGCCCCGGTTATGCGTTTGCGAAGCGATTGGAGGAGTTTGCTCGCGGCATCGCGACCGGCGGGCAGTATTTTGAAGAACTCGGCGTCTATTACGTCGGCCCTATTTCCGGCCGACGTTTCGACCAATTGCTGCCGGTTCTGCGGAATCTCTGCGATACGCCGCGTGATCATCCGGCGCTCGTACATGTCGTGGGCTCGGCTGGATCCGCAAAAGATACGGAGACCCTGCCCGTAGAGAATGCTCTGCGTGACGAGCTGGTAAAGAGTCTCGTTGCGGCGGTCAAAGCTGATCCAAGGGTGGTTGTGATCCTCCAGGGCAGCGGGGTCGTGGCGGCTGCCTTTTCAGCCGTCGAAAGAGCCTTTCCCACTCGATGCGTTCGGGCGAGCGAAGCGGAACGACATGGGCTTGGGTTCGCGCGCGGCCTTGCTGCCGGAGGCGTCCGCCCTCTTGTTCTGCTCGACCGTCGGTCCTTCTGGCTTGGCGCGGGCGAGACGGCGCGCGAATGGATGCGGCTACGGCTGCCGTTGACTCTTCTGGTCGATCTTGCCGAAGGGCAGGCGGACGAGCCCTGGCTGGACGCGCCGCCGCTCGATCTGACGGCGGTACCCGGGTTTGTCGTGATGCTGGCGGCCGACGCGCGCGATCTGCCGAAGATGCTGAAGACCGCGCATGAGGTGGGCGATCAACCCGTCCTGATCGGATACCAGAGCATCAAGCTTCCGAGCCTGGCGGGCGTCGGCGAGACGGTAGAAATCGGCCGCGGCCGTGTCGTTCGGCGCGGCAGGGATGTGGCGATAATCGCGGTGGGCCGCGGCGTCCAGATGGCCGTCACCGCGGCCGAGGCCTTGGTCGAGAAAGGCGTTGAAGTCACGGTCGCGGACGCAGTGTTTGCACAGCCGTTCGATACGCAATTGCTCTCGAATTTGTTTCGCGAGCACCGCGCCTTGCTCGTCGTTGACGATCCCGGAATGGCGGCCGGAATCGGTGGGATTGTGCTGCAATCCTTGTCGGCCGAAATCGAAAACGCGCGTGCGGCCCGAATCAGGGGCGTGCGGGTAGGCAAGCGGGCGGTGCGCGACCTTGTTGCCGCGGCCATGGAACTGTGTGGACGGACGAAGGACGGCTGAGGCGGAGAAAAAAGAAGGTGCGCATTCTGATTAGTAATGACGACGGGATTGAGTCGACCGGCCTCGAGGCTCTCGCGGCCGTCGCGCGTCTGATAGCGGAGGACGTCTGGACCATCGCGCCGGACAGCAACCGAAGCGGCGTTGGCCATGGCATCTCGCTGCGTCAACCGATCACGCTCACCCGCGAAGGGGACCGCCGGTTTAGCTGTTCTGGCACGCCGGCCGATTGTGTCATCGCCGCCCTTACCTGGAAGTTCGTCGATGCGCCCCGGCCAGATCTTGTCCTGGCGGGGATAAACGAGGGCCTCAATGTGGCGGAGGATGTTTCTTATTCCGGCACGATTGCCATCGCGCGGGAAGCTGCGTTCTGGGGGATACCCGTCATCTCGATCTCCCGACCAAAGGGTCTCGAGTCCTACGACCGTGGTCAGTCTCAATGGCTCGCCGGTCTTCTAAGCTCCTTTTGGAATCGCCGCGACCAATGGTCTGGCGACGGTCATTGGCTCAACCTCAACCTGCCAAAGGAAATACCTGCGGAGGTGCGGCACGCGCGTATCGGCCGCGACAAGATTGCGCGCCGCAGCCGGGTCATTTCCACGGACGAGGCACAGACTCGGATCCAGATCATCAGCGATCGCGCGGGGACGTTTACCGATGGTGACGAGAATCATTTCATCGTCAGCGGATATGCGTGTGTCACGAATCTCGCATGGCACAGCTTCAGAGCCCTGCCGGACCGGTTCTGCGAGGAGTGGCCGGATCCATCCGCCGGAATCCGGCCTAAACAGAGTTACTAGAGCGCCAGCTCCGGAGACTCCACGAGGGTTCGCAGGTCGCGCATGAAGCACGCGGCGGCAGCGCCGTCGACGATCCGGTGATCGGCGGACAGTGTCACAGTGGCGATGGGTCGCAGGGCGACCTGTCCCTCGTGTGCGACGGGGGTGTCGACGATGCGACCAACGGCGAGAATTCCCGCCTCGCCAGGATTGATGATGGCGGTAAAGCTGTCGACCCCGAACATGCCGAGATTGCTGAGCGTGAACGTGCTGCCGCGCAGATCTGAATGCCCCACCCGATCCGTTCGCGTAATTCCAGCACGGCTGACATGTCGAGGCTGGCGCACATGTAGAAATGAGGCGCCGTCTGAACGCTCTGCAGCATCCGTTGAGCCACGATCTTGCGGGTCGGGCTGAATGCGACGCGCCGCGGTTTCATTTCACGGGCCGGAACTTCGGCTGCCTTTGTGGCCGGGGACGACGAACTATCCTTCAGCAGGGCATCGACGTCGACGCGCCCGACCCGGCCTTTCGGGCCGGAGCCACGCGCTGCGGCGAGATCGACGCCGTGGAGCCGTGCTAGGCGGCGGGCGAGCGGCGTTGCCCGCATCTTGGTTGTGGGCACGGCGGGTAACCGAGACGGCGCCGCTATGGCAGGTCCATGGGCAGTTTCGTCAGGGGTGGCAGTCGGGACGACGCTGCTCGGCGATGCCGGCCCGGCCGATTGTTCGCCCGGAGCGAGGATCTGCGCCACCACCGTGCCGACCGGCACCTCCATTCCTGCCGGTACAAGAATGCCACCGATCCGGCCGCTGGTCGGTGAGTCGACCTCCATCGTCGCCTTGTCGGTATTGATCTCGAACAGCAGCGCCCCTTCCTGGACCGCGTCCCCCTCCTTCACCTTCCAGGCGAGGATGGTTCCTTTCTCCATGGTCATGTCCACGCGGGGCATGATGACGTCGACCGGCATCTCAGCCTCCGGCGACGAGGGCGCGTAGGGCGGCGGCGATATCGTCGGTCTGGGGCACGGCCGCCTTTTCGAGAATCGGGTTGTACGGCAGCGGCGTGTCCCGCCCACCGAGCCGGCGGATCGGCGCATCGAGAAAATCGA
>JACQDQ010000139.1 GCA_016201015.1 Pseudomonadota bacterium | reverse complement strand
TTTCATCATCTTTACTGGCGGCTGCTCGATGAGAGCTGCGCCGGCTACGACCCGGCCGACCGCGCGACGATGGGCAACCCCATCCTGACGATTTACCAGGCGCTCGATGCCGAGTTGGGCCGACTGATGGCCGCGCTTCCCGCCTGGATCAGCTATCGGCGCCCGGTCTCCGGCGAGTTGCGTCGCTGAGTCGGACCGACGGTCCCGTCGACCGGACCATCGCATTGTCAACGTCGTTTAAACGTATACAATCTTTCGACAACGGACTGCATTGACGACAGGAACGTCGACTGCCGTCGTGATGGGCTTGGAGCGATGATGTCAACGACACACCATGCCGCTCGCGGACGTCGCCGCGGGAAGGCGCTTGGCGCCGATGCGCCGCGCACGACCGTCGGCAACGACCAGCCGCTTGACGGCCCGATGACCTCCGTCCCGTCTGTCGCCGCCGATGCGGTCGCCGATGATGCAACCAATGGCGACTGGCAGACCGTGCGGCCGCGGACGATGGTCGACCACGCCGTCGACGCCATCATGGCAGGGGCGGCCCGCGGCTTCATCCTGCCGGGGGACCGCATCGTCGAATCGGAGCTTGCCAAGGTCCTCGGCATGAGCCGGGTCCCCATTCGCGAGGCGCTGCGAATTTTGGAAAGCCAGGGCGTCGTGACCAGCGCGCCGTACAAGGGCATCCGGCTGATGACGGTCAGTCGCGAGCGGCTCGATCACGTACTCGAGGTGCGCGTCTCGCTGGAAACGATTGCGGCGCGCCGTGCCATGAAAGCCGGACGCAACGGACCGGCCGGGATCGCGCGCCTATCCTCCGACGTGGCTGAGCTCGATCTCATGGCCATGCGCGGCGACGCCTACGGCTTCGCCAATGCCGACGCGGCCTTCCATCGCACGTTGTGCGCGCTCGGCGGCAATGAGGTGCTGTCGACGCTATGGGAGTCGCTGGCCCGCCAGCTCACTATCATCTTCGGGCTCTCGACTCTGGGCAAAGGCATGGCCGAGATCGTCGAGGAGCATCGCATTCTCGTCTCGGTGTTTGCGTCCGGCGAGGACCACATCCTTATCCAGGTCGGTGCCGTCGATTTCGAGCGAAACGGGAGGCAAGCGGCCTACCTGCGGGCGCCGCAGTCGCGCGACACCGCCGGGTGGGGCACGGTCGAAATCCCGTTGGTGGTCGTGAAGAACGGCTCGGGGCCGACGGTGCTGCTCACCGGCGGCGTGCACGGCGACGAATTCGAGGGCCAGATCGCGATTTCCCGGCTCGCCCGCGAGCTGGATCCCGGCGCCGTCCAGGGGCGGGTGATCATGATATCGGCGCTGAATGTGCCGGCGGTGCTCGCCAACACGCGTCTGAGCCCGATCGACGGCCGCGATCTGAATCGCTGCTTTCCCGGCAATGCGCGCGGCACCTTCAGCGAGATGCTCGCCCACTACATCGACAGCGTGATCCTGCCGCTCGTCGACGTGGCAGTCGATGTGCACACAGGCGGCCACTCAGCGGAGGCGGCGCTGTCGACCAACATGCACTATCTGCCGGAGGCGGAGGCGCGCCGGCGCACCATGGCCGCGGCGAGTGCCTTCGGCGCGCCCTACAACGTGGTCTTTTGGGGCGTGGATGAGGGCGCGACGCTGACCTCCTCGGCCGAGCGGCGTGGCATTCTCACCGTCGGCACCGAGATCGGCGGCTGGGGTCGGGTCAGCGTCGAGGGCGCGCGCATCGGCGCGCGCGGCGTGCGCAACTTGCTCAAGCATCTGGGCGTGATCGATGGCACGCCGGATACCCGTCAGCGCGACGGCTCGCCCGCCACGCGGCACATGATGGTGCGCGATGAAGGCTGCTACACCTTCGCGCCTGCCGGCGGCGTCTTCGAGCCGCAAGACCTCGCCGGCGACAACGTGCGCGAGGGGGACGTCGCCGGCTATCTGCACTTCGTCGAGGACGTCGACCATCCGCCGATCGAGCTGCGCTTCCGCCGCTCGGGCGTGCTGTGGATGGCGGCTGGGCCCGGACGCGTACAACGGGGCGATGCCGTCGCCGTGGTCATGACGGACTACGACGAAGCGTCAGCCGCGGCGGTCTAGCTAATGCTGATGGCCGGCTGCGGCCCATGGTTGTCGTCGACAAAGGACTGAAGAGGGAAACGGGAAGATGAAGATCACGAACGTGGAGGCGCTCTACCTGCGGCTTCCGGAAATCCAGAAGCGCACGGACAGCTCGCAGGACGCTCTCCTCGTCAAGATCACGACCGATGCGGGCATCGTCGGCTGGGGCGAAGTCGACGGCTGTCCCGCCGTCGCCAAGGCGATCATCGAGGCGCCCTATTCGCACACGCTGGTGACCGGCTTGAAATCGCTGCTGGTCGGCGAGAACCCGCTCGATGTCGCTCGGCTGTGGGCCAAGATGTATCAGGCCACGCTTTATTACGGGCGCAACGGCGCCGTCGTGCAGGCGATGGCCGGCGTCGACATCGCGCTGTGGGACATCAAGGGCAAGGCGCTCGGCAAGCCGATCGTCGAGCTCATCGGCGGCGCCATGCGCGACAAGATGCGCGTCTACTCCTCCAACATGTTTCAGTTCACCGTCGAGGCGACGGTGGCGCGCGCCAAGAGCGCCGTCGACAGCGGCCATACCGGGGTGAAGTTCGGCTGGGAACCCTTCGGTGCCAACGAGGCGACGGACCTGCGCTACGTCGAGGCGATCCGCAAGGCGATCGGCGACACCAACGACTTCATGCTCGATGTCGGCCTGGTCTGGGACGCCAAGACCACGATCCGCCGCGCCAAGCTGTTCGAGCCCTATCGCCTGTTCTGGATCGAGGAGCCCTTGCACCCTGACAACTATGCCGGCTACGGCAAGGTCTCCGCCGCCTGCATCCAGCACATCGCAGCCGGCGAGGAAGAGTGCACGAATGTCGGCTTCGAGCGCTTGATCGACGAGGGCGGCATCGACATCGTGCAGATCGACCTGACTCGTTGCGGCTTCACGCAAGCCTTGCAGATCGCGGCCTATGCCCACAGCCGCGGCCGCAAGGTCTGCAACCACAACTTCACCACCGACATCAATACGGCGGCCTCGCTGCACTTCCTGTGCGCGATTCCCAACGCGCTCGTCATGGAATATTGCGTCGAGCCGAGCGAGATCTCGCGCCGCCTTGCCAGGAACCCCGTCACCATCAAGGATGGCTTCGCGCATCTGCCGCGGGAGCCCGGTTTGGGTGTCGATCCAAGCGAGGAAGTCATTGCGAAATACTTGGTCCGTTCTTGAGCCTGCGACTCGTCCATCACCACAAGGGGGCGTCGAGCCCTGAAGGGAGACGGAAGATGAACTGGAAATTATTATCTCTCGCCGCAAGCCTCGGTCTTGGGGCGTTGACGGCATCGCCGCACGCCGGGCTGGCGCAAACGCGGGGCGGCGATGTGGTCATCGCCATGGTGGGAGCGCCGCCCTCGCTCGACGCGCAAGTGACGTCGGCGCAGGTCGCGCGCAACGTCACGCTGGAGCTGTACGAAACGCTCTATGGCCGCGACGAGAATGGCAATGCCGTTCCCGATCTGGCCGAGGGCGTCGATATCTCGGCCGACGGCAAGACCTATCTATTCAAGCTGCGCAAGGGCGTGAAGTTCCACAACGGCAAGGAGATGACGTCGGTCGACGTTGTCGCCTCGCTGGAGCGCTACCGTAAGGTCGGGGCTTCCTTGAGCCTGGTCGATGCGATCGAAGCGGTCGAGATCAAGGGGCCCTACGAGGTCGCCATCAAGCTCAAGTCGGTCCAGGCGGTCTTCCTCGACAATCTGTCATCGCCGCGGGCGCCCATCGCGATCTACCCGGCCGAAGAGGCGGCGAAGGACGCCAACAAGATCAACTACATCGGCACTGGACCGTTCAAGTTCGTCGAATACCGGCCGGACAGCCATGTCAAGCTCGAGCGCTTCAAGGACTATGTGCCCAATCCGGCCTATGCGAAGCGCGACGGCCTCGTCGGCAGGAAAGAAGTGTTCATCGACACGGTGACGTTCCGCTTCATGCCGGAGGCGGGCGCGCGCGTCGCCGCGCTCGAGTCGGGCGACGTGCATGTCGTCGAGACGGTCGATGGGCCGACCGCCAAGCGGCTCGAAGGCAATCGGAACTTCAAGGTCTTCCGCGTGCTGCCCTTCGCCTTCCAGGTGTTGAAGTTCAACCACGCCCTGGCACCGACCGACGACCTCAACTTCCGCAAGGCGGTCGCCGCGGCCCTCGACGACGAAGAGGTCATGGCGATTGCGCACCCGGATATCTACCAGCTCGACGGCGGCTGGTTGTTCCCCAATGCCGCCTTCCACACCGACGCCGGCAGGGCGTACAACGAGAACAATCTCAAGAAGGCCAAGGAACTCGTGGGGCAGTCGAAGTACAAGGGCGAGAAGATCACCTTCATCGTCGACAATCTGCGCTCCAATGTCGACGTCGCCACCGTCGTGCAGCAGAAGCTTGCCGAGATCGGCGTCAAGGTCGATATCAGCGTCGCCGACTGGCCGACGGTGTCGAAAGTCGGCTTCACCCCGACCGGTTGGAACTTCTGGACACATGGCTTCGGCATCGAGCCCTTCGAGGGTCCGGCCTCGGTCATGGCGCCCTGGGTCGCCGGTCTCTCGCAGCAGAAGGTCGATGCCGAGGTCGATCGTCTCTACGCTGTCCTCAATACCGAAATGGACGCGACCAAGCGCAAGGCGGTCTTCGCCGAGTTCCAGAAACGGATGTACGACGCCGCGGTCGCCTTGAAAATCGGCAATTACGGACTGTTCCAGGTCGCCACGACGAAGCTCAAGAACTTCGAGCCGCATCGCATCCCGCGCATGTGGGGCGTGACGCTCGAGAAGTAAGGCGCGACACTGCGCGCGTCGGCGGGCGCCTCGGCGCGGGCGCCCGCCCCCTAGGGGAGGCTCGGGATGCTGGGCTTTGTCGTGCGTCGGGTGATCGCCGCGATACCGGTCCTGCTGCTGGTGTCGCTGCTGTCCTTTGCCGTCATCTGGCTCGTGCCCGGTGACCTGACTGCCGTATTCCTCGACGCCAGCGCCACGCCGCAGCAGGTGGAGCGTCTGCGCCACGAGCTGGGGCTCGATCAGCCGATTCTTGTGCAGATGGCCAAATGGTACGAGCGAGTGCTGCGCGGCGATCTCGGTGAGTCGATCCTGCTGCGGCGCAGCGTCGGCTCGGCCATCGTCGAGCGGCTGCCGGTGACGCTCTCGCTCGCCGGGCTCGCGCTGATTTTCGCAGTGATTGCGGGCGTGACGGCCGGCGTGCTCGCCGCCGTCCGCCACCGCAGTTGTGCCGACCAGTCGATCATGACGCTGGCGCTGCTCGGCCTGTCGATCCCCGATTTCTGGCTTGGGCTCGTCCTCATCGTGGTCTTCGCCGTACATCTCGGCTGGTTTCCGTCCGGCGGCCACGTCGCACTGACGGAAAGCATCGCCGGCTGGTATTCGAGCATGGCGCTGCCCGCGTTCACGCTCGCCGTCGTGCAGATCGGCTTCATCGCGCGCATGGCGCGCTCGGCCATGCTCGACGTGCTCAATCAGGACTTCATCCGCACCGCCGATGCCAAGGGCCTGTCGCGCGCTTTCGTCGTCGTCCGCCACGGTGTGCCGAATGCGATGATCCCGATTTTGACCGTCACGGGCATCATCGCCGGCTCGATGCTCGGCAGCGCCGTGGTCGTCGAGCAGGTGTTCTCGCTGCCCGGCGTGGGCCGCCTGATCATCGGCGCCGTCTTGAGCCGCGACTTTCCCGTCATCCAGGGCGGGCTCCTCTTCCTTGCCGTCATCTATCTCGTCATCAACCTGGCCGTGGACATTCTCTACGCCGTCGTCGATCCGCGGGTGCGTCTTGGCTGAAATCGGTCTCGACGCCGTCGCGCCGCCGC
>JACQDQ010000128.1 GCA_016201015.1 Pseudomonadota bacterium | reverse complement strand
GCATCTGAGGAGCACGCGAAGCGTGCGTCTCGAAGGACGAGGAAAGTATGGGCGGGTTTGAAACCCGCCCCTACACGCAGCCGAAGTATTGTGATGCGGCATCGTCCGCCACGTGAACGTCACGGCCGCGAGCGCCAGTATTCGACCCACAAAGCGGTCGGATATTGGTGGCCGGTCGGCTCGATGCCGCTCAGCCATTTCGGCACGATGTAGGCGTCGGCGCGGAAATAGAGCGGCAGCACCGGCAGCTCGTCGGCGTAGATTTCCTGGATGCGCCGCCAGATCGTGCGGCGTTTCTCCTTGTCGAGCTCGACCTCGAGATCCTCGATCAGCTTGTCCATCTCGGCGTTGCGGAAGCCGGTGTCGTTCTGGCCGGCATAGTTGTTTTCCGCGGTCGGGATGTGATCGGAATGCAGCGTCGTGCGCGGCCCGTTTTCCGGGGAGCTGATCCAGGCGAACATCGCCATCGCCGGATATAGCCGCTTGCGCACCGTCTCGCCGAAGAAGACGCGGGCCGGCTCGTTGCGCAGCCGCACGTCGATGCCGAGCTTGCGCCACTGGCTTTGCAGCACCTGCTGCACCAGCTCGCGCGAGCGGTTGCCGGCCGAGGTCATCAGCTCGAGCGACAGGCGCTCGCCGGCGGCGTTGACGCGAAAGCCGCCGCGCAGCTCCTTCCAGCCGGCGGCGTCGAGCAGCGCGCCGGCCTTCGCCGCATCGTAGGGATAGCGCGGTATGTCGTCGGCGATCATCCAGTCGAGCGGCGAGACGAAGGAGTGCGCCACCGGCTGCTTGCCCTCGAAGAGCTGCCTGGTCAGCGTCTCGCGGTCGAGGCCGGCGAGCAGCGCCTGGCGCACGCGCTTGTCCTTGAGGATCGGGTTGTCGAGATTGACGTCGATATGCTCGTAGATGAGCCCGGCCTTGTACGAGATGTCGAAGCGCGCCGCGTTGCGCTTCTCGAAGGCGAGGGCCTGATCGAGCGAGAGGCCGAGCTCGCCGGCGATGTAGTCGATGGCGCCCGACAGCAGATTGGCCTCGAGCGCCGCCGTGTTCTCGATGACGCGGACGACGATGCGCTTGAAGTAGGGCTTGTCGCCGTACCATGTGGGATTGGGCTCGAGCACGACATGCGAGCCCGGCGCCACCTGCGTGATGCGGTAAGGTCCGAAATAGAGGCCGGGATTGGTGGTGTCGGCGTCGAAAGCGGTACGCCGGCGATAATTCTCGGGATCGGCGAAATTCTTGCGATCGAGATGCGCCGGGATCAACTCGAAGTCGTTGATCGCGGCAAATTCGTAGGTGAGCTTGTCGAAATGCATGGTGAAGGTCTTCTTGTCCTTCACGTCGATCTTCATGATGCTGCGGTAGAGCTCCAGATTGCCGATTCCGGTCTTGGGATGGCGGCCCATCTCCCAGGTGAACATCACGTCGTCGGTCGACACCGGCGTGCCGTCGCCCCAGGTCGCGTTGGGCTGGATGGTGTAGGTGACGGCGATGCCCTTCTTGCCGTTCGGCATGTCGAACGGTTTGGCCTGGCCGTTCTCGATCGACGGCATCTGCGTGCACAGCATGCAGATCAGCTTCCACTCTTTATTGTAGGTGGTGAACGGCCGCATGGTCATCGCCAGGACGTAGCTCTTCGCCGCCATGGCATCGATGCTGGGGTGGAAGGTCGACGGGAACTGCGTGATGCCGATGACCAGCTCGTCCTTGGCCAGTGCCGGCGCGGCGGCGCCGAGCGCCATGGCGAGCGCGAGGACGAGGCGGAGGGCGCGCGGGGTCCGCATGGCCAATCCCGTCTTTCCTTTACGTTGGCATGACCGGCCGCTGTAGCCGGCGTGATTTCAACGCAGAGGGCGCAGAGAAGTTGAAGTAGACGCGGAGAGTGGAAGCGATTGTAGGGGCGGGTTTGAAACCCGCCCCTACGAGATCGCCTCTCTGCGTACTCTGCGTCCACTCTGCGACCTCCGCGTTTAATGCTGGGGGTAACTTCATCTGATCAATTCCGATCTAAGTCCCCGCGAGGGCGGGATCGGTGTGGGTGACGGCGTCGCCCGCCTCGCGGTCGGCGATCTCGATGATGACGGCGTCGCGGTCCGCGCGGTTGATCAGGGCGTGGCCGTCCGGCTTGCCGGCGGGAAAGCCGCAGACCATGCCGGCGCGCAAGGTGCGCTCGCCCTCGTCGGTGACGAGGACCAGCTCGCCCTCCAGGATGTAGATCAGCTCGTCATTCTTGCTGTGCCAGTGGCGGTGCGACGACCAGGTGCCGGGCGGCAGGCGCCACAGTTCGGCGTTGAAGGCCTTGAGGCCGAGCGCCGCGGCGAGCGAGCGCCTGTCGCGGCCGGCGCATTCGCGGTCATAGGGCGCGGGATAGGCCGAGCCCAGGCGCGGCGTCACCGTCTGCGGATCGATCGCGGTCGGGTGCGGCCACTGCTTCGCCATGGGTCCCTCGCGTCTGCTGCGCGCTGAGCGGCGGTCGCCGCGGTCAGTATTTCGTGCCGTCCTTGTGCATTGCGATCGACGGTCCCGGCACTGCATGCAGGTCGACATCGGGATAGGCCGCTTCGTCGCCCGAGCTGCGGTCGCCGATTTCGAGATAGACCGCGTCGCGGCCGGTCTTGTTGATCAGATGATGGCCGTCCGCCTTGCCGGCGGGAAAGCCGGCGATCATGCCGGGCTTCATTGTCTGCTCGCCTGAATCTGTCACCAGCGTGATCTCGCCTTCGACGATGTAGACCAGCTCATCCTGGCGCGTGTGCCAGTGGCGCTGCGACGACCACGCGCCCGGCGGCAGACGCACGAGATTGACGCCGAAGTTTTTCAGGCCGAAGGCGTCGCCGAGCGCGCGCTTGGAGCGCGTGGCGCAGGGCTTGTGGAACGGATCGGGGTAGCCCGAGCCGATGCGCTCCTTGATCGTCGTCGGGTCGAGGACCGTGGGACTCTGCTTCGACATCATGCCTCCTTGCGCGCTTCCCATGACATCACCCCGACGCAAGTCGGGGTCCAGGGGCGACGAGTGCCGCACTTGTCCTGGGTGCCGGCCTTCGCCGGCATGACGATAGGAAATATTGGCGGCTGGGTAGAAACTTCCGATTGGTCATTGCTCCGGCCTATTTCCCGCGCCAGGGCTCGAACCAGCCGAGGCTGTCGCGGGTCGTTCCAAGCGGATTATATTCGGCCGCGACCCATCCGTCATAGGCGATGCGGTCGAGCGCGGCAAACACGTTGGCGAAGTTGATTTCGCCGGTGCCCGGCTCGTGGCGCCCGGGCGTATCGGCGAACTGGATGTGGCCGATGCGCTGCTTGAGGCGCTCCAGCGTCGGGACCAGGTCGCCCTCCATGATCTGCATATGGTAGAGGTCGTATTGCAGGGCGAGGTTGGCCGCGCCGGCGGCGGCGATGAGATCGACCGCCTGCTGCGACCGGCTGACGAAGAATCCGGGCACCGTGCGCGTGTTGATCGCCTCGAGGCAGACGGTGGCGCCGATCTCGGCCATGGCCTTGGCCGCCGCCCGCATGTTCTCGACCAGCGTGTAACGGCAGCGCGCGGCGTCGGCGCCGGTCGGGGGCACGCCGGCGAGCAGATTGACGCGGGTGACGCCGAGCCGTTCGGCATAGCGCCGCGCCGTGTCGATGCCGGCGCGGAACT
>JACQDQ010000127.1 GCA_016201015.1 Pseudomonadota bacterium | reverse complement strand
GGCGGCGGCGATCGGCGGATGGGCACGCTAATCTCGACCGCACCGGCCATCTTGAATCGCAGCGTAACGCTCAGCTTGTCGCCGTCGCGCAGCGGAGCCTTGAGGCCGATCAGCATCACGTGCGACCCGGTCGGCGCGAAAACGACAGTTTCGTGAGGTTTCACCTCGATCACCTCGACCGGGCGCATCCGCATCACGCTGCCGTCCATGACGTGTTCGTGCAGCTCGACCTTCTCGGCGGCGGGCGAGGATGCGCCGATGATCTGGTCGACGGTCACGCCGGGATTGGTCACGCGCAAATAGACGGCGCCGGTGCGGGCCGCCTCCGGCGTCGCGCGCGCCCAGGCGTCGGCGATCTGCGGTTGGGTCGGGCTGTCGAGAGCGAGCGATGTCGCCGTCCCGCCCGCTAACGCCAGCACCACACCGAGAACCGCGAACCCGACCCTACGCATCCAGGTTCTCCGTGATCGTCAATGCATTACGTGGGGCAGTCATCGGCCCGCGACAAGATCGCGGCCGGACGCCGATGATCGTGCCGCGCGCAACGCGGGCTAGACCCATGTCCCGACTTGCCTTGTGTGCTCGACCTGCGGCGTGGCTTCGAAGCAATGACCGACCAGCCGCCGCCACTCCTTGAAATCCTCGGAGCGGCGGAAATCCACCATGTGGTTTTCAACCGTCTCCCATTTGACGAACAAGCGATAACGGCGCGGATTCTCGATCGAGCGCTGCAGCTCCATGCCCTTGCAGCCCTTGGCGCGGGCAAACAGCGGCGCCGCCTTGGCCGCGTTCGCTTCGAATTCCGGCTCCAATCCGGCCTTCACGTCGATCTGGGCGATCTCGAGTATCATGGCCGTGGTCTCCATTCGTTGGCTAACGTTGCGCCATTCCCGCATCGGCCGGGGTCCGGGCGCGGGCCAGCTCGCGCACCACGTTGGCGACGATGCGACGGCCGAAATCTCCGCCCATCGACAGGATCGACTCGGGATGGAACTGCACCGCGGCGACGGGCAGATCGCGGTGGCGGATCGCCATGACCAGCCCGTCGGCGTTGCGGGCGGTGGCAATCAACGCGGCCGGAAAGTCATCGCGGCGCGCGGTCAGCGAGTGATAGGCGCCGACCCGGACCGGCGACGGCACGCCGTCAAAGATGAAGGCGCCGTCATGCGTCACGTCCCAGGTCTTGCCGTGACGCGGCGCCGCCATGACTTCGAGGCTGCCGCCGAACGCCTCGACCATGCCCTGCAGGCCGAGGCAGACGCCGAATTGCGGCACGCCGGCGCCGGCCAGCGCCCGCACCAGATCAGGCACGCCGAACTGCTTGGGGAACCCCGGGCCCGGCGAGTGCACGACGAGGTCCGGGTGGACGGCGAGCAGGCGATCGAGCGCCAGGCCATGGCGGTAGGTGACGACCTCGGCGCCGGTTTGGCGGAAATAATCGGCGAGCGTGTGGACGAATGAATCCTCGTTGTCGATAAGGACGATGCGGCGGCCTTGTCCGGATTGCGGCAACGCGGCCTGGCGCACCGTCGCGCGCCCGTCCGAATCGAGGGCACGGAACAAGGCGGTCGCCTTGGTGCGCGTCTCGGCGTCTTCCTCGGAACCGACCGAGTCCCAGACCAGGGTTGCGCCGGTGCGATACTCGACGACTTCGTCCTTGAGATAGACCGTGCGGATGGTGATGCCGGTGTTGACATCGCCGGAGAACATGAAGGCGCCGACCGCGCCGCAGTACCAGCGGCGCGGGCCTTTCTCCAGCTCCTCGACGATCTGCGCCGCCATGTGCTTCGGTGCGCCGGTCAAGGTCACCGCCCACATGTGGCTGAGAAACGCGTCGATGCCGTCGAAGCCCGCGCGCAACCGCCCTTCGACGTGATCGACCGTGTGATAGAGCCCGGCATAGGTCTCGATCTGGCGCCGCGCGAGCAGCCGCACCGTTCCGGCCTGGCAGATGCGCGCCTTGTCGTTGCGGTCGACATCGGTGCACATCGTCAGCTCGACCTCGTCCTTCTCGGAGTTGATGAGCCCGCGCAGCCGCGCCGCGTCCTCGATCGGGTCGCCGCTGCGCCGCGCGGTGCCGGAGATCGGGCAGGATTCGACGCGGTCGCCCTCGACGCGCACGAACATCTCGGGCGAGGTGCCGATTAGCTGCGATTGGCCGAGTTGGATCAGGAACTCGAACGGGCTGGGATTGACCCGCTTCATGCGCCCATAGAGATCGGAGGCGGGGGCGCGGTAGGGCGCGAAATAGCTGCGGCTCAGCACCACCTCGAAGATGTCGCCGATGCGCATGCGCTCGCGCGCCGCATCCACCATCGCCGCGTACTCGGAAGACTCGAAATCGGAGGTGACTTGCGGCGTGGCGGCCGGCCCGGCCTGCGGCGGCTTGAGGCGGCTGAAATTGCGCCGTCCGGCGCCGCGCGTCGTCGTCTCGGCACGCGTGAATTCATAGTCGAAGCGCAGGGCGCGCTCCTTGCGGCGATCGGCGACGATGATGCGGTCCGGCAGATAGAGATGCAAGTCGCACTGATCGGTCGGGCGCCGGTGCTTGAGCGTGATCGGCTCGAACTGGAACAAGAGGTCGTAGCCGAAGGCGCCATAGACGCCGAGGAAGGAATCGACGATGCCGTGGAACTCGGCGAGCAGGCGACGCAGCGGCGAGAACAGCGTCGGCTGCCGGCTGCGCTCCTCCTCCGTGAAATCGCCGCCGCCGGCGGCGATGGCGAGGCGGAATTCACGCGGACCGGCCGCCGCGACCTGCGTCGCCGGAGTGGCGGCGAGAACCGGCTGCAGAATTTCGATGAGCCGTTCGCCGCGCGGGTTGAGGGCGCGCACCGCGAGCTCGCGCCCGGTGCCGACCAGCTCGAGCGGCGGCGCCGCAAATCCCATCTCCCATCTGGTGTAGCGGCCGGGATAGTCGATGCCGGAGGAAAACAGCGCGCCGCGCTCGCGATCGAGGCGCTCGGCCAGCCCGTCTAGGGCCGTCTCGTAGGAAAGGGTTTGTTCACGACGTTCGACGATAATCCCTGACGGGGTGGTGAATCGGTACAGCATGTTCGTCCTGCCACAACTGAAAATTTCGGGTTCGCCGGGCGCGCCAAGTGCCTGGACCGTATGGTCCGGCCGAAGCGACGCGCTTTCGCGAAGGATTCAGAAACGGGAAAGCGATGTCGCGGTGACGAGCGTCACCAGCGGAAAATACCCGCGATCTCGGACCACAGGGCGGCGGGGCAGGACATGCAATGCTCCCGTCTCGACATCGGCGCGCACTGTAACAGCGCAGTTGTGGTCAGTCCAGGTCGATGTTTACGGCCCATCACGCGATGGCACCCTCCGTCCGCGCCGCTCCTCGTCCTTCGAGACGCACGCCCCTGTCGACGCCGTTGGCGCTGACAGCCTGAGCCGCGGACCCGGCGACGCCTTCGGCGTCACCAGCCTTCGAGACGCTGCGCCGCGTGCGGCGCAGCTCCTCAGGATGAGGTCCGCGAGTCGAAGGACGCGTGATCCTCGGGACAAGGAACTAAATGATAGGCCTCATGGTGAGGAGGCCCAAAGGGCCGTCTCGAACCATGAGGCCGCTAGCCGGCGCATACCGACGCATTGGCAAGCCTCGCGATCACGCGTGATTTTGCCGCGCCGGCGGGGTACAACGGCCGCTGCATCGCCGCCCGGATTCCCAGCCGCCTTCCGCCCATGACCGTCCTTCTCACTGGCGCCGCCGGATTCATCGGCTACAACGTCGCCGAGGCGCTGCTGGCCCGTGGCGAGTCCGTGATCGGCTTCGACAACGTCAACGACTATTACGACGTGCGGCTCAAGGAGGCGCGCTTGGCGCGCCTCGCGCGCCACAAGAATTTTCGCTTCGAGCGGCGCGACATCGCGGCGCCCGGCGCGGTGGCCGCGGTGTTGGCCGCCGATAAATCGATCGACCGCGTGGCCCACCTCGCGGCCCAGGCCGGGGTGCGCTACTCGCTCACCCATCCCGAGGCCTATATCCAGACCAATCTCGTCGGCCATTTCGCCGTGATGGAGGCCTGCCGCCAGGCCGGGCGGATCAAGCACCTCGTCTATGCCTCGTCCTCGTCGGTCTATGGCGGCAATGTCAAGCTGCCCTTCGCGATCGACGACAAGGTCGATCAGCCGGTCTCGCTCTATGCCGCGACCAAGGCGGCCGACGAGCTGATGACGCACTGCTACAGCCATCTTTATCGCCTGCCGGCGACCGGCCTGCGCTTCTTCACCGTCTACGGGCCGT
Organism: Pseudomonadota bacterium; assembly: GCA_016201015.1. GTDB lineage: Bacteria > Pseudomonadota > Alphaproteobacteria > CACIAM-22H2 > CACIAM-22H2 > JACQDQ01. The sequence goes on along the minus strand of JACQDQ010000127.1, from coordinate 595 downwards.
GGGGGCGCCCCGACATGTCGGCCTGGATCTTCACCAAGGCGATCTTCGACGGCAAGCCGCTCAGCGTCTTCAATCACGGCGACATGAAGCGCGATTTCACCTTCATCGACGACATCGTCGCCGGCGTGGTGGCGAGCCTCGACCGTCCGCCGCAGGACGACGGCAAGAGTGCGCCGCATCGTCGCTACAATCTCGGCAACCACCGCTCGGAGAAGCTGCTGCGCTTCATCGAGCTGATCGAACGCGCGACCAACCACAAGGCGCAGTTGAAGCTCGAGCCGATGCAGCCGGGCGATGTCAAGGAAACCTACGCCGACATCGAAGCGGCGCAGCGCGATCTCGGCTTCGCGCCCAAGACCCCGATCGACGAGGGCATCCCCCGCTTCGTCGCCTGGTTTCGCGAGTATCACGGGCTGTAGCGGAACAACGCATAGCGCTGCGGGTGACTATCTCCGTCGTCATCACCGGGCCGCCGCGAAGCGGCGAGTCCCGGTGATCCACGAACTCATCGAGCACCCAGAGTTAAGCGCAGAGGTCGCGGAGCGAACACGGAGTGCGCCGAGGTGAGGTTTCGTAGGGGCGGGTTTGAAACCCG
>JACQDQ010000146.1 GCA_016201015.1 Pseudomonadota bacterium | reverse complement strand
TGGCGCTTTGACTCGCACAGACGGTGAGGTCCGCCCCTACGCGGCGGAAGATGGGGATCGCGGCAACGCGGCCGTGCCGGCGAGGCGCGCCGCGCGGCGTAATCGGCGGCGGTGCTTTGCGCCGGCTGTCGTCCCGGCCTATAGTTCGGCCATGGATCGCGTGTTGCGCATCTATCGCCGCGCCGCACGCCAGGCGATTGCCGAAGCGCACGCCGCGGGACTTCCGGTATTCCAGGGCCGCGACGGCTACCTGGTCGCGATCGATCCGGACGGTCGCGTGGCGCGCCTGAAGAAGCTCGCGACGCCCCCAACGAACGGCAAGGCGACCCATGCCGAGGCCAAGCCTGACAATTCTCGCCGGACCAAACGGCGTCGGAAAGTCCACGCTCGCGCACGCTCTGTTTCCTGACGCGATCGCCGACGGGCGATTCCTCAATGCCGACGATATGGCGAGCGGGCTGGAATGAAATCGACCCCGACCATATTTATGTTACTGTCCACGAAACCGGCAGTAGCCCAAACAGATTTAGCCGGCGCAGGTTCGAGCAGCATGAGGTGGCCGGCCGAACGCGCCGTGACAAGCTGGCCAACGGACTTGAGAGGGGACATAGCGCAACCAGGGTGCCGAGAGTGCCGCTCCTAGGTGACCGTCTCCGGACTGAAATCTCGATACCCAAGTCTCATCGCGTCAGTCTCGATCTGTCGGATGCGCGCGTAGTCCTCGTCAGGTAGAATTTCGAATCCACCGAGAAGCAGGTCGGTGCGCGCCACAGCGAGGCCTGGATCGTGCATCGCCTGCCCCAGTCCGCCGCGCAGGCGCGCGATGCGGTCGTCCGACGCGCCGCTGCGGGTGACGTATGGTCCAACCGGCGCGGCCACCGTCTGCGCCACAACTCGAGTGTTCTCCACCAGGCGCGGCCGGTAGCGAACCAGCAGCGCGTAGGTAACGCAATCGATTGCCGCCACGTCTGCTTCGCCGCGCTCCATCGAAGCCAGGCACATGACGTGGCTGCCGCTGACCGTAACTGAGCGGAAGAAGCGACCGTCGCGCGCCAATGGCGCGAAGGTGGCCTTGAGGGCATTGCAGCCGGAATGGGACGTATATCCGTTGATCGTACACCTCGCCCCGCGCAACTCCTCGACGACCCGCGCTGGAGAGCCCCGCGGGACGACGATGAGACTGCAGTACAGCGGGCCGTCGCACCCGGGCGCTGCGTAGCAAGGCGTGGCGACGTAGGCTAGCCGCTCTCGCCACTCGCCGACGATGTCGTAGCCGCAAGTCTGCGACAGTAACAGGTCAGGCCGTCGCCAGATCGTTTCGGTATAGTGCTTGCGCGTGAGCCGATCCGGAACGTCTTCTAAGCCCTCGCGCCGAAGCGCACGCGCTACGCCAGCCCACCACGCATCGGTCGCCGGACGGAGTTCCGGCAGATCGTACATCGGCAATCCAGCTACAGCCATCACAGGTCTGGCTCCCGCCGAAGGCGCCTATCAAGATCCCGATTGAGCGCCAGCCAGATCGCCGCACCCGCGATAGCGAGCCCGAGCGCCGGGCCCGGGACGATGGCCCGCTGCGTCACCTGGCCGGCTCCCGCCGGCCCAGCGGGTAGCTGCGGTCGTCGTCGCGAAATGGCTGCAGGAGCATGCGATCGAGTCTGAGCTCGCGCGCGTCCCGGAACTGCCCGATGCCAACGGTTATCCCCTCGTGGCCGGCCGCCGGCTCAGCGCGGTAGGTGCCGAACAGTCGGTCCCACCAAGGCTGGTTGAAGCCGAAATTACTGTTAGTCTCGCGCGGCACCACGGAATGGTGGACGCGATGCATGTCGGGCGTAACGACGAACCGGCGCAGCACGCGATCGAGCCGCTGCGGGAGGTTCACGTTTCCGTGGTTGAACATCGAAGTGGCGTTGAGCAGCATCTCGAAGATCAACACCGCGACTGGGGGCGTACCGAGCGCGGCGACAACGCCGAGCTTGATCGCCATCGACAGCAGGATTTCGAGCGGATGGAAGCGCACGCCTGTCGTCACATCAAACTCAAGGTCGGCGTGATGCATCCGATGCAGCCGCCACAGCACCGGCACGGCGTGAAACAGCACGTGCTGCAGATAGATGGCGAGGTCGAGGAGGATCACTGAGGCAATGACCGCAAGCCAAGTCGGCGCCTTCATTGCGTGAAACAAACCCCAGCCATTTGTTTCGGCGGAAAGCGCTACACCGACGGCGGCCGTCGGAAAGACGAGCCGGACGAGCAAGGTGTCCAGCGCGACGATGCCAACGTTGCTGGGCCAGCGTTTGATGCGCCGGATGGCTTGGCCTCGCCGTGGCGCCAGCAGTTCCCAGAGCGCCATCGCGCCGAAGATGCTGGCGAAGGCGCCGAGTCGGATCGCGGATTCGTGCGTGAGCAGTATCTCGGCCAAGGTCGCTATCTCTGGTGCGATGGGCTTGACGTATGCGCTCTTTCAGTTCATTATTAAACAAATTAATTGAATGATCTAACGATGATTGGCCTTGAATGTCAAGCGAGAGTCCCAAGCAAGCCCTGTTTGTCCAATTTGCCACCGTAGCGAAGGCAGTGGCCCATCCGCACCGGCTGGGGCTTCTGGAGCAACTCTCCCAGGGCCAACGGACCGTCGAGGTGTTGGCGGATCGGACCCGGATGTCGATCGCCAATGCGTCCCAGCACTTGCAACACATGCGTCGCGCCGGGCTGGTCGTCGCCCGGCGGGAAGGAAAGTTCGTGTTCTACAGCCTGACGGCCGACACGGTTCTGGATCTGCTGGCATCTGTCCGGCGCATCGCCGAGCGCAACGTCGCCGAGGTCGAGCGCGTGGTGCGCAATTACTTCCAGAACCGCGACGGTCTCGAGCCGGTCTCGCGAGCGGAGTTGATGGACCGGCTCAAAGCCGGGCTCGTGACAGTACTCGACGTCAGGCCAGAGGACGAATTTGCCCTTGGCCACCTCCCGGGTGCCCTCAACATCCCGCTGGGCGAACTCGAAAAGCGGCTGGCCGACCTCGACCCACGCCACGAAATCGTCGCTTACTGCCGCGGCCCCTACTGCGTGCTGTCTTACGAAGCCGTCGCAGTTCTCCGGGCCCACGGCTTCAAGGTTCGTCGACTGGAAGATGGGCTGCCGGAATGGCGCGCGGCCGGGTTGCCCGTCGAGGCCGGCGTGCCGCAGTAGCACCCGCGCTCCAATGAAAAAGGCGGCGGCAATCGAGGCTTCGATCATGACTGATGGCAGGAAGGTCCCTTGGCTGCCTGGCGCCGCGACCGCCCTGGCTATCCTCTCCGGCTATGGCACGACAGCGTTGATCGGTTTGCTGTCGCTGCTGGCGATCTCCCTGGCCATCGATGAGCGCGCCTGGGCTGGAGCGATCAGCGTCTTTGCGGCGCTTTCCACGGTTGGCATCGCGGCTTCCTATCGACGGCACGGTTTCATCGTGCCAAGCGTGATGGCTGCGGCAGGTGTCGCGCTCCTTTTGTGGACCCTGTACGGCTCCTACGGCCGCGTCTTCGAGCTTGGGGGATTTGTCCTGCTGATCGCCGCAACGCTGTGGAACTGGCGCGCCGGCGGGAGTCCCAGCGCCGCCGTGGACGACGGGGCATGGATCGAGTCAGGTAGTCTCGCGGATCGGCTCGGGCGTGATGCGAAGCCTGTCATCGTTGACGTGCGAGGGCCGGACGAATTCTCCGGCCCGCTTGGTCATATTGCCGCTGCGCGGAACCTGCCGGTCGGCGAGCTTACGAGCCGGCTGTGCGAGATCGATACGCTAAGGGACAAGCCCATCGTCCTGGTATGCCGTACGGACAAGCGCTCGGCCACTGCCTCGGCATTGCTCCGTAACACGGGCTTCCGCGATGTCCGCGTGCTACGCGGCGGCATGCAGCGCTGGAACGACGAACGCCGGCCGGTCGCGGATCGGTTGCCGCAACCCGAGCCGTAAGAGACGACATGAAGACGCTGTTCATTCTGAACGATCCGCCCCATGGCACCCAGCGCTGTTACGGATCCAGGCGCTCGTGAAATACCTCATGTCCGAACGCAGGTGAGGCCAACGCACATGCGACCGATCTACCTTGACTACAACGCGAGCACGCCGATCGATCCAGCGGTGGCGGATGCGATGCGACCGCTTCTCGGGGAAGCCTTTGGCAATCCGTCGAGCGGCCATTGGGCGAGTGCGCCGGCGAAGAGTGCTTTGGAAGCTGCTCGCGGTGAGGTCGCCGCATTGCTCGGCTGCGCCGCCGGCGAGGTCGTGTTCACGAGCGGCGGCAGCGAAGCCAACAACCTCGCACTCAAAGGCGTGTTCTTCGCGCTCAAGGACAAGGGCGAACACATCGTCACCACCCAGGTCGAGCATCCGGCAATCCTCGGTCCCTGCCGGTTCCTCGAGCGGCTGGGGGCAACGGTCACTGTTCTCCCGGTTGACCGGACCGGCCAGGTCGATCCTGACGACGTGCTCCGCGCCATCACCCCGCGTACGATTCTGATCAGCGTCATGCACGCGAACAACGAGGTCGGCATAATTCAGCCGATCGCCGAGATCGGTCGGACCACGCGTGAGCGCGGGATTCTCTTCCACACGGACGCCGCACAGTCGGCCGGCAAGATCTCCACGAACGTGAACGAGCTCGGTGTCGATCTGCTGACGATCGCCGGTCACAAGGTCTACGCACCCAAGGGAGTCGGCGCGCTCTATGTCCGACGCGGGGTCGAACTCGAACCGCTGATTCACGGTGCTGGACACGAGAACGGCCGGCGGGCCGGCACAGAGAGTGCATTGCTCGCGGCCGGTCTCGGAGCGGCCTGCACGTTGGCCCGGGATTTGGGGTCGATAGAGCAAATCCGTGCTCTGCGCGACCGACTCTGGGAGGCGGTGCAGCAGCGTTTCGGCGGGCGCGTGGCGCTGAACGGCCATGTGCAGCACCGCCTTCCCAACACGCTCAATGTATCCTTCGTGGGTCAGGTCGGCGCGGAGATCCTTCAGCGGCTGAGCGGCGTCGCGGCTTCGACCGGCTCGGCCTGCCATGCGGGCCGGATCGAGCTGTCGCCGGTGCTGAAGGCGATGGGTGTGCAGCAGGAAGTCGGCATGGGCGCCATCCGCTTCAGTCTCGGCCGCTACACGACCATGGACGAGATCGATGCGGTGAGCGAACTGCTGGCGGATATACTCGTTCCGGCGGCGTGACGCGCGCTACCATTTATAGCCCGAGGACTGATTTCGAAAGCCGTCAGCCCATGCCCGACAGCCCAAACACAACGCCTCCTATTCTCGCGGAGAAGCACTACGATGCTCCATCGGCTTTCACGCCCGAGAATCTGCTGCGTGAGGCGCGCCGGCAGAAGAGACTCGCGAACGCAGCCGTGCCGGCGATCTGTGTGCTTGACCCGGACGGCGACCTGGTGCGCCGTCTGAAAGATGAAGGCCGTGCCGCGCGCCATCCCGCCTGGGCCTGTTACCACACGGAACTCTATGGCTTCGTCGAGGGCGGCATCGAATTCGGTATCCTCGGCTGCGCGGTGGGTGCAGCTTTCGCCGTGCTCATCGCCGAAGAGCTGTTCGCCTCGGGCTGCCGGTTTCTCATCAGCATGACCTCGGCTGGCCAGCTCGCTCCGCTCCAACCGCCGCCATATTTCATTTTCATCGACCGGGCGCTGCGCGACGAAGGGGCCAGCTACCACTACCTCCCTCCATCCGAGTTCAGCACGGCCAGCGCGGCTGCTCTGCTGGACAACCGATGCGCCGTTCCGCGAGACGTCCGCGGCGATCGCCGCGATGCTGGACAAAGGTCTGTTGGCGGTCGAAATGGAGGCGGCCGCGCTCTATGCGTTCGCGGCGGCACGAGACAAGCCTGTGATGTGCTTCGCACACGTCACCAACCAGATGGGAAGGATCGACGGTGATTTTGAAAAGGGCGAGGCGGACGGCACGGTCGATGCCCTCGCCGTGATCCTCGCGGCAGCGCAACGGCTCATTGAGCGGAGTTCCGACGCGCCTGTCATTTCCCAGGCATAGGAGCATGCGTTCCCAGGCATAGGAGCGTGCGTCGGAGCACGCCGACAACGCGCCCCGCAGATGTGGATGTGAGGGCGCCATTTGCGCCGGCCGTCGTCCCGGCCAATAGTTCGGCCATGGACCGCGTGTTGCGCATCTATCGCCGCGCCGTACGCCAGGCGATCGCCGAAGCGCACGCCGCGGGACTTCCGGTATTCCAGGGGCGCGACGGCTACTTGGTCGCGATCTATCCGGACGGTCGCGTGGCGCGCCTGAAGAAGCTCGCGACGCCCCCAACGAACGGCAAGGCGGCCCATGCCGAGGCCAAGGCTGACAATTCTCGCCGGGCCAAACGGCGTCGGAAAGTCCACGCTCGCGCGCAAGCAGTTTCCTGAACTGATTGCCGGCGGCTGCCGGTGAAGGCCCGGTAATTGAAGATTCCTTCTGCGCGTAGGGGCCGGTCTGCCCTTGGGCTTGACCCGAGGGCCGGCCCGCGACGGCGCCGATCGAGCCGATATGGGCGGAATGGATCCTTCGACTCGTGCGCCTCATCCTGAGGAGCGCGCGTTGAGCGCGCGTCTCGAAGGCTGGCGACGCCAAAGGCGTCGTCAGGTCCGCCCCTACGCAGCGGAAGATGGGGACTCCTACCCTTTTTCCCCAACATGCAGTATATCCGCAATTGTATTGACAATTGGGTGTACGAATACCCATCTTAAAGGGTGGAAACACGGGTTGCCGGATTCGACTGGGATGAGGCGAACCGGGACAAGTGCCAGAAACACGGCGTCTCGGTGGCCGCAATCGAATCCCTGTTTCGGTGGCCGCTCGCGATATTTCCCGATCCGGCGCACTCGCGCGGCGAGACGCGGTTCAAGGCCATCGGCAGGACCGAAGCGGGACGCTACGTCCTGCTCGTGTTCACGCTCCGCTCGCGCGCCGATGGGACATTCATTCGGCCGATCAGCGCGCGCTACATGCATGCCAAGGAGGTCAATTACTATGAAACGGAAGCTGCCGAAGTTGAGAAGCGATAAGGAGGCGGAAGCGTTCGTCGCCAAGGCCGACCTGACCGAATACGACCTGTCCGGGATGCGGTCAGTGCGCTTCGAATTTCAGCCCAAGAGCGAGCGCGTCAACATGCGCCTCCCGAAGCCGCTGCTGCAGGCGGTGAAGGCGTCGGCGGCCAAGGCGGGCGTGCCCTATCAGCGCTTCATTCGCCAGGCGCTGGAAATGGCGGTCCAGCCGCGCAAGCGGGCATGACGTCCCAACCGGCGTCGGCAGGCCCCATCCGTCGGCTCGCGTTCCTCATCGAAGGTTCGTTCCTGGCGTAGGGACCGGCCCGCCTTTGGGCTTGACCCGAGGCCGGCCCGCGACGGTGCCGAACGAGCCGATGCGGGCGGCTTGGAAAGCCGCCCCTACGCAGACGTCGTGCGGCTAGTCGCCGTCGCCGGCATCGAATTTACTCGCTGTTGGGGAGCAGACCGCAATAGTATCTCCGGTTGTAATGTTTGGAACTCGTGCCATCGCTCAGAGGACTGCATGACAGCCGTTGAAGTTCGCCCGCTCCATTTGCACACGGTCGAGTCGCTTTGTACCGACCTAGTCAGCGGCCGACCCATAGGGGTTGGTACCGACAATGCGCCGTTCGGATTGTCGGGTGATGCGCCGCGCGCGGTTCTTGATTGGTATCGGCGCAATCCTGGGCGCTGGAAAGCAAATGTTAGTCAGGCCGACGCCGAAGCGCTGGTGGACGCAGCGTTGGCCAAGCCTCCCATGTTGCCGGCTGCGGGTGCAAGATTGGCAACAGCAAGCGCCCGTCGGCTGACACTTAAGCGCATCGAGGCTCACCGCTTTGCGGGCCTGCACGCGTACGGTCCAGTAGATCGTCCGCCACCGGTGTTTGTCTACGAACCACAGGCGGCGGTGACTCTATTCGAGGGGCTGAACGGGTCGGGCACGACCTCGCTCGTGAACGCGGTCATTTGGGCCCTAACCGGCCAGGTTTTGCGGCCACAGCGCTCGCCGGAGAGCGGCGCCGAGGAATTTCAGTGCCGCCTGGATGGACCAGCGAAGGACGATGAGCCCACACTCCATCGTTTAACGCCCGTGACTCCGTTGCCCGATCCGGCTGTATATCGTCCCGAGCAGGAGTGGGTCGCCGCAGATACCTGGGTAAAATTGTCATTCGCCGATGAGACGGGTGCGCTTCTGCCGCCAATCCGACGGACCCAGACACGGACGGTGCGGGGCAAACTTGAAGAGACATTGCCCAATCTCGCTGTCCTCGGCATTGATCCGATCGCGCTGCGAACGGGTACGATCATGCCCGGCCTCCTTCCGTTCATTCAGATTGGCTCTGCGTCGGAGCTTGGGAGGGCGGTGGCCGAGTTGACCGGCCTCGCGTCGTTGGCGGATCTCGCTGCCCACGCCGGCCGTGCCAAGCGCCGGATCGACGGCGAATTCGTGAAGGCGAAGGAGCGCGATATTGAAACAGCGGACGAAGCCTATAACCGCACCCGCACCGATCTGGTCAACCAACTCAAGGCGCACCCTGCGATTTCTCCAACGACGCTGCCGCCTACGCCGTCGAAAGATGCTTCGATTGAGGAATCACTTAGAGTCTGTCCCGGAAGTTTACGACGGATTGCAGAGTTTTCGCAGCATGAGTCGGATGGAGGCGAGGCGAAGGAAGGCGAGTGCGTTTCGGTTGAGGTTTTCCCAATCTTTG
>JACQDQ010000145.1 GCA_016201015.1 Pseudomonadota bacterium | reverse complement strand
GGCGACCTTGCCGCCAGCTTCCTCGATATCGGCGAAGCGCAGAAAGCGCTGGGCGACCCCACCGCCGCGCGCGAATCGTTCCGCGCGGCGAACGCGATCAGCACGCGGCTCGCCGCGCGCGATCCCGGCAATGCCGATTGGCAGGAGGGGCTTGCCAGCAGCCTGATCAAGACCGGCGACGCCGAGTGGGCGCTTGGCGATTTGGCGGCCGCGCTTGCCGCATATCGCGACGGACACGCGATCCGCGCGCGACTGGCGCAGCAGGATCCGGGCAATGCGCACTGGCAGTTCGAGCTCGCCGAGAGCCATTCGAACATCGGCGACACGCGCCGCGCCCAGGCGGATACGACCGGCGCGCTCGAATCCTATCTGGCGGCGCGCGCCGTCCTCGAGCGACTCGTCGCCATGAAATCGCCGGACACCGACTGGCTCAAGGAGCTTGCCGTCGTCTTCAACAAGGTCGGCGACGTCCGCTGGGCCGGCGGCGACTTCGCCGGCGCGCTCGGCGCCTATCGCGGCGTCCTCGGCATGCGCCAGCGGCTCGCCGATCTCGATCCGCAATCGGCGCCGCGGCAACAGGCGCTCGCCGGCATCTTGGGCGACATCGGCGACGCGCAGCGCGCCCTCGGCGACGGGCGCGGCGCCGCCGAGTCCTACCTCGCCGCGCTGGCGATCGATGAGCGCCTCATCGCCGTCGGTACGGCCAATGCGGCACTCCGGGCCGCGATCCTCGAGCTGCGCGCCAAGCTGCGTGAGGTCAGGCCGTAGCGCGGCCAGACAGTAATAATGACGAGTTAACAAGAATTAACTATGATGATAATCTATCATTGCAAACAGAACTTATGTATTGACACGGAACTGCCCAACACTATATAAGTGTACATCTAGTCGTATATGCGTAATAGGTTTGGTTTATGTTGAATACGGCTAAAATTCAAGATATCCCACCGGTGCGGGTTTCGGCCGGGATATCGCCCCCGCATGAGGGGCCTCGGGCCGCCGCGGCGCGTAAGGCGCCGCCGGCGATGCAGGCTGATTCCGGCGCTGACGCGCAGCACGCGGGCACGCCGGACGAAGCCGCCGTGACGCCGCCCAAGCCCGCGCCGCTGCCGCAGCGGTCGCCGGGCGTTGCCCGCGAGGTCGGCCTGATCGACGGTTCATTCGAGGTCTATGTCGACCTCGTCGATTCCTCGCAGCATCGCTTGATTGCGCGGGTATTCGGCGAGCAGCAGGCACCGGCGGCGGCCAGCCGTGCCTATGCCGCGACCGCGCGCATGTCTGCATCCGGCGCAACCCACCGCGCCTCCGTCTAAGCTCGCTTTGCTCTCCAGCGCCCGCCGCCCCGATGGGCGCCGCGGATAGCCGGCGTACGACCTATGCCGTCGTGTTGACCTTGTTGCCGGCCGGGCCCGCGGCATTGCCCTTGGCCACGGCGACCAATGCCGGGCGCAGCAGCCGCCCATGGATGGTGTAGCCCGGCTGCAGCACCTGCACGACCGTGCCGGCCGGCTTGTCGGGGACGTCGAGCTGCATGATCGCCTGATGCAGATTGTGGTCGAAGGGCTGCCCAAGCGGATCGACGCGGGCGATGGCGTAGCGCTCGAAGGCGGCGAGCAGCTCGCGCTCGGTGAGTTCGACGCCTTGGGCGAATTTTTCCAGGCGTTCGTCGGCGCCGCGCGCTTCGGCGGTCAGGCTGTCGAGCGCGCGCCGCAGATTGTCGGCAACGCCGAGCACATCGCGCGCCAAGTTGGCGATGGCGTATTTGGTGTTGTCTTCGATCTCGCGCTGGGCGCGGCGGCGCGTGTTCTCGGCCTCGGCGAGAGCGCGCAGCGCCTGGTCCTTGAAGCGCGCCACATCCGCCTCGAGCTCGGCAATGCGCGCCGTCTGAGCGGCGGCGAGATCGGCCGCTTCGGTCGGCGTCGGGGGTATGGCCGTTTCTACCGCCTGCAGCGACGGGTCTTGCGGCGTCGGCGAATCGGCGTTCGGGGTGGGTTCGGCGTTCATGACGTCTACCGTATTGCAGAGGCTTGAGGGAAACAGGCGCGGCTAGCCGATCAGGCGACCGATCACCTTGGCGGTGTAATCCACCATCGGAATGACACGGGCATAATTCAGACGCGTCGGCCCGATCACGCCGATCGCGCCGACGATCTGTTCGTGGCTGTTGCTATAGGGGGCGATGACCATCGAGCAGCCGGTCATGCCGAACAGCTCGTTCTCGCGGCCGATGAAAATCTGTACGCCTTCGCCGCCTTGCGCCGCGTCGAGCAGCCTGATCATCGTCTCCTTGGTTTCCAGCGTCTCGAACAGCAGGCGGATGCGCTCGAGCTCCTCGATCGCCGTCACATCCTCCAGCAGCTTGGACTGGCCGCGGACGATGAGGTAGCCCTCGTCCCTGCCGTCGCCGGACCACGTGGCAAGGCCTGCCTGCACCACCTTCTTGGCCAGTTCGTCGAGCTCGGCGCGGTTCTCCTCCAGTTCACGGAAGACTTCGGAGCGCGCCTCGGCCAGCGTGCGCCCCATCAGCCTTGCGCTCAGGAAATTGCTGGCCTGTACCAGCGCCGCCGGCGGAATTCCCGGCGGCAGCTCGACGACGCGGTTTTCGACCAGCCCGCTGGCGCCGACCATGACGACCAGCGCGCGGCCGGGGCCGATGCTGACGAACTCGACGTGCTTTAGCGAATTGTCGGTCTTGGGCGCCATCACGACGCCGGCGCAATGCGACAAGCCGGACAGCGCCTGTGTCGCCTGCTCCAGCACCTGCGCCATGCTTTTGCCCGAGGCGGCGCACTGGGTGTCGATATTGGCGCGCTCTTCGGCCGACAGCCGGCCGAACTCCAGCAATCCGTTGACGAACAGGCGCAGTCCGACATCGGTCGGCAAGCGGCCGGCCGAGATATGCGGCGAGTAGAGCAGGCCAGCGTCCTGCAGGTCGGCCATGACGTTGCGGATCGTCGCCGGCGACAGGAGCTGGCCGAGCTTGCGCGATAACGTGCGCGAACCGACCGGCTCCCCGGTTTCAAGATAGGC
>JACQDQ010000151.1:6126-10765 GCA_016201015.1 Pseudomonadota bacterium | reverse complement strand
GGCATCGAGCGCCACGCCGGCAACACGACGCGCCAAGCCCAACGCGGTGGCGAGAGCCGACATGGCGCGGATGCGATCACGCCGCCCGCCGGCTGTCAACGTGGGGCCGGCTCATGCGATAGTTGCGCCGATGAGCGATTCCGTCGTCTTCGACCGTCGCGCCGTGCGCCTGCATCGCGAGCGCGCCGCGCGCGATTTCGCGGCGCATGACTTCCTGCATCGCGAGGCGGCGAGCCGGCTGGCCGAGCGCCTCGACGAGATCAAGCGGCAGTTTCCTTGCGCGCTGGCGCTCGGCGCGCCCGGCAGCGGGCTCGTGCAGATGCTTGCCGGACGGAACGGCACCACCACGCTGATCGCGACCGACCCGGCGGCAGCAATGTTGAGCCGCGCCGGCGCCGGCCGCCCGGGTGTCGCCTCACACGCCGTCGCCGACGAGGAATGGCTGCCTTTCGCGCCGGCGAGCTTCGATCTCGTGGTGAGCTGCCTCGGCCTCCATTGGGTGAACGATCTGCCGGGCGCGCTCGTGCAAATCCGCCGCGCGCTCAAGCCCGACGGCCTGTTCCTCGCCTCGTTGCTTGGCGGCGCGACTTTGGCCGAGCTGCGCCGCGCGCTGATCGAGGCCGAAATCGCCGAGCGCGGCGGCGCCAGCCCGCGCATTTCGCCGGCGATCGAGTTGCGCGACGCGGCGGCGCTGCTGCAGCGCGCGGGCTTCGCCCTGCCGGTCGCCGATAGCGATGCCGTGACAGTGCGCTACAAGGACGCGCTCGATCTGATGCGCGATTTGCGCGGCATGGGGGAAACAAATGCCGTGATCGCGCGGCCGCGCAACTTCACGCGCCGCGGCGTCCTGCTGCGTGCGGCCGAAGCCTATCGGACGATGTTCGCCGACGCGGAGGGGCGGGTGCCGGCGACGTTCGAGATCGTCACCCTCACCGGCTGGGCGCCCGACGAAAGCCAGCCGCGCGCGCTCAAGCCCGGCAGCGCCGCGCAACGTCTGGCCGAAGCGCTTGGCACCGCCGAGCATCCGGCGGGCGATAAGGCCGGGCCGCCACGGCGAAGTTGACGCCCGCCGTGCCGGCCTGAACGCAGCAGGGGACTCTCGGGCTGCCCCGAGAGTCCCCTGCCGTGGTCCGGCGTGGCGGTGATTAATGGGCGGCAGCCCCCTCCGCGCCGATGCCGGTCTGCGCCCGGATGTAGAGGGCGTCGAACCGGCGGATTTCGTCGCGCACGGCCGTGCTGCGGTCAAGCAACGACACGACCCAGCAGGCAGCGAACGCGGCGATCATCGAGAACAGGGCCGGCGCGTCGTAGGGGAAGATCGGCTGCGCGTAGCCGAGAATCTTCACCCAGATGGCAGGCCCAAGCACGGTCAGTCCGACGGCGGTCGTGAGGCCGATGAAGCCGCCGACCACCGCCCCGAGCGTCGTCAGATTGCGCCAGTACATCGACAGGATGAGAACGGGGAAGTTGGCGCTTGCCGCCACGGCAAAGGCGAGGCCGACCATGAACGCGATGTTCTGCTTCTCGAAGGCGATGCCCAGCACGATGGCGACTACGCCCAGCACCAGAGTCGCGTATTTCGACACCCGCATCTCCTGCGCATCGCTTGCACGGCCGCGCCGGAAGACACTGGCGTAGAGGTCGTGCGAAACCGCCGTGGCGCCGGCCAGCGTGAGGCCGGCGACCACTGCCAGGATCGTGGCGAAGGCCACCGCCGAGATGAAGCCGAGCATCGCGTCGCCGCCGACGGCGTGCGCGAGATGGATCGCCGCCATGTTGCTGCCGCCGAGCAGCCCGCCCTTGACGTCGAGATATTGCGGGTTGGTGCTGACCAGCACGATGGCGCCGAAGCCGATGATGAAGGTCAGGATGTAGAAGTAGCCGATGAACGAGGTCGCCCAGAACACCGACTTGCGCGCCTCCTTGGCGTCGGCGACGGTGAAGAAGCGCATGAGGATGTGCGGCAGGCCGGCAGTGCCGAACATGAGCGCGAGCCCCAGCGAAATGGTCGAGACCGGGTCCTTGACCAAGGTGCCCGGCGCCATGATCGCCTGATGCTTCGGATGGACCTCGACGCCCTTGGCGAACAGCGCGCTGAAGTCGAAGTCGAACGCCGCCATCACCATGACGGCGATGAAGCTCGCCCCGCCGAGCAGCAGCACGGCCTTGACGATCTGCACCCAGGTGGTGGCGAGCATGCCTCCGAACATGACGTAGAGGATCATCAGCACGCCGACGATCATCACGGCGTAGAGGTAGTCGAGGCCGAACAGCAGTTTTATGAGCTGCCCGGCGCCGACCATCTGCGCAATCAGGTAGAAAGCGACGACGACCAGCGTGCCGCTCGCCGCCATCACGCGAACCGGCGTCTGCCGCAGCCGGAATGACACGATATCGGCGAAGGTATAGCGGCCGAGATTGCGCAGCCGCTCCGCCATCAGAAACATGATGATCGGCCAGCCGACAAGGAACCCGATCGAGTAGATGAGCCCATCGAAGCCCGAACCGTAGACCAGGGCCGAGATGCCAAGGAACGAGGCGGCCGACATGTAATCACCGGCTATGGCCAGACCGTTCTGAAAGCCGGTGATCGCCCCGCCGGCGGCGTAGAAGTCGCGGGTCGAGCGCGTGCGCTTGGCTGCCCAATAGGTGATGCCGAGCGTGCCGGTGACGAACAGGACGAACATGACGATGGCCGTAATGTTGACGGCCTGTTTCTCCGCGGTGCCTTCGAGGGCGCCGGCGGCGAATGCGGGAAGCGCCGCGAGGCCGGCGACGGCCAGCCCCAGCGCGCCCGCGAGCAAGCGGTTCGGCTTCATTGCACGGCCTCCCAGATGCGTTCGTTGAGACGGTCGAATTCGGTGTTGGCCCGCCACACATAGGCCCCGGTCAACACAATTGCCGTAACGATCACGCCGATCCCCAGCGGAAAGCCAAGGGTGACGATGCCGCCGTCGACGAGCGGGGCGGCGAGCAGCGTTGGCCAAAAGGCGATGACGGTGATGAAGCCGTAGTAGATCACCAGCATCGCCACCGCCAGCGTCCAGGCGAAGACGCTGCGCTTGCGCGTCAATTCGCGGAACTGCGGTTGACGGCGGACTCTCTCGACAAGATCTTCAGGCATGGGTCGGTTCCTCCTCTCGGGGCTCGCATTTCGCCCCTGCAGCTCTGCTGCTCGAGGCGAGTGGAGGAAACCGCACCAAGCTTACACGAACATTACGACCGCCATCCCATCATGCCGCGCCGGTCGCCGGCGGAAGACGGAGCACGAACCTGGCGCCGCCGCCGGGCGCGTCCTCGACCGTCACGGTCCCGTTATGCGCCGCGACGATGCGCTCGACGATGGCAAGACCGAGGCCGGCGCCGCCGGCGCCGCTACGGTCGGCCCGCCAGAAACGCTGGAAGATGCGGTCGCGCTGGGCCGGCGGAATGCCTGGACCGCAATCGGTCACCGTGAGCACGCGGTCCGCGGTCAGCTCGATCTCCACGGTCGTGCCTGCGGCAGTATGACGCAGCGCGTTCTCCACGAGGTTGCGCACCGCCTGGCCCAGCGCCTCGGTATTGCCGCGCACCGTCACCGGCGCCTCCACCCCGACGACGGCGATCGACCTGCCGTCGGCGACGGCGAGCGGCGCAAGATGCGTCGCCACCTCGACGGCGACCGCGTGCAGATCGGCACGCTCGTCCTCCCCCACGGCAAGCGTTTCGAGCTGCGCGATGCGCAGAAGCTGGGCGACGATCCGCGACATTGCCTCGATGTCCTGCTGCAGCGCGCCGCGTAGCTTGACGTCGGGAATCGTCGCGACATGCGCCTGCAGCACGGCGAGCGGCGTGCGCAGCTCGTGCGCCGCGTCGGCGGTGAAGTCGCGCTGGGCGCGGAACCCCTCGTCGAGGCGGTCGAGCGCCAGATTGACCGCGCGAATCAGCGGATAGACCTCCTTGGGCAGCTCCGCTTCCGGAATGCGCAACTTGGTCGATCGCGGTCCGATATCGGCGGCCAGCTCGGACGCCCAGCGCAGCGGCCTCAGCTCGACATCGATCGTCAGAAGGTTGATGAACAGAAGCAGACTGAGCCCGGGAATGAGTAGCCAACCGACATCTTGGAAGAATTCCCCGATCAGCCGGTTGGCCAACACATCGCGCTGCGTCTGCTCCTCGACCACCTGGATCTCAACCGGCACGTCGCCCGCCTTGGCAACGAGCGCGGCGCCGAGCGGGGTCGTCGGCAGGCTGTGCGGACCGCTGCTGAAGAATGTTACATCGCGGCGCGGCTCGCTCTCGATGAAGCTCGGCTCGACGCGATCGCCGGCCGGCGGCGCCGGCCGCAGCGACTGGGTCATGCCTTCCGATGCCGCGCGCACGCGGCCGCTGGCATCCAGCACGACGAAGCGGAGCGCCATATCGTCGACCGGATCGTCCGCGTCGCGTAGACGAACGACGCCGGCACCGTCCACCGACAGTCGTGCGGCGATGCGCCGCGCGGCAGCCTCCAAGGCCTGATTGCGCAGATTGTCGGCGCTCCGCACCATCAATCCCTGCAAGGCGGCGACGAGCAGCAGCAGTACGACGATACCCACTACCAGCATCCGCCAGAAGATGCGCCCGAGCAGCGACGGGTGGTAATCGTTCACGGCGGCTT
>JACQDQ010000151.1:0-6109 GCA_016201015.1 Pseudomonadota bacterium | reverse complement strand
GGTAGCCGATGCCGCGGAGCGTCGTGATGCTCACGGTGGCCCCCGCGTCGGCCAGGCGCTTGCGCAGCCGGTGGATGCAAACCTCGACCGGATTCGAGGTCACGTCGTCATCGAAGCCGTACAGGCTCTCCGCGATCCCGTCCTTCGGCACGACGCGGCCCTGGCGGCGCAGCAGATGCTCGAGCACGCCGAGCTCGCGGCGGGACAGCGGCACGACCTTGCCATCGACCCGGAGCTCGCGACCTTCGGCATCGAACGAGAGATTGCCGGCCGACAATGCCCGCCCGAGCACGCTGCCCGGCCGCCGCAGCAGCGCGCGCAGCCGCGCGATCAGCTCTTCGACGGCGAACGGCTTGACCAGATAATCGTCGGCGCCGGCATTCAAGGTCTCGACGCGAGTCTCCAGCTCGTCGCGCGCGGTGAGGATCAGCACTGGCGTGCCGGCGCCGCGCGAGCGCAAGCGCCGCAGCACCTCGCGGCCATCGGCGTCGGGAAGGCCGAGGTCAAGAACGACGGCATCGTAGCGCGTCGTCTCCAGCGCGGCGACGCCATCACCCGCCTGGTCGAAGACGTCGACCGTAAAGCCGTTCCGCTGCAGGCTGGCCTTGACGAATTCGGCCAGCCGCCGGTTGTCCTCGATCACGAGCAGCCGCATGGCCTCCGATCATAGCGCCATCGCTAGGCAATGGCATCCGGCGCGGCGCGGCCCGTGTCGTCGCCTACAGATAGTCCCGCAGCATGGCGATCAGCGGCACGTCGGCCGGCGGCATCGGATACTCGGCCAGGCGGTTGGGCCGCAGCCATTTCAGCTCCTGGCCTTCGCGCGCCGTCACCGTCCCGCGCCAGCGCCGGCAGAGATAGAGCGGCATGACCAGGTGAAATTCGGGATAGCGGTGCGAGGCGAAGGTGAACGGGGCCAGGCACGCGACGGTGATGTCGATGCCGAGTTCTTCGGCCAGCTCGCGGATCAGCGCCGCTTCCGGCGTCTCGCCTTGCCGCACCTTGCCGCCCGGAAACTCCCACAGGCCGGCCATCGCCTTGCCCGGCGGACGGCGGGCGAGCAGCACGCGATTGTCGGGATCGATCAGCGCCGCGGCGGCGACCAGCACGATCGGACAAGGGGTCGACGGCGGCGCCGGCGCCGCCTCGCAGCCTTCGCCCGGTTCAGCTGCGGTAGCTGCCATTGATGTCGATATAGCCGTGCGTAAGATCGCAGGTCCACACCGTGGCCGCGCCGCGCCCGACGCCGACATCGACCTCGATCAGGATATCGCGCCCCTGCATGTGGCTGGCAACCGGCGCCTCGTCATAGCCCGACACCTGCTCGCCCTTGGCCGCGATCTTGACGCCGCCGATGCTGATGCGCAGCCGGTCGCGATCGGCCTTCTCGCCGCACTTGCCGACCGCCATGACGACGCGGCCCCAATTGGCGTCGGCCGCCGCGATCGCCGTCTTGACCAGCGGCGAGTTGCCGATGGCGAGGCCGATGCGCCGTGCCGCTTCGGCCGAGGCGGCGCCGGTCACCTTGATGGTGACGAATTTCTGCGCGCCCTCGCCGTCGCGCACGATCTGCTGCGCGAGATCGCGCATCACCGCCTCCAGCTTGGCGCGGAAATCGGCCAGGCGCGGATCGCCGGCGCGCGCGATGCGCGGATGCGGCGCCTGCCCGGTGGCGCACAGCAGCAGCGTGTCGCTGGTCGAGGTGTCGCCGTCGACCGTGATGCAGTTGAAGCTACGCGAGGCCGCGGCGCGCACCAAGGCCTGAACCGCCGGCGCCGGCAATTTCGCATCGGTGAAGACGAAGGCCAGCATCGTCGCCATGTCGGGCGCGATCATGCCGGAGCCCTTGGCGATGCCGTTGATGCGCACCTTGGCGCCGCCGATGGTCGCGGTGGCGGTCGCGCCCTTGGCGAAGGTATCGGTGGTCATGATCGCGCGCGCGGCCTTTCCCCATGCCTCCGCCGCGAGCGCGCCGTGGATTTGCGGCAGCAGGCCGGTCACCTTGTCGACCGGCAGCTTGACGCCGATCACGCCGGTCGAGGCGATGAACACGTCGTCGGCCTTGCCGCCGACCAGCTTCGCCGCCGCCGCTGCCGTCGCCGCCACGGCGCGGCGGCCGTCGCGGCCGGTGAAGGTGTTGGCATTGCCGGCGTTGATCACCACCGCGCGCGCCTTGCCCTTGCGCACGCGCGCCCGGCACCACTCGACCGGCGGCGAGCAGGTGCGCGACTGCGTGAACACACCGCCGATCGTCGTGCCGGGCGCGAGCTCGGCGAGCAGCAGATCGTCGCGGCCTTGATAGCGCATGCCCGTGCAGCCGGCGGCCAGCCGGACGCCGGCGACAGGGGCGAGACTCGGAAATGCCTCGGGAGCGAGCGGGGAGATTGCGTGCATGGGAATCGTCTTTATCGGTCACGGAAAGCCGGTCGAGCGTGCGAGCACCGATGCGGCGGCAGACACCGCGGCGGCACGACGCCGCCGCGGGCAGAATCGGAGGGGGCTAGCGCGCCGGGCGCTCGATCGTTGCGGCCATGCGCAGTTTCGCGACGATGCCTTCGACGATCTCCTTCGACAAGTCGTTGGTGATCTGCTCGCGCATTTCGTCGAAGTTCGGCGCGTTGGCACGGCGCGCCTCGACGCGGATGACGTGCCAGCCGAATTGCGACTTGACCGGCGTTTCGGTGGTCTCCCCTTCCTTGAGCTTGAATGCGGCCTCGGCAAACTCGGGCACCATGTCCTGGGGACCGAAGAACCCGAGGTCGCCGCCGGCCTGCTTGCCGGCCGGGTCGATCGAGCGCGCGCGCGCGAGTTCGGCGAAATCGGCGCCCTTTTTCAGCTCGACGATCACCTCCTTCGCCTGCACCTCGGTCTGCACCAGGATGTGCCGCGCGCTCACTTCTTCTTTCGCCGGGTTGTTCTTCACGTAATTGTCATAGCGCTCGCGCACCTTCGATTCGGTCACCTCGACGTCGACGCGGCGGTTGAGATAAGTCTCCTGGATGACGCGTTCCTCGAACTGCGCCACGCGCCGCTTGACGTCCGCATCGACGTGCAGGTTCTCCTTGCGGCCGGCGGCGGCTATGAGCTTGGCGTCGATCAGCCGCTCGACGATCGCCGGCAGCAGCATCTCGAGCGGCATCTGCTGGAATTGTGGCGGCAGCTGGCGCTGCACGATCATCGCATCGGAGCGGCGGATCGCGTCGCCGTTTACCGTGGCGATCACGGGATCGCCGGGATCGTCCAGCGCCTTGGGGGTCTGGGCAAGCCCGACGCCGGCGCCGACGACGAGCGCAAGGACAAGGGCGGACACGCCGAATTTCACCATTACGTCATCCCTTTGTGAGAGCAGCGGGGGCCGGCCGCCGCGCGGTCGCGAACTCATTCCAATTGGGCTATCATGCCCTGGCCGCCGGGTGTCGACAAGCGCCCCGTGGTGAAACGAAAGTAAACGTCGAGCAACGTTGACAGTCGGCTGTCGTCGACCTATGTCTCACCCATATTCGGACGCTCCCGAACCCGCCTCTCCGCCAGTTGGAGTCCTGACTGATGTTCGGCGCCATCGCCCGCCGGCTTTTCGGCACGTATAACGATCGCATCCTGCGCGGCATGCAAGAGACGGTGACGGCGATTAACGCCGCCGAACCGGAACTCGAGAAACTGACCGACGACGAGTTGCGCGCGCGCACGGCCTCGCTCAAGGAGCGTCTGGCCGCCGGCGAGCCGCTCGACACGCTGCTGGTCGACTCCTTTGCCACGGTGCGCGAGGCGGCCAAGCGCACCCTCGGGCAGCGCCATTTCGACGTGCAGCTCCTGGGCGGCATCATCCTCCACCGCGGCATGATCTCCGAGATGAAGACCGGCGAAGGCAAAACGCTGGTCGCCACGCTGCCGGTCTACCTGAATGCGATCACCGGCAACGGCGTTCACGTGGTCACGGTGAACGACTACCTGGCCAAGCGCGACACCGAATGGATGGGCCGTATCTACAAGTTTCTCGGCCTCACCGTCGGCTGCATCGTGCACGGCCTGACCGACGACGAGCGCCGCGCCGCCTACGCCTGCGACGTGACCTACGGCACCAACAACGAGTTCGGCTTCGACTATCTGCGCGACAATATGAAGTTCCGGCTGGAGCACATGGTGCAGCGGCCGTTCAGCTTCGCGATCGTCGACGAGGTGGACTCGATCCTGATCGACGAGGCACGTACGCCGCTGATCATTTCCGGGCCTACCGACGATTCCTCGGAGCTCTACATCGCCGTCGACAAGCTGATGCCCAAGCTCGCCGCCGAGGATTTCGAGAAGGACGAGAAGGCCCGCGCCGTTACCTTGACCGAGGTGGGCGCGGAGACGATGGAGCGGTTGGCGCGCGAGGCCGGGCTGCTCAAGGGCAGCGGGCTCTATGACCTCGACAACGTCTCGCTGGTCCATCACGTGAACCAGGCGCTGCGCGCCCATAAGCTATTCGCGCGCGACACCGACTACATCGTCAAGGACAACCGCGTCATCATCATCGACGAATTCACCGGCCGCATGATGGAGGGCCGCCGCTACTCCGATGGCTTGCACCAGGCTCTCGAGGCGAAGGAGCACGTGGAAGTGCAGATGGAGAACCAGACGCTCGCCTCCATCACCTTCCAGAACTATTTCCGCCTCTACCCCAAGCTCGCCGGCATGACCGGCACGGCGATGACCGAGGCGAGCGAGTTCGCCGAGATCTACAAGCTCGAGGTGGTCGAGATTCCGACCAACCTGGATTGCGTCCGCGCGGACAACGACGACGAAGTCTATCGCACGGCGCGCGAGAAGGCCGAGGCGATCCTCGCGCTCGTCGAGGAGTGCCGTGCGCGCCAGCAGCCGATGCTGGTCGGCACGGTCAGCATCGACAAGTCGGAGGCGCTCGCCGCCCTCCTCAAGAAGCGCAACATCCCGCACCAGGTGCTGAATGCCCGCCACCACGAGCAGGAGGCGACGATCATCGCCCAGGCCGGCCGGCCGGGGTCGGTGACGATCGCCACCAACATGGCCGGCCGCGGCACCGACATCCAGCTCGGCGGCAATTTGGAGATGCGCATCAAGCAGGATCTCGCCCAGGTCACCGACGAGGCCGAGCGCAGGCGGCGCATCGAGCAGATCAAGGCCGAGATCGAAGCGGCGAGGAAGATCGTGGTCGAGGCGGGCGGCCTCTACGTCGTCGGCACCGAGCGCCACGAGAGCCGGCGCATCGACAACCAGCTGCGCGGCCGCTCGGGCCGTCAGGGCGACCCAGGCGCCTCCAAGTTCTTCCTCTCGCTCGAAGACGATCTCATGCGCATCTTCGGCTCCGAGCGCATGGACGGCATGCTGCGCAAGCTCGGCCTCAAGGAAGGCGAGGCGATCGTCCACAACTGGATCAACAAGGCGCTGGAAAAGGCGCAGCAGAAGGTCGAGGCGCGGAACTTCGAGATCCGCAAGCAGCTGCTCAGGTTCGACGACGTGATGAACGACCAGCGCAAGGTCATCTACGAGCAGCGCAAGGAGCTGATGCGCGCGAGCGATGTCGCGGACCAGATCGTCGACATGCGCCACGAGGTGATCGAAGACCTCATCACCCGCTGCATTCCGGAGAACGCCTACGTCGAGAAATGGGACACGCACACCCTCCACGAGGAGTGCCTGCGCGTGTTCGGCCTCGACCTGCCGACCGCCGAGTGGGCGAAGGAGGAGGGCATCGCCGAGGAGGAGATCAAGTCGCGCGTCGTCGCCGCGGTCGATTCCAAGCTGGCGGCCAAGGCCGCCAATCTCGGCCCCGAGATCATGCGCATGGCGGAGAAGAGCATCCTGTTGCAAGTGCTCGACCAGGTGTGGAAGGAGCACCTGCTGCATCTCGACCAACTGCGCCAGGGGATCGGCCTGCGCGCCTATGGCCAGCGCGACCCCTTGAACGAATACAAGCGCGAGGCCTTCGAGCTGTTCGAAGGAATGCTGCGCCATCTGCGCGAGACCGTGACGTCGATCCTCAGCCATGTCGAGATCCGCGCGGCCGGCCCGCAAGATGCCGCCTTGAATCCGCGCGAGCCCGATGGCGCGCGCGTGCGCGAGATGCATCCCGAGCCGGCGATGGCCGAAG
>JACQDQ010000150.1 GCA_016201015.1 Pseudomonadota bacterium | reverse complement strand
ATTCCGCTGCGGCGCAACAGAACGGCCTCGTGTTGGCACAAATCTTGAGTAGCTAGAGCCGATCCCACGGCGCGGGGCGACAGTCGCCGCGCGCGCAGAATGGAGCTTTGCGCATGCGAAATTTGATCCGATCCCTCCCCGCCATTGCCGCGCTGGTTGGCGCCGCCGCCCCCGCCTGGGCGGCCGACGCCCCCAAGATCGACAGCGGCGATACCGCCTGGATGCTGGCCGCGACGGCGCTGGTCCTGATGATGACCATCCCCGGCGTGGCGCTGTTCTATGCCGGCATGGTGCGCAAGAAGAACGTGCTGGGGACGATGATGCAAAGCTTCGCCATCACCTGCCTGCTCACCGTGCTGTGGATGATCGCCGGCTACAGCCTCGCCTTCACCGGCGACGGCGCCTATATCGGCACGCTGTCGCAGTTCCTGCTCAAGGGCATGGTGCTCGACTCGGTGAACGCGCTGGCGAAGACCATCCCGGAAGGCGTCTACATGACCTTCCAGATGACCTTCGCCATCATCACCTGCGCCCTCATCACCGGCGCGGTGGCCGACCGCATGAAATTTTCCGCGCTGTTGTGGTTCATCGGCTTCTGGCTGATGCTGGTCTACGTGCCGATCGCGCATTGGGTGTGGGGCGGCGGCTTCCTCGGCAGCGCCGGCGTGCTCGACTATGCCGGCGGCACCGTCGTGCACATCAATGCCGGCGTCGCCGGCCTCGTCGCCTGCCTCGTCCTCGGCAAGCGCAAGGGCTACGGCCACGACAACTTCGCGCCGTACAACCTGACGCTGGCGGTGGTCGGCGCCTCGCTGCTGTGGGTCGGCTGGTTCGGCTTCAACGCCGGCTCGGCCACCGCGGCCGATGTGCGCGCCGGCATGGCCATGGCGGTGACGCAGATCGCCACCGCCGCCGCCGCGCTCGCCTGGATGGCGGCGGAATGGGGGCTACGCGGCAAGCCGTCGGTGCTCGGCATCATCTCCGGCGCCGTCGCCGGCCTGGTCGCCATCACCCCGGCCTCCGGCTTCGTGCTGCCCGGCGGGGCGCTGGTCATCGGCATCGTCGCCGGCGCCGCCTGCTTCTTGGCGGCGACCAGCCTCAAGAAGCTGCTGGGCTACGACGACTCGCTCGACGCCTTCGGCGTGCACGCCATCGGCGGCATCGTCGGCGCGTTCCTCACCGGGGTCTTCGCGGTCGGCGCCATCAGCGCCACGGCCGAGGCGCCCGGCGGGTCGCCCGGCCTGCTCGACGGCAACCCGGGCCAGGTGATGACGCAGCTCTACGGCATCGTCGTCACGTTCGTCTATTGCGGCGTGGTCAGCTTCATCCTGCTCAAGATCATCGACGCCGCCGTCGGGCTGCGGGTCGATGCCGAGGCGGAGCGCGACGGCCTCGACCTGTCGCTGCATGGCGAGACCGTGCAGTAACGGCTTCGACCGGCCCGCCTCTGGCGCGGGCTGGACGCACACCGTGGGGGCGGGTCGTCGGACCCGCTCCTGCGGCCCAAGTTCCGCATGATGACTGTCGCGCATGACATCCGGCCGGCGGACGAAGGCGATCTTCCGGCGCTCGTCGACATCTACAATCACTATGTCCGCCGCAGCCCGGTGACGTTCGATGTCGAGCCGCAATCGCTCGAGCAGCGCCGCGCCTGGTTCCAGCAATTCGCCGCCAAGGGACCGCATCGCCTGTTGGTTGCCGCGCGCGATGCGGCGATCCTCGGCTATGTCGGCAGCCACCGCTTTCGCGAGAAGCCGGCCTACGCCACCTCGGTCGAGACGACGATTTATCTTCGGCCCGAGGCGACGCGGCAGGGCATCGGCGCCGCGCTGTATGAGCGCCTGTTCGCCGCGCTGCGCAGCGAGGATCTGCACCGCGCCTACGCCGGCGTGACGCTGCCGAACGACGCCTCCGAGCGGCTGCATCGCCGCGTCGGGTTTTTGCCGATCGGCGTCTATCGCGAGGTCGGCCGCAAATTCGGCCGCTATTGGGACGTGCGCTGGTTCGAGAAGGCGCTGTAAGTCTCGCGCCCAGGCGCCAGGGTTGATTCAAATCAATGCCGCGGATCGCGGCGTGGCTCATCGTGTCGGCGAAATCGACCGAAGGCCCCCGCATGAGCCCGCGCGCATTCCTCGATCGTGCATCGTTCCGGCCCTCGCCGGGCTGGGCGTTTTGGCTCGCACTGATCTTGATCGCCGTGTTGCTGCTGGTCGCCCGCACCGCGGCGGCGCTGCCGCCCGCCTGGAGCGTGATCGGATCAAGTTAACCCTCTCCCCCAATTCGCGAGAGGGCGAATTCCGCACCCCGTTGACAAAACCATCGCCGAGCAAAGAGGAGAGATCCATGACGACATTGCCATACGTGAAGATTCTGCCCTTTATCGCCGCGCTCGTGCTGGTGGGACCGACCTTTGCCCAGGACGCGCACCACCCGGCCGGCGCCGCTCAATCGTCGCCCCCGCCGGCCGCATCCCAAGCACAGCCAGCGGCAGCGCCGACAGGCATGGGCGGGATGTCGATGCCGAAGGGCGCGATGGGAACGCCCGGCGAGCGCTCGGGCATGATGATGGGTGGCGGCATGATGGGCGGCGGCATGATGGGCATGATGCCGATGATGGGCATGGGCGGCCATGTCGAGGGCCGCATCGCCTTCCTGCGGACCGAAATCAAGATCACCGATGCGCAGCAAAAGGTCTGGAATGACTTCGCCGCCGCGCTGCGCAACGGCTCGACGCAGCCCAAAGATACGCGCGCCGGGATGATGATGATGTCCGGCGGGGCGACGCCCGTGGCGCAGCTCGAGCAGGAGGAGCAGCGGCTCGTCGCACGGCTCGAAGCGACGCGCCTGCTGAAGGCGGCGCTGGCGCCGCTCTATGCCGCCTTGAGCGAGGAGCAGCGCAAGACTTTCGCCGAACTGCAGACGATGCACATGGGCGTGCCGCACATGGGCATGATGTAGCCGCCGACCACGGGGTGCCGCCGCGGCTCGGCCTTATCTCGCCTCACGGAGGGAGACGACCATGGAGCACGAACATTCTTCGCCCGGCCTGTTTGCCGGCAAGGCCGGTATCGCGCTCGCCGTCCTGCTCGCGGCCGCCGGATTCTATCTCTACAGCGAGCACCGCGCCCATCTGTTCGGCGCGTTGCCGTGGCTGCTGCTGCTCGCCTGCCCGCTGATGCATATCTTCATGCACCACGGCCACGGCGGGCACGAGCACAAGTGAACGACGGAGACTCGTCATGCACGACGACATGCCGGCCTATGGCCTATGGACGCTGGTCTTGATCAATGCCGCGTTCTTCATCGCCTTCGCCTTCAGCTTTGCCAAGCCGCAGTCGTCGCGCGACTGGCGATCGTTCGGCGCCTTTGCCGCGTTCATCGTCGCCCTGTTCAGCGAAATGTACGGCTTTCCGCTGACGCTCTATCTGCTCTCGGGCTGGCTCGGACAGCGTTATCCGGGCGTGGACATCCTCTCCCACGACGCCGGGCATCTGTGGAGCACGCTGTTCGGCCTCAAGGGCAATCCGCATTGGAGCGCGCTGCATCTGCTGAGCAGCGTGGCGATCGCCGGCGGCTTCATCCTGCTCGCGGCGGCGTGGCCGAAGCTCTATGCGGCGCAAAAAGACGGCAGGCTCGCCACCACCGGCGTCTACGCGCGCATCCGCCATCCGCAATACGCGGCCTTCATCCTCGTCATGCTCGGCTTCCTGCTGCAGTGGCCGACGCTATTGACCCTGCTCATGTTCCCAGTGCTCGTCGTCATGTATGTGCGGCTGGCGCATCGCGAAGAGCAGGAAGCCGTCGCGCGGTTCGGCGACGAATACCGACGCTACGCGGCGGCGACGCCGGCCTGGTTCCCGGCGCTGCGCGGCGAGACGGCGCGGCCTATCCTTTGATCAACGACCGCCGGCTGTCGACGAACTCGGCGACGGCGGCGACCAGCGCATCGCAATCGGCCTCGGTCACCGGCAGCGACAGATTGATCATGCCGCGCCGCGCCGACCACACGCCGTGCGCCAGAAGGTCGAAGAAGAACAGCTCGCGCAATTCCTGGCTGCCCTTGGCCGCGTCGTCGGGCGAGCGGATCGGCTTGTCGTGGAAATGCGTTTGCAGCATCGAGCCGATGCCGGTGAATTGCAGCCGCGCACCGGCCTTGCGCGCCACCTGGTTCAGCCGCTCGCGCAAGCGGTCGCCGCGCGCATTGAGCTCGCGCGCCGCGTCGGCGGTGTAGACCTGCGACAGCGCGGCGACGCCGGCCGACATGGTGAGGATGTTGTTGTTGAAGGTGCCGGCATGGGGAAAGGCATCCGGCCGGCGGGGGTCGAAGCGCCCCATGATGTCGCGCCTGCCGCCGAATGCGCCAACGCTCATGCCGCCGCCGATATATTTGCCCAGCGTCGTCAGGTCAGGCGCAATACCGTGCACGCCTTGGAGCCCGCCAGGCGAGAGGCGCGAGGTCATCACCTCGTCGAAGATCAGGATGATGCCGTGGCGCGTGGCCGCTTGGCGTAGCGCGGCGAGGAACTCGCGCGTCGCCGGGATGCAGCCGCCATTGCCCATCATCGGCTCGAGGATGATTGCGGCAAGCGTCTTGGCATGCGCCTCGATCGCCGCCAGCGTGCCGTCGATGTCGTTGTAATTCGCCATGACGAAGTCATACGGCGCGTTGATCGCGCTGCCGTTGCCGGCGAAGTAGAACACGCCGCCGTGATAGCCGCCCTTGAACACCAGCACCTGCTTGCGGCCGGTGACGGCGCAGGCGGTGGCGAGCGCCATCAGGTTGGCCTCGGTGCCGCTATTGGTGAAGCGCACCAGCTCGATCGAGGGAATGCGCGCGGAGACGAGGGCGGCGAGCTTTCCCTCCATTTGTTTATGGGCGCCAAAATTCATGCCGCCGTCGAGCGCGCGATCGATCGCCGCGCGT
>JACQDQ010000106.1 GCA_016201015.1 Pseudomonadota bacterium | reverse complement strand
TTGGTCGATCATCACCGCCGCGACCTTGATGACTTCGGCGCCGCTGCTCGTCGCCTTCCTGCTGTTCCAGCGGCAGTTCGTGCAGAGTTTCATGCGCGCGGGGATCAGGTAGCGGCGCTCAATTCGCGCCAAGGCGCGCGAGTTCCGCCTTGGCGAGATGGAATTCATCCAAGGTCACCGCCGCTGTGGCTACGGCTTTGCGAAACAGGGTAATCGCCCGATCCCTATTGTCTTGCAACAACTCGTACTCCGCCAAATAGAAAGACGCTTCGCACTCCCACCGTTCCCGCCACGAAGTCGCGGTCGCGCCCACCGCCAACACGTCATCCGATCTGGCCTGCCCGAGATAGAGCTTCACCACGGCGCCAGGCCACCTGCGTAGATCGAGCTGGCGCACATGCCCGAGATAGAGCTTCACCACGGCGCCAGGCCACCTGCGTAGATCGAGCTGGCGCACATGCTCGTTCAGCGCCTGTTGCCCGTCCCGTCCTGCTCGCATCAGGGCGATGAAATGGAGGACAGCCGTATACGCGCTATCATTTTGAATCTTCGCCGCGGCATTAAAGTCATCGGCCGCTGAATCATGGCTACCGTTCATGAAGTGGGCGATACCACGCCCGCGAATGGCGCTAACGTAGTCCGGCTGGAGCCGAAGTGCTTCGTCGTAGTCCGCGATGGCGCGGTCGTACTCGCCCCTAAAGGCGTAGATGCCGCCGCGATTGCCAAGAATCGGCGCATTGCGCGGAACCAGACGAAGCACAACGTCATATTCGGCAAGCGCGCGGTCGTAATCTCCTTTCAGCCCGAAGGCGGTGCCTCGACCATAGAGCGCCTCGGCATAGTCCGACTTGAGGCGGATCGCCTCGTCATAGTCGGCGATGGCGCGGTCGTAGTCGCCCTTGCCCAGGTAGACGCGGCCGCGATTGTAGAAGGCCCTAAACAAATCCGGTTTCAATTGAATGGCCCGATCAAGGTCGGAGAGCGCGCGCTCGAATTGCCCTTTGACGGCATAGACGCCGCCTCGGTCGCCTAAAGCCTGGGCGTTGTCGGGCTGCAGACGGATGACTTGATCGAGGTCCTCGATTACTCTGTCGCTCAGATTCTTTCGATAAAAGGCTATGGCTCGCTTGTAGAATGCATCGGCATCGCTCAGATTCAATTGAATGGCGTGGTCGTAGTTTTCGATGGCCCGATCATACTGCCCCCGGTTAA
Organism: Pseudomonadota bacterium; assembly: GCA_016201015.1. GTDB lineage: Bacteria > Pseudomonadota > Alphaproteobacteria > CACIAM-22H2 > CACIAM-22H2 > JACQDQ01. Next base: position 7,137 of record JACQDQ010000106.1, on the reverse strand, counting down.
AGTAGGCGACACCTCGATTGCTGAATGCCTCGGCGTTGTCGGGATCGATGCGGATCGCCTCGTCGAGACCCTGAATGGCCAGATCGTATTGTCCCTTGGCTAAATAGGCGGCTCCGTACAGACGGAAGGCCAGAGCCGAGTCTGGCTTCAATTTGATCGCACGGCCGCAATCATCGATGGCACGGTCGTATTGCTCCAAGCGGTAATGCATTAGGCACCGATCGACGAGCGCTTCAACGTAGTTCGGCTTAAGTCTGATTGCCGCATCGAGGTCTTGCGTCGCCCTATCGAATCGTCCCCTTTGCAGGTAGACATAGCCGCGATTCCGCAAGGCCTGGGCATATTCGGGCTGTAACCGAATAGCATCGTTGTAGTCCTGGATTGCGCGGTCATATTGGGCCTTGCCAACGTACGCGCCACCTCGATTGGAAAAGGCGGTGGCATAGTTCGGCTTAAGGCGGATCGCTTCATCAAGATCCTGTAACGCGCGGTCGTACTGTCCCTTGCTCACATGCGCGGCGCCACGGCCGCTTAACGCTTCTGCATGATCCGGTCTGAGCCGAATCGCGTCGCTGTATTCCCGAATTGCAGAATCATATTGCCCCAAATCTAAGAAAACCGAACCGCGGCCGTTGCGGGCATCGGCCGAGTCCGGCGCGATTCGAAGGGCCTGGTCAAACTCTTGCAACGCGTCCTGAATGAGGCCTTTCTGATAATACGCCGCGCCGCGGGCCACATACGCCGAGCTAAGATTCGGGTCGAGCTGTATGGCCTGATCGCAGTCCTGAAGCGCCCGATCATGCTGCCCGATCTGGTTGTATGCATTGCAGCGCAACGCAAGAATGTTCGCCTGCTTTGAGTCATCAAATCTCCCCGCCTCCAGCAATCGCGTGCAGCTCGTGATCGCCTCTTTCGGCGCATTCGTCGAATTCTCGCAGACCTTTACATCGGCGCGCACATCAGGTGTGTCGTCGGGGGCACCGACCGCCGCAGCGATCAACAGCAAAGCGGCAAACGAAAATACACGCATCTCCCGCCCCTCAAATGTAAAGGTTCAACGCTGCTTGTGCTGACCGCGAGGACAAGTTCATTGACCGGCAATAATACGACATGCCGCGGCGTCGGTCGCGCTACCCAAATCTGCGTATGGCGGCATGCCGGTCGCATCGCGGCGGCGAAGCAACCCTGGCGCCGCGCGATGCTATACTGCGACTCGATGCCCGATTTCGCGCATGAACGCGCCGCACGCGGCATCGTCGCGGGAATCGACGAAGCGGGGCGCGGCCCGCTCGCCGGGCCGGTCGTCGCTGCCGCCGTCGTCCTCGATCGCAAGCGCCTGCCGCGCGATCTGCGGGATGCGATCGACGATTCGAAGAAGCTGTCGCGCCTCACCCGCGAAACGATCTTCGTCGAGCTGCGGCAGCTCACCCGCGATGGCATCGTGACGATCGGCATCGGCGCGGCGAGCCGGACGGAGATCGACACCATCAATATCCTGCAGGCGACGTTTCTCGCCATGCGGCGCGCCGTCGCGCGGCTCGGCATCGCGCCCGACTGCGTGCTCGTCGACGGCAATCGCGCGCCGCCCGCGCTCGGCTGCCGCGTGACGACATTGATCGGCGGCGACGCCGCGTCGCTGTCGATCGCCGCGGCGTCGATCGTTGCCAAGGTGGTCCGTGACCGCGCCATGATGCGCCTGGCGAGGCGCTACCCGGATTACGGCTGGGCCTCGAATGTCGGCTACGGCACGGCGGCGCATATCGCAGCACTTGGGCGCCTTGGCCCCACGCCACACCATAGATTGAGTTTTGAACCGCTTGCCCAACGATCTTTACTATCGTCTTAGAACATTCCGCTAACTCTTTGACTCAAAATAGATATTGACGCTGGGTCTCCGATGACTCAACATCCAACGCATGCCGCCCTCGACCCGCGCCCCGCGCCCGCTCACCGGCATGCCTTCGCCGCCGATCGACGAAATTCTGGTCGGCGACTGCATCGACCTCATGGCGAAGCTGCCCGCAGGCAGCATCGACATGGTGTTCGCCGATCCGCCCTATAACCTGCAGTTGCGCGGCGACCTGCTGCGGCCCAATCAGACGCGCGTCGATGGCGTCGACGAGGCGTGGGACCGCTTCGGCGACTTCGCCGAATATGACCGCTTCACCCATGCCTGGCTCGCCGCGGCGCGGCGCCTGCTCAAGCCCGACGGCGCGCTGTGGGTGATCGGCAGCTATCACAACATTTTCCGCGTCGGCACGGCGCTACAGGATCTCGGCTTTTGGCTGCTCAACGACGTCGTCTGGCGCAAGACCAACCCGATGCCGAATTTCCGCGGCCGGCGCTTCACCAACGCGCACGAGACGCTGATCTGGGCCGCGCGCAGCGCCGAGAGCCGCTACACCTTCAACTATGCGGCGATGAAGGCGCTGAACGAGGAGCTGCAGATGCGCAGCGACTGGCTGATTCCGATCTGCGCCGGACCGGAGCGCTTGAAGCAGGACGGCCGCAAGGCGCATCCGACGCAGAAACCGGAGGCGCTGCTGCACCGCGTGATCGTCGCGGCGACGCGGCCCGACGAGATCATCCTCGACCCGTTCTTCGGCACCGGCACGACCGGCGTCGTCGCCCGCCGGCTCGGCCGCCGCTTCATCGGCCTCGAGCGCGAGGCGGAATACGCCGCGCTGGCGCGAACGCGCCTCGCCGCGGTCCGCCCGCCGGCCAACCCCGATCTCGTCGCGCCGGCGGAAAAACGCGAGGAGCCGCGCATTCCCTTTGGCTGGCTGGTCGAGCGCGGTTTGCTCCAGCCTGGCGAAGTCCTCAGCGACCCGAGCGGACGATGGACGGCGCGCGTGCGCGCCGACGGCACGCTCATCTCCGCCGACCATCGCGGCTCGATCCACCAGGTGGGCGCGGCGGTACAGGGCGCGCCGGCCTGCAACGGCTGGACGTTTTGGTGCATCAAAATCGATGGACGGCGGGTGCCGATCGACCTGCTGCGCCAGAAACTGCGCGCGGAGCTGAATTAGCGCGCAATCAGTCCGACCGTGGATAGCCTGATTCCGCTTTTGACAGATCCCTCAAGATTTGCGTCCGCGCAACGCCAGATAGATGCGCTCCGCATTGCCCCCGAAGATTGCCAGGCGTTCGGCCTCGGTCAGCGGCGATAGCAATTCTTTCGCTGCGGCGCGCCAATCGTCGTAGCCGCGGGCGCGTTCGACCACCGGCCAGTCGCTGCCCCAAAGCAGTCTTTCAGGGCCAAAGACTTGCAACAGATGGTCGACATACGGCCGCAGGTCGGCGACGGTCCAGCCCGTCCGCGCTTCCGTTACCAGGCCGGAGATCTTGCACGTCGTGTTGGCGCGCGCCGCGACCGCGGCGACGTCCGCGCGCCAGGGATCCAGCCGCCGGTCGCGGATGAACGGCTTGGCCCCGTGGTCGAGAACCACCCTGAGGCCCGGGTGCCGGTCCAGTAGGACGAGCAGCCGCGGCAGATGGCGGGGGAGCACCAGGGCATCGAACACGAGCCCCAGCTGCACCATCGCATCGATGGCCGGTGCAAGATCGGCCCGCAAGAGCCAATCATCGTCTGCGATGTCTTGCACCATCGGGCGCAAGCCGACGAGCAATGGATTCTCCGCCAACCGCGCAATGGCCGCGACCGTGGAACGCGCGGGAAAGTCGACCCAGCCGACCACGCCCGCGACGAAGGGTGCATCGTTCGCGATCGAAAGCAGGAACTCCGTTTCCGCCACCGTCTGCGCGGCCTGAACGAGGATGGTCTTGGCGATGCCGTGCCGCGCGAGCAGCGGCCGGAGGTCCGCCGGCCCGAAATCGCGATAAATCGGCCCGACCGCCGGCGTCAACCAACCATAGTCGCCGCGATCAACTCGCCAGAAGTGCTGGTGCGCATCGATCTGCATGCTCAACCCCGGCTGCAAGTCATGTCCACCTGCGTCACTTTGTTCGGCCCCGGATCCGATGCGCCGTTGTCACGGCCGTTGGACCGGTTCGATCATGTCGCCGCCCGGGTCCGCCGCCAAGGAATTGATCAAGATGCCGTAATTCATCACCATGGCCTCGCCCGCGATCTTACGTCGGCCGGTGGATCACAGCTCAGTGGCCGGCGCATCGATACGCCGCTTGTACTGATCGCGCAATTACCTGACAGTTGAAGGCCACGCCGGGCCGGCGCGGGGACCGTCACCGCGCTCGGCTAACACGCCCCCATCAATTTTGACGACCGAGCACACACAATGGCGCTGCTTGTGACAGGTGCGATGGGGCATGTCGGCTATTGGGTGGCGCGGCGCGCCGCGGCCGCAGGCCAACATGTGATCGCGCAATACCGCGACACGTTCCGGTCTGACGACGCAAAAGCCCTTGGCAGCAACGCAGTATGGGTCGCGTGCGATTTGGCCGATCCGGCGGCCGTCGACAAGCTGGCGGACGAGCATGATATCGATTCCTGCATCCACTTGGCGGCGATATCGAACGAGGCCTATGCACGCCCGCAGCCGCTCCTCGCGGTGCGGGCGAATATCGGCGCCACCGCCAACCTTTTGGAGGCGGCCCGCCAGCGCCGGTGGCGGCGCTTCGTGCTGGTCAGCACCGGGTCCGTGTTCCAGAAAACGAGCTCCGACTCGCCGATCCTTGAAGATGTGCCGCCATCGCCCGTCAACATTTACGCGACGACGAAACATTGCGCCGAGCTGCTCGTCGGCATGTATCGGTCGCAATTCGATCTCTCGGCCGCGGTGGTGCGCATATCATGGGTATACGGTCCCCCCGTCGCGACCGACTCGCCGGCGCGAGGCCCCATTCCGACATTCCTTCGTGCGGCGCTTGCGGGCAGGCCGCGCCGCGATCCGAGCGGCGCCGACTTTGCCGCCAGCTTCACCTATGTCGGCGACGCCGCGGACGGCTTGCTGGCCGCATGCCGCGCAAAGCAACTCGATTTCGACGTTTATCACCTGGGGCCGGGCGTGAATTTCAGCGCGGGCCAGGTGGCCGCGGCCGTGCGGCGCGCCGTTCCCGGCGCCCTGATCGAGCTCGGTCCCGGCACGGAACCCTGGACCGCCTTTACGAAGATGCGCGGCCCACTTGCGGGCGGCCGGTTTCAGGAAAACATCGGCTACAGCCTCGCGCACACGCTGGAGTCCGGCATCGCCGAGTATGCCGATTGGATGCGCGCCCACCCGGAGGCGTACCGCTGAGGATTATTTCTTCGCGGCCGTCTTGACCAGCTTGGCAAGACCCTCGAAGGCCAGCTCGTAGCCGTACGCGCCGAAGCCGCAGACCACGCCCTTGGCCGCCGCCGACACGAACGAACGATGGCGAAATTCCTCGCGCGTGTGCGGGTTTGAAAGATGCAGCTCGATGATCGGCGCCTCGCAGGTGAGCAGCGCGTCGAGGATGGCCACCGAGGTGTGCGTGTAAGCCGCGGGGTTGATGATGATGCCGGCGCAACTCTCCCGCACCTCTTGAATCCAGGTGACAAGCTCGCCTTCGCTGTTGCTCTGCCGAAAGTCGAGATCGAGTCCGTGCGTCGCGGCGCGCGCGCGCAACCGCGCCTCGATGTCGGCGAGCGTATCATGCCCGTAGATATGCGGCTGGCGCACGCCGAGCAGGTTCAGGTTGGGCCCGTTCAGTACGACGATCTTCTTCTTCATGGGATCACTTCTTCTTCGTCAGCTCGTCGACGATGATCTGGCGCAGCTCCGGCGTTACCGTCGGCTTGACGCCAAACCACAGCTCGAAGCCGCGCACCGCCTGATAGAGCAGCATGTCAAGCCCGTCTGAATGGCGAAGCCCGCGCTTCTCGGCGGCTTGCAGCAGCTTCGTCTTCAGCGGCACGTAGATGATCTCGCCGATGACCGCGTCGTCGCGCACGCCGGAAAGGTCGATCGGCAGCTCCGGGTTGCCCGTCATGCCCAGCGACGTGGTGTTGACGATGAGGCCGGCGTCCTTGATCAGCCGCGGCATGGCATCCCATCCCACCGGGTGGACCCGTGGGCCGAAGCGTTCGCTGAATACCTCGGCGCGCGCGATCGTGCGGTTGACCACATGCACGCGCTCCGCGCCGCGCTCGACCAGGCCGTAGACCACGGCGCGCGCGGCGCCGCCCGCGCCCAGCACGACGGCATCCATCAGGTTCTTGTCCCAGCCGGGGCCGCCCACGTCGAGGCTCGACAGAAAGCCGATCACGTCGGTATTGGTCGAGCGCAGCTTGCCGTTGTCAATCCAGATCGTGTTCGCGGCGCCGATGGCACGGGCGCGCTCGTCAGGCTCGGTCAGCTTCAGCGCCATTTCCTTATGCGGCTGGGTGATGTTGCCGCCGACATAGCCGCGCTCGCCAAGGCTCTTGAGGAACGCCGGGAAGTCGCCGGCCGTCACCGCCTCGCGGCGGTAATCGCCCTTGACGCCGTGGCGCTTCAGCCAATAGCCATGGATAAGCGGCGAGCGCGAATGCGCCACCGGCCAGCCCATGACGCAGGCGGCGCGAATGTTGTCGGTGCTCATGTTGTTCCCGTCCCGTCGATTCGCATGGTTAGCCCTGCTTCAGGAAATCGTCAATTCGCACGGGCCGGCCAGTCGTGGCCGATTCGATGATGGCAAGGGTGCAGGCAAGGGTGCGCGCGCCTTCCGCGCCGCTCACGATCGGCTGTTCTTCGCCGCGGATAACCCGGGCGAAGTTGCGCATCTGCTCGACATACGCGTCGGCCGGCTTGACCGGATGGCGCCGCCGCGTCAGCGGATCGCCCCAGCCCTGACCCGGCTCGTGCCACCAGTGCTCCAGGGTCGGCACCGCGAGCGATCCCTTGGTGCCGGTGATCAGATAGCAGTTCTGCGCTTCGTGCGGATAGAAGGGATTCTCCTGCGAGCCCCATTCCCAGCTCCACGGCGTGGACACCGCGTCGGAGATGGTGACGGTGCCGAGTGCGCCGCTGGCGAAACGAATCGCCGCCGCGGCGGTGTCTTCCACCGGAAAGGCGCGTGCCGCGCTTGCGGCGAAGGCTTGAACGCTGTCGATCTCGCCGCACAGCATGCGCAGACAGTCGATGTCGTGGATGCCGTTGATCAGAACCGTGCCGCCGCCGGGCTCGCGCCGCCAGGCGGCGTCGTAATAATCGTCCG